>JAZQXA010000046.1:0-18451 GCA_045632605.1 Candidatus Flemingiibacterium sp. | reverse complement strand
TCATGTCGCACTCGAAGTAATTATATGCGAATACAGAGCATCCTACAGGTGCAATACCAACAGCCTTGCCGCAGAGGTCGAGCTCATCGAGAACTTCTGCAACGAGTCTGTGAACGATGCCGTGTGTACAGCCCGGGCAATAGTGGAAGGGCACGGGCGAGAGGGAATTCGGTTTATCAAATACTACCATTTCAGTTTACCTCCGTATCAAAGGGTTGCGGCGAGCTTCTCGATTTCTGCGAGAACCTCATCCGGAGAGGGAATCATACCGCCTGTACGTCCGAAGAACGAAACCGGCTTCTTACATTCGGTCGCAACCTTAACGTCATCGACCATCTGACCCATGTTAAGCTCGCAAACGAGGAAATGCTTTGCCTTATCAGCGAGTGCGCCGAGCTGCTTCTTCGGGTAAGGCCAAAGAGTGATGGGACGGAAAAGTCCGACCTTGATGCCCTTTGCACGAGCTGCAGCAATTGCAGTCTTGCAGATTCTCGAGGTGATACCGTAAGCAACGATAACGATATCAGCGTCATCGCACTTGTATTCCTCATACTTAACTTCCTTTTCTGCAATCTCGTCGTATTTCTTGAAACGTGCGAGGACGGAGTTTTCAAGCTCGACGGGGTCGATAAGCAGGGAGTTGATGATATTCTTCTTACGCTTGCCCTCTGTGCCGTTTGTTGCCCATGTCTTTTCGGGAACCTCACGCTTCGACATAACGTCGAAGTCAACCGGCTCCATCATCTGACCGAGCGCACCATCAGCTAAAATCATTGCAGGCATACGGTAGATGTCAGCCATATCAAAGGCTTCGCTTGTGAGCTGTGCCATTTCCTGAACAGAAGACGGAGCAAGAACGAGAATATGCTCATCGCCGTGACCGTTTGCCTTTGTTGCCTGATAATAGTCCTGCTGAGAGGGCTGAATACCTCCAAGACCGGGACCGCCGCGCTGTACGTTAACGATTACGCAGGGAAGGTCACAGCCGACAAGGTAGGATATACCCTCGCTCTTTAAGGAAATTCCGGGTGATGAGGAAGATGTAAGGCAGCGTGAACCGGAAGCCGCCGCACCCATGATCATGTTGATAGCGGAAACCTCGGATTCAGCCTGAAGACAAAGACCGCCAACCTTGGGCATACGCTTTGCCATATATTCGGAAATTTCTGTCTGGGGAGTAATCGGATAGCCGAAGAAGTGCAGACATCCCGACTTAATAGCCGCTTCTGCGATAGCTTCGTTACCCTTCATAAGTACTTTCTTAGCCATTTTTATTCTCCTTACTTATACGTCTTTTTCAACTTTGATAACTACGTCGGGACACATTGTTGCACACATAGCGCAGGCAATGCACTTTTCGATGTCGGTCATGCGTGCCGGATGATAGCCCTTTTTGTTGAGCTTATCAGTGTCGAGCGCGATGATCTTCTTGGGACAAGCGAGAACGCAGAGTCCGCAGCCTTTACAGAGATCTTCGTTAAAGGTAATTCTGTTCATTTTATTTCCTCCGTTTTTAAAAAATTTGCTTGGTGGCATTTTTGATATGGAACACATTCGGGATATTGTCAAGCTTACCTTCAAGTGTGTCTATTGCAACTGTACATATGTACGGTAGCTTGCATTTTTTTGCAAGCTCATCGCACCATGCGACAGTTTCTTTGATATCTTCGGGAGTTGTTTCCTCGCCGAGATTTGAATTGTTCACGATTCCGGTGGCACGAAGACGTCCCGAATATTCTATCTCGCGCAGTATGAATTCGGCATCGTCGGTTTCCTCTGTCAGCGGACGGTATTTGTTTACGACGTAAAGAAGCTCATACTCGCCCTCTTTGAAGAAGCGGTTGTACATACCGAGTGCGACTGCACCGTTGTCGCCGCCGACATCGAGTATTGTAACCCTTTCGGGCTCGCGTATCTGCCTTTCCACAGCCCCCATTACAGATGCCGGCAGAGAGGGAATATCGACGTTTGTATTTGCGAAATCTGGGTTGACACACGTTATTCCGAGCGCTTCAAGCTCAGCCGTGTTGTCAGCGGCACGGAAATACGGGTTGACGATATCGAGGTCAATCAGCGTTACATCCCTGCCCTCTGCGGCTTTTGCTTTAGCGAGATTTACCGCGAAGTTGGTTTTTCCTGCACCGAAGTGTCCGCAGACGACTATGAAATTTTTGAGTTGTTTTAAAGATTCAATCATGTTATTCACCGTTTCTGGCGATTTTGGTATATATTTTGCGAAATATGCCTGTTTCAAAAAGCATATACTATATTATATCATATAATAAACTAAATTTAAAGAACATTTTTGAAAATTTATTTAACTTTTTTTCATGTCGAATTGTGTAAAACTTACATAGATTGTTTTTGCAAATTAATAAGTTAAATTTTTGTGAATACTTTGAAATTTCGGCGATTTTATGATACAATATATATAAGGGGTGTTTTGCGCATTTTGTGTTCCCCAAGTTCGCATAAAGGAATGGCGGCTATGGAATTTTTAAGACAATTTTTCTCTGACGTGTGGAGCATTATCTCCACGGTTTCCATAATTGATATAATCGACATTGCAATTGTCGCATTTGTCTTTTATTATCTTTATAAATTCATACGTGAAAGGCGTGCCGGAAAGCTTGCTGCAGGTATACTTATATTAATGCTCGTACTGCTGCTGAGCAGTATACTCGAAATGCACGCAATTGGTTTTATTCTGTCAAATGTGTTCCAGGTCGGAATTATATCGCTTATCATCGTGTTTCAGCCGGAGCTGCGTTCCGCGCTTGAGAAGGTTGGTGCAGAACCGCTTCGCGGACTTCGCAATATTGGTGAGGGAAAATCCGGACAGACCTCACAGACTATCGCTTTTGTCGGTGAGATAACCCAGGCTGTGTGTGATATGTCGCTTGACAAAACGGGTGCACTTATCGTTATCGAGCGTTCGACAAAACTCGGTGATATAATCAAGAGCGGCACCGTCATAAACGCGAATACGACGGCATTCCTTATTCGGAATATTTTCTTCAATAAGGCACCGCTTCATGACGGAGCGATGGTTATACGCGATGAGCGTATCTATTCGGCAGGATGCTTTCTTCCGCTTTCGACAAACGATGATATAATCAAGGATCTCGGCACACGTCACCGTGCGGCAATAGGCATGAGTGAAAACAGTGATGCTGTCATTATTGTTGTTTCAGAGGAAACGGGAAATATTTCGATAGCTCTTGAGGGACATCTTAAGAGAAATTACAGCTATAATACCTTGAAAGCCGAGCTGATACGTCTTCTTGTTACAGATGACAGCTCCGCAGTGAAAGGCAAAAAAGTTATATCGCGCTTTTCGAGAAAAGAAGACAAAACCGAAAAAAGCACAAAATCGGATGAATAAGATTTACGGGGTTTTATCGTATGGAAAATGATAACAAACAAATTCCGGTGTCCGGCGAGAATGAGCGGCACACCGATGAATCGGGCGGAGAATACAAGGCAACTACAAGTAAATTCAATAATATTACTGCCAAGGTGCTTTGTGTTGTTGCCGCTGTGGTGCTTTGGTTCTACGCTGTAAGCACCGATACCGCGATAATTGATAAGACGTTTACAGACATTCCGGTTGATATTCGCAATCTTGATGACATAGATACAGAGCTTGGCCTTTCGGTAATCAGCGGATACGGCTATATGCTTGACATTTCCGTAAGCGGCAAAAAGCCGGATATAAACGGACTTTCAGTTAACGATATTACCGCATATGTTGATGCAGGTGAGATTAGCGAGGCGGGCGAATATTCGCTTCAGATACACGTTTCTGTTCCGAACGGCATTACAGTTGGGGGACAGTCTGCAAACTATGTTGAGCTTTATATCGACAAACGCGCTGCTGTAAGTGTTCCGGTTGTAGTGGATCCGATATATTCAATAGAGTCGGCATATAAGCTCGGTGAGCTTGAACCGAGTATAGAAACGGTTAATGTTACCGGACCGAGTGAAGAACTTGACAAAATTGAATGTGCAAAGGTGACTCTCGAACTCGGACGTATAAGCAAGTCGCTTACTGCAACCGGCAAACTTGTACTTCTCGACAAGAGTGGTTCTCCGATATCAAACCCTTATATCAGAATGCAAACGAGCGAGGTTTCGGTAAGAATTCCCGTATACACCGAGAAGGAAGTTCCGCTTACGGTGGGATATAAATACGGTTATTATAACAGCAATAATGTTAATATCACAATAAATCCGTCCACTGTTCGCATCAAAGGCGAACCGGATATTCTTGAGGATATTGACAGCATAGAAATTGCCGAGCTTGACGAAAAGAAAATAACCGAGGATACGCTCCTTAAAAATATTGCAATCAATGTTCCCGACGGCACTGAAATTATCGGCAGCCGCAATGCTGATATTGAAATCAAGCATAAGGGAACGGTTGCACGTGATGTTGTTGTTTCAAATCTGTCGGTAATAAACACTGACGGCATCGAATATGAGCTTGAATCTCCGCAGATAACCGTGAGATTCAGAGGCACTCCGCGTTCGATACAGTTCCTTTTTGACGACCCGGATTTTGTTACAGCCACGGTTAATCTCGATTACTTAAGTAATGTTACGGGAACGGTATCTGTCCCCGTTTCGATATCGTTCAGCGATGCACTTGCCGGAAGCATATACGAGCTTGGTGAATATACGCTTGATGTTAAGGTAAAGTGATATGAAAAGACAGATAATAGTAAAAAATATCAGACTGCCGCTGACCGCGCCGATTGAAGATGCCTTCATTCAGGCACGGCGGCGGCTGTCGCTGACTGACGTGGAATATATTTCGGCGGCACTTCACAAGCGCTCGATTGATGCAAGAAAGCGCAGTGGAGAACTTCCGACCTTCGTTATGTCGGTTGTGGTCGAATGTGATATAAATGACCGTAAATACAGTAAGATAACAGCACTTAAAGACACCGAAGCGGTTCGGCGTGAATCGCTTGCGGTCGAATACGGCAGCAAAGCACTCGGTGCAAGACCGCTTGTTGTCGGTTTCGGTCCTGCCGGAATGTTTGCCGCGCTGATTCTTGCCGAGAACGGTTACCGCCCGGTAGTTATTGAACGTGGAGCGGATGTTAAATCGCGCTGTGAGGCGGTGGAAAGATTTATAAAAACCGGCAAGCTCGATACCGAAACAAATATTCAGTTCGGAGCAGGCGGTGCTGGTACATTTTCAGACGGTAAGCTTGTTACACGGATAAACGATTCACGCTGCTCATATGTTCTCGAGCGTTTTGTTGAATTCGGCGCACCTGAGGAGATACTCTGGCTTGCAAAACCGCACGTCGGAACGGATAGACTTCTTTCGGTTGTTGACGGTATCGCGAACAGAATATGTGAGCTTGGCGGTGAGATTCACTACAACACCAAGCTTTGTGACATTTCAGCTTCAAACGGTCATGTAAGCTCGGTTAAGACCGAAGCTCGCGGCGGATTTTCGGAAATCGAGTGCGGTGCGGTGGTTTTGGCTGTCGGGCATAGTGCGCGTGATACTTACGATATGCTTGCGTCACGTGGTGTTATGCTTGTACCGAAGCCGTTTTCGGTCGGTGTTCGTGCAGAGCATCTGCAAAGTGACATTGATACGGCACTTTACGGAGATGCGGCGGAGCTTTGTGATAAAACCGGAAAACGTATACTTCCACCCGGAGAATATGCACTTTCATACCGGGAAAAAGAAGAGGGGATCGTTTCCGACACGGCGCGCGGCGTATATAGCTTTTGTATGTGTCCCGGCGGCGAGGTTATGGCTTCCGCAAGCGAAGAAGGCGGCATCGTTACAAACGGAATGAGCCGCTATGCACGCGACGGCAAAAACGCTAATGCGGCAATAGTTGTTTCTGTATTCCCCGAAGACATAGGCGGTACATGGAAAGCCGGCGTGGATTTTCAGCGCAGCCTTGAACGTGCCGCATACAATGCTGCTGACACAGGTGAGCACGATTACCGTGCACCGCTTGAAACACTTGGCGATTTTCTCGACGGAAAAACATCAAATTTCACCGAACCAACGAGGGTTCAGCCGACATACCGAAACGGAATATATACGCTTTGTGATATGTCGTCGATACTTCCGCCGTTTGTCACGGATATGTTAAAACGCGGATTCTGCAATTTCGGAAAGAAAATCCGTGGTTTCGATTCACGCGATACGGTACTCACCGGCGTTGAAACACGAACATCCTCACCCGTGCGAATCCTGCGCGGTGAATCCTTGACTGCATCTGCAGCAGACAATCTTTATCCGTGCGGAGAGGGTGCTGGGTATGCCGGAGGTATCACCAGTGCGGCTGTTGACGGCATTAACACCGCAATGCAGATTATGCGTCTTTACAAGCCAATTGAATAAATTAAAATTGAAGCTGTCATTTTTTCGGCAGCTTCAATTTTTTTATGGAAATTTGATTTTGCTCTTGATTTTTGGGGAAATGTATGATATAATAAAAGAACAAATGTTCGGGGTGGGAGGCGGATGAGTTGCGGCGGCTGATTTTTCATGTTGATGTAAACAGTGCGTTTTTGTCGTGGGAAGCGACGAAGCGCGTTAAAGAGGGATTGCCCGATTTGCGGCTTATCCCGTCGGCAATTGGCGGTGATAGGGATACAAGACGTGGGGTTGTGCTTGCAAAATCCATTCCGGCGAAAAAGTATAGTGTAAAAACCGGAGAACCGGTCGGTATGGCACTTCGAAAATGTCCGCAGCTTGTGCTTGCAAAGCCGGATTTTTCGCTGTATGTTGCCTGCTCACGGGCGTTTATGGAGATATGCGAAAAATATACTCCGGTTGTTGAGAAGTATTCGATTGATGAATGCTTTCTCGATATGAGCGGAATGGAGAAAATTTATTCAGACCCGGTTGCTGTTGCTTATACGATAAAAAATGAGATACGCGACACACTTGGTTTCACAGTAAATATCGGTATCGGCGAAAATAAGCTCTGCGCAAAAATGGCAAGCGATTTTGAAAAGCCGGACAAGGTGCACACACTGTTTCCTGAAGAAATACCCACGAAAATGTGGGGACTTCCGGTCAGGGAGCTTTTCGGTGTCGGCGGTGCAACGGCTGAACAGCTTACACGTCACGGAATTTATAAAATCGGTGATGCCGCGAAGTGTGACATAAATACGCTGATTTCGTTTCTGGGAGTTAAGCAAGGGGAGTATATTCATCGGTGTGCAAACGGAATTGACACCTCACCTGTGCTTGAAGTGCCAGAGGAGGCAAAGGGTTACAGTAATTCAACGACGCTGGAAGAAGATGTAACTTCATATGAAGCTGCGGATGCGGTTATGCTTGCGCTTGCAGACAGCGTTACATCCAGACTCCGTGCGGACAGTGTGAGGGCTTACTGTCTTTCGGTTTCGATAAGAACGAGTGAATTTGTCAATCGGTCGCATCAAAAGAAATTGCCGGAATCTACAGATATTACAGGTGAGGTACACCGCGAGGCTGTGAGCCTGCTTCGTGAATTATGGAACGGAAAAACTCCGCTTCGGCTGCTTGGACTTTCGCTTACAGAGCTTGACCGAGGACACGCAGAACAGTTAAGCTTATTTCCCGACGAGGAACGCGAACGGTATCTTGAGCGTGAACGGAAGCTTGACAGAACTGTTGACGATATACGAAAAAAATTCGGCTCTGACCTCATAAAACGCGGAAGTGTTTCTGTAAGTGTCGGAAAAAAGCACCGTGCAGAGGCGGATAGTAAATAAAAAAGAGCAGGTCGATTGAACTGCTCACATTATTTATTCGGTAACCATAACCGAAACTCCGTCGGGTATGACGGTGACTGATGCGTTTTTGTTGTTGAGTAAATTTTCCGCAACACGAAGTGCTTCTTCAACGGAGTGCGCCGGTGTCATGTGCATATTCCGTATCATATCATCAGGTGCATCTGATATGTAGACTACACTTGCTTTTTTCAGCACGCGGAGGAATATTTGTGTCTGCCACTGATCGGGTACAGTTTCGTTTCTGTTTCGTGAGAGAAAAAGATTCATCGTTTTGTCAATGTTCGGTTCATCAGCGAGCTGGCGGTAAAACGCTTCGCCGCCGTGACCGTCGTTGGATTTTGCGAGCATAATGATAACACCGCCGTCTTTTACAGTTGCTTCTGCTGCGGTCATGCCTTTAACAGCCTGATATATGTTCTGGTCAAGCGGAAATCCGCCGTTTGTTGTGATAACTATATCGGCAGACGCTGCCTTGACTGTGCAAAGACTTGACAGAAATTCGCATCCTTTTTTGTGCGCGGATTCAACGTTACCTGCAACTGCGAAAATCGGACGTTTATTATCATCAATGACGACATTCACGATGAACGCGAGCTTTGCCGCCTTTGCCGCCCAGAGCATATCGTTATGTATAGGGTTATTTTCAAGTATTCCTGTGCGCGCCTTTGGATGAGCTATAAATTCCGAGCAATGATTAGCAAGGACTGACTCGCGGCTTGCAATTCCCGGGAGTACGCTCTTTCTGCCGCCTGAGAATCCTGCAAAAAAATGAGGTTCTATGAAGCCCTCAGAAACGAGCAGGTCGGCTTCGTATGCGAGTCTGTTTATTTCAAGCTTTCCTCCTGACGGGAGTGTTCCGATAGTGACAAGATTGTTTTTATCAGAACAGTCATGCACAACAATTTTTTCACGGTTTACAATGTCGTCACCGAATTTTTCACGAAGCTCCGACAGGGTTGTTCCTCTGTGACAGCCGGTTGCGATAAGAAGTGTTATATCTGCATCGGGATTGCCGCGCCGAATTTGTTCAAGCATCGGCGGAATTATCACCTTGCTCGGGACGGGACGCGTGTGGTCGCTTGCTATGATGACAACCTTGTTTTTGCCTTGTGCAAGCTCATGAAGTGGTGCAGAACCGATAGGATTCGAGATGGCATTTTGTATCAGTTCATCCTCGCTTACATTTGCTTTGTAGCCGTGCAGGCGCGAAACGAGAACGGCGTTCAGACGGTTTTCGGGGATTTCGGCAGTTATATATTCTTTTCCGTAAGGTAAACTAATTTTTGTCATAGGGTGCTCCTTATGCTTTTTTTATATTGTATCATATTTTGTGATAATTTTCAAGTGAGAAATAAAAAGTTCCCCCATGACGGGGGAACAATTCTGTTATATGCTGTCAATATATTTGAGAAGTGCTTCGCGGAGCATCTGCGGGTCGCAGTTGCCTTTAAGCTCTTTCATGCACTTGCCGAAGATTGCTAAAAGTGCTTTTTCCTTGCCGCCCTTGAAATCAGCGACGGCTTTCGGGTCAGCCGCAACTGCCGCCTTGATAACTTCATCCATCTTTCCGGTGTCATTGGAAACGATGAGGCCGTTCTTTTCGGCGTATTCAAGCGGGTTTATAACTGTGTCGGATTCAAACATTTCAGTAAGAATCTTCTTTGCGTTTCCGCGGTTTACCTTGCCGTCCATACAGAGCTTTATCAGCTCGCCGAGTGATTTTCCGTCGAGCTTTAATTCGTCAACGGTCATCTGCTTGCGGTTTAAGATGTTCATGCAGTCGGAAATAAGCCAATTTGCAACTTCCTTTGCCGAGCCGCAGACTTCGTATGCCGCTTCAAAGCAATCGCAGAATGCACGGCTTGCAACAAGAAGGTCGGCATCATATTCGGTGAGTCCAAGCTCGCCGATATATCTTGCACGCTTGATTTCTGGAAACTCGGGAAGTGTTGACTTAATTCCGGCATACCACTCGTCATCGATAACAACGGGCATGATGTTGGGGTCAGGGAAATAGCGGTAGTCGCCGGCTGTTTCCTTGTTACGCATCGCATAGGATTTGCCCTTGACATCGTCCCAGCGGCGTGTTTCCTGAACAAGCTCTTCTGTGCCGTTTTCGATTGCATCAATGTGACGTGCAACCTCGTATTCAATCGCACGGGTGATGGCAGTAAGCGAGTTCATGTTCTTCATCTCGGTGCGAACGCCGAGCTTATCAGAACCTTCGGGACGGACAGAAAGGTTAACGTCGCATCTCATCGAGCCTTGCTCCATGCGGCAGTCTGAAACCTTTGCAAAGCGGAGCAGTGAACGCAGACGTTCGAGATAAGCGATAACTTCCTCTGCACTCGAAAGGTCGGGCTGGGAAACGATTTCGATAAGCGGTACGCTTGTTCTGTTGAAGTCAACGAGGGAAGTGTCGGTCCAGTCGTCGTGAACGAGCTTTCCTGCGTCCTCCTCCATGTGAATCTGCTTAATTCTGATTGACTTTTTGCCTTTTGAGGTTTCGATATCAACAAGACCGTTTACTGCAACGGGCGCAAACCACTGTGTGGTCTGATACGAGCAGGGCAGGTCGGGATAATAGTAGCTCTTTTTATCGAATGTGGTGGTGCGGTTGATATGGCAGTTAAGCATCATACCGGCGGTCATGCCGAGGTCAACAACGTGCTTGTTGACAACCGGAAGCATACCGGGCATACCACAGCAGGCAGGACAAACGTGGTCATTCTGTTCGCCGCCGAATTTTGCGGAGCAGGAGCAGAAAATTTTCGATTCGGTTGCAAGCTCAACATGAACTTCCAAACCGATGACGGTTTCGTATCTCATTTATTTGCCCTCCTCAATTATTTTTGCTGCTTCAAAGAGCGTGTTCTCGGAAAATGCCTTTCCGATGAACTGTACGCCGCCGGCAACGACAGTGGGAAGTCCCGAAATGGATGCCGGTGCAGTATAGAGTGCTTCGTCAAACGAAATATACTTGTTAGCATCAGTGTCAGCCACGGTATATGCCGCTTTGGAAGAAGCAGGGATGATTACTGCATCATATTCTGCATGGAGTTTTTCAAAAGCTTCAACGATAACTCTGCGTACGCGGAGTGACTTGTCGTATACGGGCATATAGTTGTCGTCGGAGAGGGTTTCCGAGCCGTAGAGTACAGCGGTCTTTGTAAGCTCGCCGAATGCCTCTGTGCGGCTGTTTGTATAAAGCTCCCCGATGGTCTTATAATTTTCGGTTCTGTGACCGTATTTTACGCCATCATAACGGGATACGTTGTTGCAAAGCTCTGCGCACATGAGTATTCCCCATGCAGTTTTCGCGTATGCAAGCACATCGCAGTCGATTTCGTCAACGCTTACGCCTGCCGCTGTGAGCGATGCCTTTACAGCTTCAAGCTTTTCACGCGAAGCGGTGTCGATATCCTTTGTGAGCGATTTTATAACGGCAACCTTTTTAAGCGATGCAGGAGCATCCTTAACAAGCGCACATTTTTCTTCGGGAAGAGAAGTACCGTCCTTGTCATCGTGACCGACAATTGACGTGAGTACAGCCTTGCAGTCAGCTATAGTCTTTGCAGTTACGCCAACTGTTTCACCGGAGCAAGCCGCCGGAATAGTACCGTAACGCGATACTGTGCCGTAAGTCGGCTTTACATAAACGAGTCCGCTCATTGCGGCGGCACGTCTTTCTGCGCCGTTTACGTCAAGTCCGAGAGCTGCTGTAACTTCACCGGATTTTACAAGCTCGGCAGATGCGCCGGTAAGCTTGCCGTTTTCATCGGTGACAGCACCGAAATATGAGGTTTCGCCGAGAAGGTCGATTCCGAACTCACCGATATTTGCTTTTCCTGCAACAGAGTATCCTGCTGCAGTGAGCTTTTCGATTACAGATGCGCCGAAAAGGCTCATGTAATTTTCAAGCATTTTCGAGCCGCCGGTTGTTGGCAGGTCGCTTGTGAGAATCATATCGTCAAGTACGACAGAGGGGGATTTTACAGATTCATTTTTTGCTAAATAAAGTTTCATTTCATTCCCTCCTTATTCGACCAGACGGGGCACTTGCCAGTAACCCTCATAGGATTCGGGTGCGGATTTCTGAAGCTCATCACGGGTGAAGAGCTTGATTTCCTTGTCCTCACGAACAACCGTTACCATCGGCATGACGTGAACCATGCGCTCGACATTTTCGGTGTCCACGGCATCCATAGCCTTGATATCGGAGTTGCGTGCAGTGAAAAATTCGATTACAGCCGCGTCTTCCTTTTCGGTAAGTGCGAGCTGATTTAGTTTCTTTAAGCGTGCGAAGGATTCTTTGTCGGTAATAAGCATATATTTCATCCTTTCGTAATTTTTTGCAATAAGGTGTTCGAAAATTTAGTCGCGAACCTTTATGTGAACCTCACGGAGCTGAAGCTCGGTAACTTCACCGGGCGCACCCATCATGAGATCCTGTGCGTTTCCGTTAAGAGGGAATGCGATAACGTCACGGATGGTTTCCTCGCCTGCGATAAGCATTATCATACGGTCAACGCCGGGTGCCATACCTGCGTGAGGAGGAGCACCGTAGCTGAATGCGGTGTAGAGCGCGCCGAATTTTGCCTTGACGTCCTCTTCGCCGTATCCCGCAATCTCAAATGCCTTTTTCATGATTTCGGGGTTATGGTTTCTAACAGCACCGGACGAAAGCTCAACGCCGTTGCAAACGATGTCGTACTGATATGCGAAAATGTCAAGCGGATCCTTGTTCATAAGCGCATCCATACCACCCTGCGGCATTGAGAAGGGATTGTGTGTGAAATCTATTTTACCCGTTTCCTCATTGCGTTCATACATCGGGAAGTCAACTATGAAGCAAAATTCGAATGCATCCTTGTTAATAAGGTTAAGCTCATTTGCGATCCAGGTACGCATCTGACCTGCAAGCGAGTTGATGACTGTGGGGGCGTCGCTGATAAAGAAGATGGAGTCGCCTTCCTTTACTCCGCAAAGCTCGGTAAGCTCTGCCTTCTCTGCATCTGAAAGGAACTTTGCGATCGGGCCTTTATATTCGCCGTCTTCGAGGGTGATATATCCGCATCCGAACTTCATTCCGATGCTGCGTGAATAAAGGTCAATTGCCTTTTCAAACGCCTTTTTACCGTCGCCGTCACCGTCTTTCTTAACGAGATAGTTGGCAACGATACCGCGAACGAGTTTATTCTTAAAGGGAATTGTGCGGCCGTTAATTTCAAGGAAGTCGTGAGATGCGAAAAAGTTTGTGAGATCCTTGATTTCAAGAGGATTTCTGAGGTCAGGCTTGTCAGTACCGTATTTGAGCATCGACTCTGCAAACGGGATACGCTTAAAGGGCGGCTCGGATACGGGCTTATCCGAAAATTTCTTGAATGTGTTGTAAACAACCTTTTCCGCAACTGCGAAAACATCCTCCTGTGTTGCAAAGGACATTTCGAAGTCGAGCTGATAGAATTCTCCGGGCGATCTGTCCTGACGTGCATCCTCATCACGGAAGCAGGGAGCAATCTGGAAATAACGGTCGAAGCCGGAGGTCATCAGAAGCTGCTTGAACTGCTGAGGAGCCTGGGGAAGTGCATAGAACTTGCCCTTGTGCTTACGGCTCGGAACAAGGTAGTCACGAGCACCCTCGGGAGAGGAAGCCGTGAGAATGGGAGTCTGGATTTCGAGGAATCCGAGTTCTTCCATCTGCGAACGGAGATAGGAAAGAATCTTCGAGCGAAGAACGATATTATCGTGAATTTTTCTGTTGCGAAGGTCGAGGTAACGGTACTTAAGACGTACTTCCTCACGTGTTTCGGTTGAGGTCTGGATTTCGAAGGGAAGATTGAGCTTAACCGGACCGAGGACTTCAATCTTGTCGGCACGGACTTCAATCATACCGGTTGCGAGCTTTGCGTTAACGGTTTCAGCATCGCGCTCGGTGACATTGCCCTCAACTAAAATTACAGTTTCCTTCGGCATACCGGCAATCATAGAGTCGTCGTTTACGACAATCTGCGTGATTCCGTAGTGGTCGCGAAGGTCAACGAAAAGTACGCCGCCGTGGTCGCGCACAGTGTCAATCCAACCGGTGAGAGTTACCTTTTCGCCGATATTTTCTTTAGTGAGTTCATTACAGGTGTGTGTTCTTAACATGGTATATTCCTCCATATAAAAATAGTGGTTGATGTATGGACAAAAACAAAAAAACCGTCCTCGCCCAAAACATGGGACGAAAGACAGCTTCCGCGATACCACCCAAATTGACCGAAATCGGTCCACCTTAATTAAAATCTTTACGCGATCAACGTGCGGTTCTACTCACGGCAAAGACTGTCGCTTTCTTCCGCAGGCTCCGAAGTGTTTTTCACATAAGGTTCACTGCCGTCTTACACCGACCGACGGCTCTCTGCAAGCTTGCCAAATGTTACTCTCTTCATCACAGCATTTATCCACCATATATTATAGCATCTTTTCGCCCTCATGTCAAGAGTTTTTTCACAAAAAACTTACTGTCAAAATATACATTCGAAAACAAAAAAATCCGCAGAAATATCCTGCGGATTAAATCGGCTTTTTGAAGCATATAAAATAAAGATGTCTGAAACCGTCGCGAATGGTACGCAGATGAGGTTTGCCTTCCCGTATATCCTTGCGAAGGATGGTTGGTACTTCGCAGATTTTCGCACCGTCGGCGGCAAATTCGGCAATGATTTCAGTTGCAAATTCCATTCCCGGACATTTAAGGCGGAGTTTTCGTGCATATTCCGCATCAAAGGCACGGAGACCGCAGTGAAAATCACCGATTGGCGCATGAAAGCGCAGTCTTGCAAGTATCGACAGAAACGGTACGCCAATCCGGTGTGAGAACGGCATTGCACCCTTTTCTATACCTCCGGCAAAACGGTTGCCCACAACGAGTGAATAGCCCTCATGCAGAGCTTTTATGAATAGCTCCGGGTGACCGAAATCATAACTTCCGTCTGCATCTGCCATTATTATATAACGTCCCTCTGCCGCATTGATGCCGCCGAGAAGTGCGGCGCCGTAGCCTTTCTTTTCAACATTAATTAGTCTTGCACCGTTTTCTGCGGCAATTTTTTTCGAATTATCGGTTGAACCGTTGTCAGCAACGAGAATTTCCGCATCAAGATTAAGGCGTTGTATGGCTGTCTTGATTTCGTTTATACAAAAGCCGAGCGAGCGTTCTTCATTAAGACAGGGAATTAAAAACGTGAATTCTTTCATTTGCGGTTTACCCGCTTTCCTTTAGGCAATTTGATATTAGACCATACAAGCAGAAGCAGTGAAAGTATGGGGGCGGCTAGTGCTCTGTAAGTGAAAAATTCATGCATATATGAGTGGTTATTTAAGATAAGGTAACGGGCAAACACCGGCAGAACAAGCAGAGTCAGCGAAACTGATGCCGCTCGGTTACTTTTGCTTGTGCGGAGCAGATACCAGAGCGAAAAAAGTACAAGCAGTATTGGAATGATGAAGAGGGCAATTCTTCCCGGTTCCACACGAGATGTTCCTCCGGTGATTACTGTAAGATTTGCGGATATTGCCGAGAGGAACGAGTTTGGCTTGACGGCGGCTGTTACCTCACCGCCGATACGTTCTCCGGCAGATGAAAGGGCGAGGAGAAACTCATTTTCTCCTGATACTATGGATGCCGCAGTCCATTTTAATATGAATGCTCCTGCATATGTGCACCCCCAGCCAAGAGCACATTTTAATAGCAACAGCAGAGTTGGTTTCGTGCTGTAAAGCCGGTTTTCTTTTGCCCGTACTGCGGTGACGAGAATTAGCGGCAGTAAAAGTGTCAGCGTTTCTGTTGTGAGAAAATCGAAGAATGCGACCGCTGTGCCGGAGGCGACAGACAGCAAAATCAGATACATATCATCCTTGCGCTCTAAAATCAAGAACAGCGGACAGAGCATGAATGTTATAATGAAGACAGCCTGATACTCCATGCTAAGGCGAATGTTCCATACCTGCACTGCTGAAAGGGAAATGAGCAGGAATATAACGATGTCAGTATGCTGCTTTTTCATGAGCACTATTGCTGTCAAGATAATAAAGAGCAGTGCGGTGCAGAAGCCGATGGTGCGTACACCGTTTACGTCGGTGAACAAATGCAGTATACGGACAATTCCGGCATTCCCGTGCCAATAACGTGTATAATCGGTATTGGGGGCGGTGTTCTCGGTTACTGTGAGGTAAAGTCCGATATTTTCGCCGTGATTGTCGCCGTTATAATAGCGTGTATTGAGCGAGGCGGCAAACGGTAAATCGCCGGTTCCCATATTCCATGCAATATTAAGCAGTATAGAGTCAGCATAGTTGTCTGCAATGGAATTCAGCTTTGCGCCGCTGTGGAATGTGTACGGTTCTTTATCCCGGTAATTCTCGGCGGAACGTACGAAATTATCGTAAATACGTTCGTTTGGTATATAAGAACCTATGACGAGCGTTGACCAGAAAATTAGTATAAGCGAGATGAAGAGTATGACGTGGATGCAGATTTTTTTCATTCTATTCCGCCTTTTTTGAAATATTGACCCGGATTCGGTTTTGCTTGTGTTATCACGTTTGAAGCTGTATGGTGTGAATCAAAAAATGAATCCGTATATCACCTTGTCTATAAATTATTATACAGTAATTTCAAATATCTTTCAAGCAGTTTCTGCTATTTATTTCTCTTTGTTATATAGAAAATCCGCCCGGAAAATCCGGGCGGACAATGTTTATATATGGGATATTAGCCCTTGATAGCAGCCTGAGCCGCAGCAAGACGTGCGATCGGCACGCGGAACGGCGAGCAGGATACATAGTCAAGACCTACCTTGTGGCAGAACTCAACGGATGTGGGGTCACCGCCGTGCTCACCGCAGATACCAACATGAAGCTTGGGATTTACGGGTCTGCCGAGGGTTACAGCCATGTTCATGAGCTTGCCGTCCCCGGTCTGGTCGAGCTTTGCAAAAGGATCGTTCTCGAAGATCTTTGCATCATAGTATGCGCCGAGGGACTTACCTGCGTCATCTCTGGAGAAGCCGTATGTCATCTGAGTAAGGTCATTTGTACCGAAGCAGAAGAAGTCTGCGTTAGCAGCAATTTCGTCAGCAGTGAGGCACGCACGAGGAATTTCGATCATTGTACCAACCTCATACTTAAGGTCAGCGCCTGCAGCAGCGATTTCAGCATCAGCAGTTGCAACAACGACGCTCTTAACATACTTAAGCTCCTTAACGTCGCCAACGAGAGGAATCATAATTTCGGGAACTACGTTCCAGTCAGCGTGAGCCTTCTTAACATTGATAGCCGCACGGATAACAGCCTTGGTCTGCATTGCAGCGATTTCAGGATATGTTACTGCAAGACGGCATCCGCGGTGACCCATCATCGGGTTGAACTCATGGAGAGAAGAGATGAGAGCCTTGATGTCCTCAACACTCTTGTTCTGTGCCTTTGCGAGAGCAGCGATGTCCTCTTCGGTGGTAGGAACGAACTCATGAAGCGGAGGATCGAGGAAACGGATACATACAGGGTTGCCTTCGAGAGCTTCATAGAGCTTTTCGAAGTCAGACTGCTGATAAGGAAGAATCTTTGCAAGTGCAACTTCTCTTTCTTCAGCAGTGTCGGAGCAGATCATCTCACGGAAAGCAGCGATTCTGTCTGCTTCGAAGAACATATGCTCGGTACGGCAAAGACCGATACCCTCTGCACCAAGCTCGCGAGCTTTCTTTGCATCAGCGGGAGTATCAGCGTTTGTTCTTACCTTGAGAGTACGGAACTCGTCAGCCCAACCCATGATTGTGCCGAAGTTGCCGGAGATTTCAGCGTCAACGGTAGGAATGATACCGTCGTAAATGTTACCGGTGGAACCGTCGATGGAGATGTAGTCGCCCTCGGTGAAGGTCTTGCCTGCGAGAGTGAACTTCTTGTTTTCTTCGTCCATAGCGATGTCGCCGCATCCGGAAACGCAGCACTTACCCATACCGCGAGCAACAACGGCTGCGTGAGAGGTCATACCGCCGCGGACAGTCAGGATACCCTGAGCAGCCTTCATACCGGTGATATCTTCGGGAGAGGTTTCAAGACGAACGAGGACAACCTTCTTGCCTGCTGCCTTCCAAGCCTCTGCATCCTCTGCGGAGAATACGATCTGACCGCAAGCAGCTCCGGGGGAAGCGCCGAGGCCTTTGCCCATAGGAGTTGCAGCCTTGAGAGCCTTTGCGTCAAACTGCGGATGGAGAAGTGTATCGAGGTTTCTGGGGTCGATCATGAGAACTGCTTCTTCTTTGGTCTTGTGGCCTTCAGCAACGAGGTCAACAGCAATCTGGAGAGCTGCGGGAGCTGTTCTCTTTCCGTTTCTGGTCTGGAGCATATAGAGCTTTTCGTTTTCGATGGTGAACTCCATATCCTGCATATCGTGATAGTGGTTTTCGAGAATCTCGCAAACCTTCTTGAATTCTTCGAATGCAGCCGGGAACTTGTTAGCCATTTCAGCGATAGGCATAGGTGTACGAACGCCTGCAACAACGTCTTCGCCCTGTGCGTTGGTGAGGAACTCACCCATGAGCTTCTTTTCGCCTGTAGCAGGGTCACGTGTAAATGCAACGCCTGTTCCGCAGTCATCATCCATGTTACCGAATGCCATTGCCTGTACGTTAACAGCGGTACC
>JAZQXA010000045.1:0-17529 GCA_045632605.1 Candidatus Flemingiibacterium sp. | reverse complement strand
AAATAACTTAAAGGTAACTGATGTTTGGTTTAACGGCGAAGAAGACACTGAAATAACTGATTTAATAACTGGGGTGATATTCAACAGCGGACAATACGGTACCGCTGAAATGGCTATTGTAAACCGTGCACTGCGTAACGGAGAAAAAACGGCTTTAAAAATAAGATTGAACAAGATATTAAAGAGTGCCTTTTTGCCATTGAGAGCAATGAAGAAAAATTACAATATATTAGAAAAAGCTCCGATTTTATTACCGGTTATGTGGTTCGTTCGCTTCGTTGATATTTTATTGCACAAAACCAAGCAGGTTAAGAAGTACATGAAAAAAATTCAAGGAATAGATTCAAGTAAGGTCAGCGAAAATAAAAAAGCACTTTATGCTGTGGGGCTTAATTTTGATTCTGCCGAATAAATCTGCGTAAAATATGTGGAAAATTTAAGATTTTTTGAATTTAATACTCTAAAAATATGCGATTTCATTTTATCTATGGAATCGCATATTTTACAAAAAAACTGCCAAGCCTCAAAACTTTGGGCTCGGCAGTTTTTGTTTTTCATAAGTTATGCGAGTGCACCCTTGATGATGTTAAGAATGTTTTCGCGTTCTTCGTCAGACCAGTCGGGTCTTACGTTGATGTATGCGCTTCTCGCGAGAAGATCGAGAGTCTTCGGGCACATATCAACTGTGTATTCGGGGATGAGGTCCTTGTTTGCTTCCATCTTGAACGGGTCCATGAGCGGATGGAGTGCGCCAACCTTGTTAATGATGGGAGTCCAGTTGGAATAGATGTGCTTTCCGGTGTTAATCGGAACAGTGCATCCGAGATCCTTTGCCTTGAGATCTTCCATGAACTTGTTGGTTCTTTCAGCAGTATCAAAACGGATCGCAAGAGTTGTTGCACAGCCGCCCTTAACGTCGTTATCGGGTACGAATTCGCAAAGACCTGCAAGCTCTGCCTGAAGATAATCTCTGTTCTTTCTGAGACCTGCGAGGATGCCGTCAAGACGAACGAGCTGCTTGCGGAGAATTGCCGCATTGATCTCATTTGTACGGTACTCTGTTCCGCAGAAGAGGTGAGATTCAACGCCGTCGAGCTGGTTTCCGAAGTATGCAACGGCTGCACTGTCATGATAAATGAGCGCACGCTCAAATACATTGCGGTCGTTTGTAAGGAGTGCGCCGCCCTCGCCGCAGGAAATTACCTTGAAATAGTTGAAGCTGTATGCTCCGGCATCACCGATGGTACCGAGGCGCTTACCCTTATAGTAGCCGCCGTCTGCCTGGCAGGCATCTTCAACGACCTTGAGGTTATATTTCTTTGCAATTGCCATGATTGCATCCATATTGCAGGGGAAGCCCTGGATGTGAACTGGCATGATTGCCTTTGTGTGCTTGGTGATCTTCTTTTCAATATCCTCGGGGGAAATTGTGAGAGTTTCGTCAGCCTCTGCGATTACCGGAATTGCGCCTGCACCGACAACTGCGAGTGCAGTTGAAATATAGGTGTAAGCCGGAACGATAACCTGGTCGCCGGGGCCGAGACCGAGTGCAATGAGTGCGGAGGTGAGTGCTGCGTGACCGCTTGTCATGAGGATAGCGTGGTCAACGCCGAATTTTTCGCGCATTTCCTCCTCAGCGTGCTCGGTTTCGCGAAGTCCCGAGTTTACCTTGAAGAGATTGCCGTATTCAACGACAGCGGCAACTGCATCAACTTCTTCTTTACCAATTATGTACATTTTTAATTATTCTCCTTTTCGTCGAATTTTTTTAAGTTTTTAAGTGTTTCGGTAACCATGTGCCAATCGGCATTGTTTGCGTACGGCTGAATATATGCGGTCTTGAAAGAATCAACCTCATATCCGCCGCGGCAGATCTGATCTTCGGTTACGAAGTAGCCCTCGCTTCCGTTTGCGAGAGAGAGTGAAAGTGTATGCGGTACGTTACTTTCTTTTGCGATTCTCATTCCGATTTCGGAGAAGAGCTCGTACGGGAAGCCTACAAACGCAATGTCGCCGAGTCGGATTATCGTCTGCTCAATGGGGAGCTTTGCCTTGCTGACGTATCCGCTTTCGTGGAGCTCAAGAAGCTCCTTGTAATATTTCGCCTTTTTTCCGCGAAGATTTACTGTCTCATCCTTGAATTCCTCGTAATGCGCTTTGACTTCTTCGTAAGGCATGAGAGGCTCGAGCGGAAGCTCGATATTATCGTTTATAACAGCAAGCTCAACATCGTGGAATGCGCGTACATCGCGGTAAATACGAACTGCATCCTGCGCTGCCGCACCACCGATTTCCATTGCATAACGTGCAAGCTGACGTCCGGTTGTTGAACCGTTTGTCATACGTGGGCCGACGTCACCCTCCGGACCGTTGAAAAATGCGGTTGGAGCCTTGCTGACTTCGGCGAGAACGTCAACCATAACGCCCGGCCAGTCTCGGCTGATTTCGGTGTTCATTCCTGCTGCGGTTGCGTGACAGCCGTAGTGAATCATGTTGGCAACGGTGTTGCCTTCGTAATCCTTAAACGAGATAACAGTCATTTCGGGGTTGAATGCACCCCAGGGATTCTGACCGAGCAGAACCGTATTGCGTACGGTGATTTCGCGGCGGTTTACTCCGATGTAGCTCATTCCCGATGCATAACCCATTTTGACGGGCTTCATCGATTCAACCGCTTCGCTTACAGCACCAATAATGCCGGCAAGAAAAGTGCCGTTCAGGTATTCTTCATTGATATCTCCCCAACCGGGAATTCCTGCGAGGTTCGGGCCGGAATGGGTGTGTATCGCGTGAATGATACAGTTTGTTCTCGGTATGCCGAATTCGCCCTCAAGTCTATCACGGATAAGCTCGCATATTTCGGTTTTGACGATGCAGACGTCAGCGCTTATCATTGCGGCGAGGGTTTCGCCCTGACCGAATATGAATGCTGTTACCTTTAAGTCATCGTTGACTGAATCGGAAATTACAGTTGGACGGTAGCCCATAAGGTTGCATCCAATTTCGGGAGTGATCACCTTGGATGAAACACCGAGCTTTAATGCTTCAGACATAAAAGCATCTCCTTTTTGTTACGATTATTTGAGTCCCATGATGAGCTCGAGAACATACATTTCGAGCTTTTCGTAGTTTCTTTCTGCAATGCACTTTGCAGCGTATTCATAGTCGTAACGGTTAACCTTTTCTTCAAGAGCCTTTGCAACCTTGAGGCTGGTCTTAAGGTGCTCAAAGCTTTCAGCAGTGTTCTGTGTTCTCATGCACTTAACGTCAAGACCGATATACTCGCCGTTTTCGCAGAAGTTATTTTCCTTGAGAACCTTAATCTGATTGAATGCGCTTCTGAGGTTTTCTGCGCCGAAGTTCTTGTCCTGGTCGAACTTCATGCCGTTCTGGTCGTTGAGGTGAACGCCCCAGAGCTTACCCATTGCGAGTGCAAAGCCCATTTCGGAAGCGGGATCAAGACCAGCCAGAACTGCATGTGCAGTTTCGAGAAGTCCGCCGACACGGCTCGGATCAATGGAAGCCGCGGAGATTGCCATTGCGTGACCGAGTGTCGGGCAAACGCTTCTGTCGATAGGCTCATTCGGCTTGGTTTCAATCATAACCTTGATGTTCTTGTCGTATGCGAGCATTGTGTTGATTGCGTCAACGAGCTTCTTAACGATTTCAACGGGGCTCTTGCTTTCGGGGCAGATTGTACCCTCACGGGCGAGCCAAAGAACGATCTTATCGCATCCGAGTGCGTTTGCGATGTCGATTGAGCGGAGTGCGCGCCAGATTGCGAACTCACGGTCAGAATCGGAATTGGAAGTGAAGCCGCCGTCTATTGTACGGGAATCCATCCAAAGACGGGGAGCAACAAACTCTGCCTTGAGATCATACTTATCAAGAAGAGCCTTAACCTTCTTTGCTTCCTCAATGATTTCTGCTTCGGTCATGTTGTTCATGTTCGGAACAGCGTCATCATCGTGGAACTGAATTGCATCAAAGCCGATTTCCTTGAACTGTCTGATCTTATCTTCAAACGAAATTGTTTCTCTTGTAGCGGGGCCGTATGCGTCCGCACCTTCGTGAACATTCCAGGGACCAACTGAATACTTAAACATTTTATTATTCTCCTTTATAAATAAATTTTAATTTTAAACATTAATCCATTTTCTCTCGCGGCTGCTCTCGACAATTGCTTCGGTGAGTCTTACTATGTACGCCGCATCCTCGAGAGTTGAGAATATCTTTTCGCCGGTCTTTCCGTCGGCGAGATATTTGTAAAACGCATAAAAGTTACCCTTGAAGGCATCGTTCCAGCCTTCGGGATGACCCATAGCAAGATTTGTGTAGGGCTTTACTTCAGCGGAAATGGTGTTCGGATCACGGATGATGAGTCCGTTGTTTCCGCCGCGTCTGCCTATCCACATTCTGTCGTTCTGTTCCTGATTCCAGGAATACGATTCCTTTGAACCGTTAACCTCAAAGCCGAAATAGCAGCCGTGTCCGGGAGCAACCTCGGAAACATGGAAAATGCCGGTTGCGCCCTTGTCGGTTTTGAACATTACAGCGGCATAGTCCTCGTTCTTTACGCTTACCTCATCATAGTCGGCAGAAACTGCGTCCTTGAAGGTTTCCTGCTGATTTTTCGGCTTCTTTCTTGTCGGAATTACAGTTACAAGGTCAGCACATACCGAAACGATTTTGTGTCCGGTTATATGCTGTACAATATCCATCCAGTGTGAACCGATGTCGGCAACGGCACAGGATGGGCCTGCAACATCCGGCTCAAGACGCCAGCTGTAATCGGTGTCGTACATAAGCCAATCCTGCTGATACTGTCCGGTTATCACACGTACATCGCCGAGCTCGCCGCGCTTGATTCGTGCTTTTATTTCCTGAACCATGGGGTTGAGCCTGTAGTTGAAATTAACGCAAGCTTCAATCTCGGGATGCTGCTTCTTTATTTCGAGAAGCTCACAAGCCTCTTTGTATGTTGAGGTGAGCGGCTTTTCGCTGAAAAGATGCTTTCCGGCACGGATTATCTTTTCGTTAATTTCGCGGTGGAGAAAATTCGGCGTACAGTTGTGTATTGCGTCGATTGACTCATCGGCAAGAATTTCATCAACTGTTTTATATACCTTTTCAATTCCGTAAAGCTCTGCTTTTGCAAGCGCAAGATCGTAATTTGTATCGGCAATGGCGGCAAGGTTACAAATGCCGATTCTGCGGAGAGCCTCAATGTGACTCTCACCGATATAACCCATTCCGATTATTCCTACATTAATCTTTTTCATATAAGTCCCCCGAAAAAATATTATTCAATCAAATTATAACAAATTCGCCGCACAAAAACAATCCCTATTCGTGCGTATATTTTCCGAAAAAATTGCATTTGAAAACTAAATGCAAAAAATGTGGAAAAAATAGCTATGAATCGTGGTTGATAAATATCGTGCAACACTGTATAATAGTGTTGATGAATAAACGAAAGGGGAAACATCATGGATAATGTAAAATCAAGAATAACCGCTGCCATTTGGCCGTGGGGTACAAAAACAAGAGAGCAGATGGAAACCGGCGCTGCCATCGTTTCCAAGATCGGCTACCAAAAATTTGAGAGCGTTAAGGCTGCGATTTATGCGTTTGACCTCGACATCAAAGCATACAAAGAGGTACTTAACCGCTATAACCTTGAGCCGGCAAGCTTCTATTTCCACATTCCGCAGTACGGTCAGGAAGAAGACCTTTTTGTAAATGCTGACAAGGAACTCGAATTTATTGCAGAGCTCGGCGTAAAGCGTATCTGCCTCCAGGCAACAAACGGCCGTCCCGAGGTTATGGATGCGGCAAATCTCCAGCATGAGCTTGAGGTCGTTGCACGTTTCGCTGAAAAGTCGAAGTCGTTTGGCATTATGTCGAACCTCCATCCGCATTACAATACATGGGTACAGTATGAGAACGAGATTGACAACATTCTTCAGAATCTCGACAGCAGCATCATTCAGTTTGCTCCCGATACTGCACATCTCGTTACCGGTAAGTGTGACCCCGTTGCGGTTATTGCAAAGTATATCGACAGAGTTAACTTTACTCACTTCAAGGATATAAAGAGCCCTGAAATGAAATCCGAGGGTTACGCAAGCGCAGGTATGGAGGTTTACTCCAGCTTCTGCGAGCTTGGCACCGGATGCGTTGATTTCAAGAGCGTATTCAAGCTTCTCAAGGATCACGGCTACGACGGACCTCTTTGCGAGGAGCTCGATATGGCTCCCGTAAGCAACGAGGAATCTGCCCTCAACAACTATAACTTCATTTTGAATAACTATTAATTTAAAAGTTAAAATCCCACAGATTCAGTGTCTGTGGGATTTTTTAATATATATCCACTGCTTGAAATATTCATAATATTGTGATATACTTATCATATCGTATTATATTATGAGGAGAGTTTTATGGCGGATATTTTGCGTAAAGGCATCTTTTCATGGCTTGCGGCGGTGCTTGTTGAATATATAATTCTTCCCGGGCGGCTTCGTACACTTTCGGAGCTTGACGGACTTGCCGAAATGTCACTTATACGGATAATACTGCTTACCGGTGTATTTTTTCTTATTCTTACGGCGGTTTCACGATTCGTTAATATCTCAGCGGCAGAACGTACGGGAATATTTACCGCTTTCGCCGCGCTGTCTGCACTTGCGCTTTATTCTTCGTTTACATTGCCGTTTTTTGCCGTGTGCATTCTTGCTTGCATCGCGATGATAATATATGCTCTTTTCGGTTGGAATTCTTCGGCTGAGAAAGCTATTACAGAGCAAAAGGAGCATAGGATTTTTCTGTTACTTACTGCTGGAATAACTGCATTTTTCTTCATATTTCTCTCTGTATGTACGGTGAGCCGGTTTTACAGCTTTTCAACGCCGACTTACGATTTCGGCATTTTTGCGCAGATGTTTCATCATATGAAGGAATCGGGGCTTCCGCTGACGACGGTTGAGCGTGACGGTCTGCTTTCTCATTTTCACGTACATATGTCGCCCATATTTTATCTTTTACTGCCTTTTTATATCATTGCACCTTTTCCTGCAACTCTGCAGGTGCTCCAGGCGGCACTGATGTCTTTGGCAGTGATTCCGCTCTGGAAAATCGCAAAGACTCACGGCTTATCGGATGTTTCGCGTATGCTTGTTTGCGGGGTATTTCTTTTCATGCCGATGCTCGGCGGTGCGGCAACTCATGACATTCACGAAAACTGTTTTCTGCCGTTCCTTATCCTCTGGCTCTTTTACGGGATTGAAAAAAAGAATATTCCGCTTATTGCCATATTCTCTGTGCTGACACTTACCGTCAAAGAAGATGCCGCCGTTTATGTTGCGGTTATTGCACTTTGGCTCATTTTTAAAGGTCTGCTCCGGTATAAAACCGATAAAGCATCGAGCCGTTTTGACCTTATATGCGGTTCCGCAATGCTTCTTGCTGCGATTGTATATTTCCTCGCTGTTACTGCGTTTCTCGCTAATGTCGGCGAAGGAGTTATGACCTACCGCTATCGCAACTTTATGTATGACGGTTCATCATCGCTTGTAACGGTAATTAAGTCGGTTATCCTGAATCCGTTGAAAGCTCTGTTTGAATGTGTTGATGCTGAAAAGCTTGGTTTTATCGGTCTGACACTTCTGCCGCTTCTCGGACTGCCGCTTATAACACGACGATATGAACGCTATATACTCTTGATACCCTACATTCTTGTTAATCTTATGTCCGACTATGTATATCAGCATGACATATATTTTCAGTATACCTTCGGTCCCACAGCGTTTCTGATATATCTGACAGTAGTAAACGCCGCCGATATTAAGCCGAGTTTTATTCGTGCCGGTGCGCTTGCGGCGGCATTCTGTATTGGAATCTGCTGTTTTGTTCCGACGGTCGGTCAGAAGCTCGTGAAATATCCCGGATATTGCGAAAAATATGCGGAGCTTTACGACAGTATCCGAGAAAAGCTCGACCTGATTCCGCCTGATGCATCGGTTACTTCGACGACGTTCTATATGCCGTATCTTTCGCAGAGGGATACTATTTATGATATTTATTATGCTTCAAAGGAGCATATGCTTGAATCGGAATATGTTGTACTCAATGTGACTGCAAACAGTGAGTTTCGAAAATATTCCGAGCCTGGGATGCAGAACGGATTTGAAAAAATTGTTGAACTGCTTACCGAAAACGGGTATGAGCTTTACGCCGAGCTTGATAAGATGCTTGTAATATATAAACAGCCATAAATACAGAAAAGACTTCCTTTAATCGGGAAGTCTTTTTCATTTAACAATTTTCAATAAACTCGCGTATACTGCGCTCAACCTCGTCAACCTCTGCTCGCAGTCCGCGTGCTGAAACGCGAATTGCACCGTTTCCGAGGATGATAAGCTGTTCATCGGCATCAGAGGTTGCAACTCGTACTCGGTGATGCTTCGACAGCTCTTTCGATGCCTTTTCAATATAAGTGTCTGCGGTTTCGGCTTCTTTTGTATAAACGACGGTAAGACCGTTGATTTTTTCGGTTTCGCCGTGATTTCGCTTGACCTTGTATGCATCGAAAACGACAATTACCTCACATTCACGAAATCCTCTGTAGTTGCAAAGTCGGTCGATAAGTCGGTTGCGAGCGATATCAAGCCCCTTTTCCGCAAGCGGATGCAGGTCATCCCATGCGTAGATTATATTGTATCCGTCAACAAGCAGATATTCCGAGCCGCTGTAAGAGGAACGTGTGGCAGGTGCTCGTTTTTTCGGAGAGGGAACTGCCGATTTTACCTTAGGCTCATTGTAGTTCCTTCGTTTGATGGGACCGTAGGTGCGCTCGAAAATGCGTGCCAATTCGTCATCTGTCGCAACAGCTTTGAGATAACGTGCGGCGCGGTCGTTGGTTTCTTCAGTGTCTGGAATTTCAAGCTCAATACCGCTGTCGATGTGCTTGTGTTCCCAGACCTCATCCCATTTTACAACGAAGCCTGCACCGTGCTCGCAGAATACCGAGTCGGCGGGATTTTCTGTGTCACGGTCAGCATCATAGCCGATTTCGGAGATGATATTATCAGGTTCGGTTGCTTCCGCATATCCGCGAAGGGAAGTGAATAATTTACCGTTTCCTTTTGTGTATCCAATAAG
This sequence comes from Candidatus Flemingiibacterium sp., assembly GCA_045632605.1. Lineage (GTDB taxonomy): Bacteria > Bacillota > Clostridia > Oscillospirales > CAG-272 > Flemingiibacterium. The sequence goes on along the minus strand of JAZQXA010000045.1, from coordinate 8,370 downwards.
CTCACGATGGTATGCACGCATTTTTTCGACCGGTGCGGAACCGGTAAGCACCATACAGTCAGCCGCCATTTCCGGTTCACCGAATCTTCCGCCCATTAAGGTGATATCGCTCATAGCACGTCCGATGCTGTCAGACGGAACTTCGAGCCTGAAATCGTACCACGGTTCGAGCAGTACCGATTCGGCACAGCGAAGTCCCTGCCGCAGTGCACGCCATGTCGCCTGACGGAAATCGCCGCCCTCGGTATGCTTTGGATGTGCACGTCCTGCGATAAGGGTTATTTTCATATCGGTTATCGGAGAGCCGGTTAGTGTGCCGATGTGCGTTTTTTCGTAAAGATGGGAGAGAACGAGCCTTTTAAAATTCCCGGCGAGGTCACATTCCTCATCAACGGCGAATTTGAGTCCCTCACCGCGAGGCAACGGTTCAAGCAGAAGCTGTACCTCGGCGTAGTGGCGAAGCGGCTCATAGTGGCCGACACCGACAACCGCCGAGCGAATTGTTTCTTTATAAGAAATGCTTCCGTCGCTGAAGCTGACGTTCATCCCGAATCGTTCGGAAATTATGCGCGTCAAAACTTCAAGCTGTACTTCACCCATGATTCCAAAGTAAATTTCGCCGCTTCGTTCATTATACATGATGTGCAGCGCCGGTTCTTCGGCTTCAAGCTCACGGAATTTTGAAAGTGCCGTGTGTGTATCAATACCGCTTGGAAGCTCAACACGGTAGGATAATACCGGCTCGAGATATACCGCACCTGAGTCCTTTTCAAATCCGAGTCCCATTCCGGGATATGCGCTTGAGATTCCTGTGAGCGCACACACTGTACCTGCTGATGCCTCGTTGACAGTTCTGTATTTTTCGCCGGAATATATTCGTATCTGGTTGATTTTCTCGCTCCAGTCACTTCCGTCGGCTTTTGTGCCGGAAAGAGTATCCTTTACCTTTAAAGTGCCGCCCGTGATTTTTACATGAGCGATTTTGTCGGATTTATCCTGGGTTATTTTATAGACCTTTGCGCCGAATCTGTCACTGTATTCAGGCGATTTTATGTATTTCGAAATTCCGTCGAGCAGTATATTTATTCCATCTCCACGGAGTGCCGAACCGAAAAAGCAGGGGAAAAGCCGGCGTTTTGAAATGGCATTCTGTATATCACCGATGCTGAAATCCTCACCTGCAGCATAGCTCTCCATAAGTGCTTCATCGCACATCGCAAGCTCATCCGAAAAGGACTCAAGGCTCATAGCATTAAAGTCAACACAACCGTCGCCGAGCTTATATTTCAGTTCATCCATAAGCTCACGGTGAGAAAGCGCGGTGATATCCATTTTGTTAATGAAAATCACTGTCGGAATCGAATATCCCTCAAGTAACCGCCAAAGAGTCATCGTGTGACTTTGAATGCCGTCTGTGCCGCTTATAACGAGCAGGGCACAGTCGATAACGCGGAGAACTCGCTCGGCTTCGGGCGAAAAATCAACGTGTCCCGGAGTGTCGAGAAGCGTAAATTCAACGTCGTTATGAGTGAACGATGCACCGCTTGAAAATATCGTAATTCCCCGGTCACGTTCGATTGCATTTGTGTCGAGATATGAGCTGCCTTTGTTGACCGAGCCGAGGCTTCGCACAATTCCGGTTTTATAGAGTATCGCTTCCGAAAGAGTTGTCTTTCCGGAGTCAACGTGGGCGATAATGCCGATAGTCAGCTTGTTCATCAGACTATTGTTTTTCCGGCGAGGATGTTTTGGTAATCCTCATAGTTCTTTTTAAGCAGCTTCGGAATGTTAAGCTCGTACGGACATTTTTTCATGCACTGTCCGCATTCGATGCAGTTTTCTATTTTCTTCATTTCATTCTGCCAATAGTCTGTAAGCCAATCCTTCGACGGTGCGCGTCGGAGCATAAGGGATATGCGTGCACATTGGAAAATCGTGATATCCTTCGGGCAGGGCTGACAGTATCCGCATCCGCGGCAAAATTCTGTTCCGAGTTGAGCCTTATCGGCTTCAATGCGTGCAATTATATTCTCGTCAAGTGTCGGTTCATCCGTCATAAGTGACAGCCATTCGTCAAGCTCACGCTCTCGCTGAATACCCCAAATCGGGACGACATTATCGAACTGCGAAATGAACGCATAAGCGGCTCTGAAATCGGTGATAAGTCCGCCGGCAATAGCTTTCATCGCGATGAAACCGACGTTGTTTTCCTTGCAAAGCCGGGTAAGCGCAATTTCACGTTCACCGGATAAGTATGACAGCGGAAACTGTACGGTTTCATAGAGTCCCGAAGCGGCGGCTTCCTCGGCAACGCCGATTTTATGAGCCGTGATTCCGATGTGTCGTATCATGCCCTGACGCTTAAGTTCTTCCATACATTCGTACATCCCTGTGCCGTCGCCTGGGCGGTAGCATTGCCCGGCAAGGTGGAACTGATATATGTCAATATAATCTGTTTTTAATTTTTCAAGTGAAGTTTCGATATGCTTTTTCATATCATCAGGCGTTTTTGCGCCCGTTTTAGTCGCAATCGTTATATTATCGCGGACGTCTGAAAGAGCAATTCCGCATTTTTCCTCGCTGTCGGAATATGCTCTCGCTGTATCAAAAAATGTCATGCCGCCCTCATATGCACGGCGAAGCAATTTTACCGCAGTATCCGTATCGTCACGCTGTATCGGAAGTGCGCCAAACGCATTCTGCGGTGTTGTTATTCCGGTTTTGCCAAGTGTTACTGTTCTCATTACTGACTCCTCGTGTGATTTATTATTACTATAATTATATCACATTATTACAGAGGTGTCAATAATAGAGTAGATTTCGCATATAGGATTACGCTAGCTTTCCCCAAAGAAAGCCGCGTAATTCCTATACGCTATATCCCCTCATATAAACGCATGACCTGTCGGAAGCTCGTGCTGGGGGAGATATGAATTGTTTTCGTGTGGACGAAGGTCTGTTCCTCGGATTGTTTCACGGAGCTTAAGAACGAAAGAGGGCGAAACGGATAATTCGTCAATTCCCATGCGCAGAAAGGTTTCGGTTAAGGTCAGGTCTGCGGCGAGTTCACCGCAGATACCAATCCACTTACCGTTTGCATGAGCGTTTTTGGCTGCGGTTTCAATCAGGCGGAGAACCGCCTCGTGATGTGTGTCGCAGAAGCGTTCAAGCTGTGGATTCTGACGGTCGCAGGCAAGGGTATACTGTGTCAGGTCGTTTGTTCCGACGCTGAAAAAATCGACGAGCGGAGCTAATTTGTCGCTTATTATCGCCGAAGCCGGGGTTTCAATCATTATACCGGTTTCAATGTTGTCGGATATAGGAATTTCTTCACGCTGTAATTCTTCACGAACATCGGCGCAGATTTTGAGAATTTCGCTTATTTCCGTTTCACTTGTTATCATCGGGAACATGATTCCGAGCTCTCCGTATACAGATGCACGGTAAAGCGCACGAAGCTGTGTCCGGAATATTTCAGGGCGTGTCAGGCAGATTCGTATTGCACGAAGTCCGAGCGCGGGATTTTCTTCGTGCTTCAGACCGAAATAACCCACCTGTTTGTCAGCACCTATATCAAGCGTGCGGATAATTACTTTTTTTCCTGCCATGCTCTCTAAAACTCGCTTGTAAATATTAAACTGCTCGTCCTCGGTAGGATAGTCGCGGCTTTCGAGATAGAGAAACTCGCTTCGGAAAAGTCCGATGCCGTCTGCATCGTTGAGCAGCACAGCACCAATGTTATCGATGCCGCCGATATTTGCGTAAACTTTGATTTTTGTTCCGTCAAGGGTGATATTATCCTTGCCGCGAAGCTCTTCAAGACGCTGCCTTGCCGCATGATCCTCGCTTTGCTTTTTCTGCGCTTCGAGGATGGCGTGCTTGTCGGGCGAGAGTGTGACCTCGCCCGTTGAACCGTTGACTATGGCTATATCGCCGTTGTTTACTGCTGACAAAAATGCATCACCTACGCCGATTATCGCAGGAATATTCATGCTTCTGGCGAGAATTGCTGTATGGGAATTTGCCGAGCCATGCGCTGTAACAAAAGCAAGAACACGGCTTTTGTCGAGCGAAACCGTTTCACTCGGAGCGAGGTCGTCAGCGCAGATTATGGTCTTCTCATCTCCGCCGAAAACCTCACCGTGATTTCCCCCACCCGAAAGAATGCGTATCAGACGCTCGGATATATCCTTTACATCTGCGGCACGAGCCTTCATATAGCTATCATCCATTTCCGCGAACATTGCTTCAAAATTATCACCCGTCAGCGCAACGGCATATTCGGCATTTATCTGTTGACGCTCAATCATTCCGGTTATAGACTCGTTGTAGTCGTCGTCGTTTATCATCATCCGATGAATGTCGAAAATTTGCGCGCCTGCTTCTCCAACCTCGACAAGTGCCTTGCTGTAAAGCGAATCAAGCTCACACAGTGCACATTTTTTCGCACTTTTAAAGCGAGCAACCTCGTCGGTAACATCGCTGATTTTTTCACGTGTGACTGTAGGCTCATCTCGTCGGAGTACCGAAATTTTTCCGATGGCTATTGCGCCGTAAACGCCTTTTCCCATAAAGATACGCATTTTTGTCCTCCGTTTTAAAGGTTTGCTTCAAAAAAATCTTTCATAATCTGAATTGCGGCATCTTCATCGCCGCCGTCTGCACTGACTTCAACCGTGTCGCCGCATTTTACACCGAGGCTCATTACGGAAAAGAGCTTCGATGCATCTGCGGTTTTGTCACCTTTTTTTAGTGTAATATGACTGCCCGATTCCTTTGCTTTGTTAACGAGCATACCTGCCGGACGGGCGTGAATGCCCACCTCGTCGCGAATTGTAAAGCTGAAACTTTTCATCTGTCATTCTCCTTTTTCGAAAGTCTTAAAAGCTCGCGTCCGCGTGTAACTTCGCCGCTTGCAACCGTTTTTATTTCGCCGTAATCGTCGCTGTTGCAGATTACAATGGGGGAAGTCAGCTTGTAGCCCTCGTTTCTGATTCCCTTGATGTCAAACGACAAAAGTAAGTCGCCGCGCTTTACGCTTTGTCCCGAATTTACATGAGCGACAAAATATTTGCCGTTTAACTTCACTGTGTCGATACCGATGTGCAGGAGAATTTCACATCCGTCCTCACTTCTCAAATTAACCGCATGGCGAGTATCAAATACTGTTTCAACAGTGCCGTCACAGGGGGAATAAAGCTTGCCGTCGGTCGGCTCAATTGCTGTGCCGTCGCCGAGCATACGCTTTGAAAATACATCGTCCTCAACCTTATCAAGCTGTACAATTTTTCCCGTGAGCGGCGAATATAATGCTGTATCGCTTGCAGCGGAGTTCTTTTCTTCCTTGACTTCATGAGAATTGTTTGCAATAATTTCTTCAACCCGTGCTGCATTCGGTGAGTCGATGAAATCTTCAAGATTAGATTTTACAACAGATACACGCGGACCGTATATTACCTGAACACCTTCACCTTTTCTTATAATGCCGGAAGCACCGCTTCGTTTAAGATGTGATTCACTGACATGAGCACCATTTTTTACTGTGACACGAAGTCTTGTCGCACAGCAGTCAATGTCGGAAATATTATCCTTGCCGCCGAGTCCCTTGAGAATAAGTGCACTTGTGATATCGTCGGCACCCTTTGCCGCCTTTCGAGCTTCAACGTCTTTTCTCGTATAAAGCTTGGTTTCCTCGTCGTCAGCTTCACGGCCGGGCGTTTTGAGATTAAGCTTTCGAATCATTGTGCTGAACAGAAAATAGTAAACGACTGCATAAACAAGACCGATTATCACTATCCATATCCAGTTTGTCTTTGCGTTGCCCTGGAGTATACCAAAGAGCGTTAAGTCGATGATACCGCCGGAGAAGGTCATACCGACGCCGACATTGAATATATGAGTCAGCATATACGAAAGTCCGGCGAGGATACAATGAATGACGTAAAGTATCGGTGAAACAAAGAGGAATGTGAATTCGATAGGCTCTGTGATACCGGTGAGCATGGCGGTAAGTGCCGCAGAGAGAAGAAGTCCGCCGACAACTTTACGCTTTTCGGGACGTGCTGTGCGGTACATTGCCAAAGCCGCAGCGGGCAGACCGAATATCATGAACGGGAATTTACCGGACATGAAGCGTGTCGCGGAAACTGCGAACTGTGTTGTTGATTTTGATGCGAGCTGTGCGAAGAAGATGTTCTGTGCACCCTGAATCAGAGTGCCGTCAACTATCATTGAGCCGCCGACTTCTGTTTGCCAGAAGGGCATATAGAATACATGGTGCAGACCGAACGGAATCAGTGCGCGTTCGATGATACCGTAAATCCACGTTCCGGCATAACCCGAAGCGAGAACGAGATTACCGAGGCTTGCAATCCAGCCTTGTACAATCGGCCAAACGAAGAACATCGCGACGCCGACTAAAAGATAAACAAGGCTCGATATAATCGGGACAAATCTTGTTCCGCCGAAGAATGCCAGAACCTGTGGAAGCTCAATTTTATAGAAGCGGTTATGGAGTGCGGCAACGCCAAGACCGACGATAATACCGCCGAAAACGCCCATTTGGAGAGTTGGTATACCGAGAGTTGTTGTGGTGGAGTTTTCCGCCATAGATTCAACGCCGCCGTGCGCGGTGATGAGAGCGCTGATTGCCGTGTTCATGATAAGGTAAGCAATTGCACCCGAAAGTGCGGCGACTTCTTTTTCCTTTTTCGCCATGCCTATTGCGACACCGATTGCAAATAAGAGGGCAAGGTTATCGAAAACTGCGCTGCCCGTTTTTGCCATAATATCGAGGATGGTATAGAGTATACCGCCTTCGTAGATGATTTTATCGAGGCCGTAGGTTTCGAGTGTGGTCGCATTGGTGAACGAGCTTCCTATACCGAGAAGCAGACCTGCGACAGGAAGCAGGGCAATCGGAAGCATGAACGACCGTCCGACACGCTGCAATACGCCGAAAATTTTTGATTTCATAGTAAAAATTCCTTTCCGAAAATAGTCTTGCGCTTCTTATTATGCACCGTATTCTCCGAAAAATTACATGAAATAAAAAATATTTATAAACGGGGAACAACAAAAAACCCGACTCATTTGAGTCGGTTTATGTGAATATTAAAAATTAGCCAATGTACTTCTTGATAGCCGCATTGATCATTGCGACAGCTTCATCAACAATCGCATAATCGGATTCAACAAGGTTATAGAAGGGAGCCTTTACGCCGCCGATGTCGAGTCCGACACGCTTTTTAAGTGCTTCCTTGATAAGTGCGTACATATGTCCCTTACCGCTGCAGAGCTTGTAGATGATATTATTGATATCATACTGAAGCGCACGTGCGGTTTCTGCTTTGCCTGCATAGTGAAGCTCCCAAAGCTTTGTGAAGAGTTCGGGCATACAAGCGTATGTACCGCCAATACCTCCGTCAGCACCCATTGTAAGGCCGCTGATGAGCTGTTCGTCGGGACCGTTGAACACAACGAATTCACGTCCGCCGAGTGTTCCCTCATACTTGAACTGCTGAATATCCATACAGGGCATGGAGCTGTTCTTTACGCCGATAATTCTCGGATTTTTGAGCATTTCGCGAAGCAGAGGAAGCGAAAGTGCAACGCCTGCAAGCTGGGGAATGTTATAGATGATGAAATCGGTGTTGGGAGCAGCCGAGGAGATATCGTTCCAGTATTTTGCAATTGCATATTCGGGGAGTCTGAAGTAAATAGGCGGAATGGAAGCTATGGCATCAACGCCGAGGCTTTCTGCATGAGCCGCAAGCTCCATACTCTCCTTTGTGCTGTTGCAGGCAACGTGTGCGATAATTGTAAGCTTGCCTTCTGCCGCCTTTACAACGTGTTCGAGAACGAGTTTACGCTCTGCAACGGTCTGGTAGATACATTCGCCGGAAGACCCGCCGACATATACACCCTTAACACCTTTTTCGACGAGCCAACGGGTAAATTCCTCGACAGCCTTGGGAGAAATTTCTCCATTCTTGTCATAGCAGCCGTAAAATGCCGGGATTATACCCTGATACTTTGAAATATTCATTTTTGTTTCCCTCTTTATATTTATTAAAAAATTATATACTATGTTTTATTCCCCGAGAATTTCGCCTATCATGGTGTCAACCATGCTGAGCATTCTCGGAAGATGGAACGGACCCTTGAAGGTTGAACCCTTGCAGGCAGGCATTGTCGGCTTTCCGTCGCGGCGGAGATAACCGTACCATTCGCCGTTCTCGGGATCACTGAATACTTCCTTGCAGTAGTCCAGTGTCTTGGTGAACCAGTCGTAGTACTTTTCATCGCCGGTATCACGGTAGGCCATCATGCTGGCGATCAGGATTTCGTTGTGGGGCCACCACAGCTTCA
>JAZQXA010000044.1:0-9118 GCA_045632605.1 Candidatus Flemingiibacterium sp. | reverse complement strand
TGGTTCAATCTCGGTTCTTTGATTTATACCAGCCGTGACCAGATCGCAAAAAAGGCTCTGCTTGATGAAGCGGACCTTGTTATGTGGTTCGACTCGGACATGGTATTTAATCCTGATACGTTAAAGAGGATGCTTGAACACATCGACAATGGGGCCGATATGGTTACGGGCATTTATTACAGACGGACACAGCCATTTTCAGCTGTGGCGTTCGACAAGATGGACCTCAATGAAGAGGGCACCGCTTTCGAATGGACGGAGTTCGACGAGATACCGAGCGAGCCGTTCGAGGTCGGTGCTTGCGGTTTCGGGTGCGTCCTGATGAAGACGGAGATATTCGTCTCCGTCTTTGCAAAGTTCGGGCAGATGTTCACGCCGATAGCAAATTGCGGTGAAGACATCGCGTTCTGCTGGAGGGCGAGACAGTGCGGGTACAAAATACTCGCGGACCCGTCCATTGGTCTCGGACACGTTGGGCACACGGTCATCACGAAGGAATTTTTCGACAATTATCAGTTAACTCTGAAAGCAAAAGCGGAGCGGGGCGAATAACCTCGCTCCTGTTGTGAGGTAATTATGGCTACACTGGACAAGGTGAAAATGGGGCTGCGTATATCAACAACGGCCTATGATGAAGAACTCGCGGATCTGATTACAGCGGCAAAGCTTGATTTGGGTATTGCCGGGGTCGAGGTCCCGTCAACGCTTGATGAGATCGTGACAAGGGCAATCATCACATACTGCAAAATGTCATTCGGTCTGCCCGAGGACTATGACCGTCTCAAAAGGTCATACGATGAGCAGAAGGCTCAGCTCGTAACAGCCACAGGATACACCGATTGGTTGGAGGCGTAAGATGTATGACTCTATTGCAACGCTAAAGGGCGAACCGATAACCACATATGACGAATACGGCAACGAGGTCATCACTTATACCGATAACGAAGTCTATGTGATGCCTCGTGGCGTATACAATGCGGAGTTCTACAATGCGGCCCAGGCGGGTCTGCATCCGTCAATTACGTTTATGCTTGCGAATAAAGCGGATTACAATGGCGAGCGTCTCATTGAATGGGAGGGCAAGTCATACAACGTGATACGCACCGACTGGACAGCGCAAAGAGACAGTATCAGCCTTATCTGTGAGGAGCGTGTTCATAATGGCTAAAACGAAATCTGTCGCGATTCAAATGGAGCAGATCCTGGACGAATTTGAAGACAAGGTCAATGACGTTCTTAAAAAATCGGCAAACGATGTTGCGAATGAATCTGTTGACAAACTGCATAACACATCACCAAGAAAGTCGGGCGATTATGCTTCGGGATGGACGGTTAAAAAACTTTCTTCAAACAATGTTGTTGTTCATAACACAGATCACTATCAGCTGACACATCTGCTTGAGAACGGTCATGTTATCAGGAACAAGAAGGGTACATACGGACGCGCTCCGGCTCACAAGCACATCAAACCGGTTGAAACGTGGGCGAACAATGAATTTCAGCGACTGGTAGAGGAAGGTATAGAACGATGAGCATATACGTAACATTACAGACGACCGGACTGCCGTGTGCTTATTCGCATTTCAAGACGAAACAGAGTCCACCGTACATCGTGTACATCGGGAACGGTCAGAACGTCATGGAGGCAGATAATACGCACTACTGGAGAAGAAACCAGTATCAGGTCGAATATTACTTCACAACTAAAAACGAATCGCACGAAGCCAGCATAGAGGACGCACTTCTCGGCGCTGGCTATTTATATGACAAATCCGAGGACATCTTCATCGAGGATCAGGGTGTGTTCGTGATTTATTACTACATCTAAGGAGAAACAAATGGCAAATAAAGTTGAATTTGGTATCTCGAATCTGTATGTCGGAACTTATACAGTAGGTACGACCGGCACAGCAACTATGGGCACACCTTATCATCAGGCGGGAGCCATATCCTTCAGCCCGGAGGAACAGAGTGAGTCCAATAACTTCTATGCTGATAACGTAATTTACTGGAGCGGTTACACCGGCGGCACATTCGAGGGCGATCTCGAAGTCGCAAAGTTCGATGACACATTCAAGACTCAGTTCCTCGGATACATCCAGAAGGCATCCGATGGCGGTCTGGCTGTCGTAAAAAATGCGACAAAGCCGAAAGTATATATTGCTTTTCAGGTTGAAGGCGATTCCGAGTCTCGCAGAATCATCATGTACAACTGCTCACTCGGCGGCATAACAAGAGCGTATGCAACAGAAGAGGAGAGCATCGAACCGGCAACGGAGACTATCGCAGTCACAGTCGCAGGAGATAATAAGACGGGTATCTCAATGGTCTCATACAATCAGGCCACATCGGGATACAGTACACTCTTTACAAATCCTCCGGCACCGACAACCACTTAATCAAAACGGGGCGGGGCTAATGCGGTCCCGCTCCATTTTTCATAGGAGGTAAAACATGGAAAAGACAATCAAGGTTGGGAAAAAAGAAGTTCGGCTGTCAAATAATTTCGGCTGGGCGATTATATACAGAGATCAGTTCGGGCATGACATTGTGTCTACTTTGACGCCAATGTTGGCGGCTGCACTCGATATCATATCAGGCGCAATGAATGAAGCGTCCGGATCTAATGGCAAGGTGGAACTTTCAGACCTTCTTAAGGTCCTTGATGGTGACAAGCTGATTGACGCTGTTATTCATTTGAGTGGTTTCGAGTCGGTCGAAATCGCTTACATTATGTGGGCTATGGCTAAAGCTTGCGACGATGACATTCCGGATCCGAAAACGTGGATAAGGGAGTTCGAGGAATTTCCTTTGGATACGATAGTTCCGGCTGTTGGCGCACTTGCATTTAAGGGCCTTGTATCGTCAAAAAACTTGAAGAGGCTGAAAGACCTGAGAAAGTCGTTAAAGGTAGTTCAGCCGGAATTGACATTGACACAATTATCCTCGCCGGACTCGATCGAGGGTTAACACTTACAGATATTAAAAAAATGCAAATCGGACAGGTTGTCGATTTTTGCATAAGCTACAACGAGCGAAAGAAGGCAGCCGAGAAGGCTCAGAAACGTGCCGAGAAGTACGGAACAAGACGCAAAGGAACACAGAACGACATAAATGCGTTCTTTGGTTAGAGGTCAAACAAATGGCGGGAAACATCAAAGGAATCACAATCGAGTTTCGCGGTGACACCACTAAGCTCGATAATGCTCTCAGGAGCGTCAGAACCAGCACTAAAGACATTAACAGTGAGCTGAAAGAAGTAAATAACGCACTGAAATTCAACCCTACGTCAGTTGAGCTGTGGAGACAAAAGCAGGAACTTCTGAGACAGAAAATAAGCCAGACTGAGACAAATCTAAAACAGCTGAAAGATATGCAGTCTCAGATGGATGCGAAAAGGGTAGACAAACAGTCTCAGGAAAACAGAGAGCTTCAGCGCGAGATAGTCACAACTGAATCAAAGTTAAAAACCTTCAAGAAGCAACTTAGCGAAATAGGCAACGCAAAACTGAAAGCCCTGTCTGAACAGTTCAAAGAAGTGGGCGGCAAAATGACGAGCGTTGGAAAAACTATGACTACAAAAGTCACGGCTCCTATAGTTGCTGGTTATACGCTTGCTTCTAAATACGCTTCGGATTATGAGGAGAATCTTAATAAACTTGATGTCGCTTTCGGCTCAAATTCTAAGTCCGTTAAAAAGTGGGCGAACAATGCCGGGAAACAGTTCGGTCTGTCAAAGGTTCAGGCAACTGATGCAGCCTCCGCCTTTGGTGCTCTTGGAAAAGGCATAGGCTTATCAGAAAAGAAAGCTGCGGAAATGTCTACAACTCTTACAGGGTTATCTGCCGATCTCGGTTCTTACTTCAATGTGGGTGTCGAAGATTCAGCGAAAGCGCTCGAGGGAATATTCACGGGCGAATCCGAAGCGCTGAAGAAGTTCGGTGTCGTAATGACAGACACGAACCTGAAACAGTTCGCAAAAGATATGGGGCTCGTTTGGGATGAAATGAGTCAGGCTGAAAAAACACAGCTTCGATACAACTATGTTTTAGATAAAACAAAAGATGCTCAAGGGGACTTTGCGAGAACAAGCAGCGGAACGGCGAACAGCATCAAAATTTTTAAGGCAACACTGCAAGACCTCGCAACGGCCATCGGAACAAACCTTCTGCCAGTAATAACACCTATTATTCAGAAAATAACCTCGTTGGTCGGCAAGTTTAACGAGCTCTCTCCGAAAACCAAAAAAATTATTACTATTATCGGCCTTGTAGCGGCTGCTGTCGGGCCTGTCCTTGTTGTAATCGGAACACTCATCTCGAGCATCGGCACAATTGTCGGGGCTATAGGGCTGATCTCTGCGCCAATGCTTGGCGTAGTGGCAGTCATTGCTGCCGTCGTTGCTGCGGGCGTCCTACTCTATAAGAACTGGGACAAAATAAAAAAATTTGCTGAGAAGCTTGCGAAGAATATCAAGAAGGTATGGAACGACATCAAGACATCCATAACTACCGCTTTACAGGCAGCAAAGGATAAGGTCGTAAGCGTATGGGACTCAATTAAGACCAATATAAGCACGGTTCAGACTGCAATCAAGACCGTAGTGACAACGGCATGGAACGCAATCAAGACGGCGATCATAACACCGATAAACGCTGCGAAGGATGCGGTTTCGAAGGCCTATAATGCTATGAAGGCTAAAGTGGCTGAGAAGGTCGCGGCGGCTGCCGAGTGGGTCACTGGAGTAAAAGACAAGATCTCGAACGCTATCGGGGACGCGAAGAAAAACGTCGCTGATGGTTACAACGCGATGAAGAACAAAGTTAAAGAGAAGGTCGAAGCTGCCGGGGAATGGATCACGGGCGTAAAGGATAAAATCTCCAATGCAATAAGCGCGGCAGGAAGCACTGTAAAAACTGCTTACAATGCTATGAAGAATAAGGTCGCTGAAAAGGTCGAGTCCTCGTCTACTTGGGACACAGTGAAGTCGAACATTTCCAAAGCAATCGACACGGCAAAGAAAAACGTTAAATCCTCTTTTGATGCTTTGAAGAAGAAGGTCGGTGAGGACGTTTCAATTTCGAGCGTATGGAGTGGGTTAACGGGAAAATTATCTGGGCCGTTCTCGTCTGCAAGGGATACGATTTCTGGCATCATCAGCAAGATCAAGGGATTTTTCCCTATAACCATCGGCAAGATATTCTCAGGCTTAAAGCTGCCGCACTTCAGCCTTGACTGGAGCTCGAAGGACTTCGGCCCTCTCGGCACGGTCAGATATCCGACAGGCTTAAATGTAAGTTGGTATGCGAAGGGTGGTATTTTTGACAACCCGAGTCTTATAGGTGTCGGCGAAGCAGGTCCTGAGGCAGTCGTTCCGCTCGATAAATTCTGGAACAAGCTCGACAATTTGCAAGGTGGAAACACATACAATTTCTACATTACGGGCGATAATCCTAAAGAAATCGCAGAAGAGGTAAAACGGATTCTCATAAAGGAAACTAACCAAAGGAGGCTGGCATGGCAATAGCACCAACAGGAGCAATATTCAAAACACTTGAATTTGATGGTGAAAATTCTGGGAATTATGGTGTTTATATTTCTGGCGAAGCTGTGTTCAATGCTCCAGAGCGCGATGTGGAAATGATTACGATTCCAAACAGAAACGGCTCATTTGCACTTGATAACGGACGCTTTGAAAATCTTGAAGTGACGTATCCGGCAGGAATCTTTGCTGATACAGAAACAGACTTCGCTCAGGCTATATCCGAGTTCAGAAACATTCTCTGCTCCAAAAAAGGGTATTGCCGTTTGACAGATGACTACAATCCAGACGAATACAGAATGGCTATATATAAAAGCGGCCTTGAAGTTACACCAGCACAGTTGAAAGCTGGCGAATTTGAGATCACTTTCGAATGTAAGCCACAGAGATTTTTGACATCTGGCGAAACAGCTGTCACGGTAACAAGCGGTAATACAATAACGAATCCGACTTTGTTTGAGAGCCAGCCAATGCTTGAGGTATATGGATATGGCGATATCCATCTCGGGAACGAGCTGATTTCAATATCAAATACGGTACTGGGACGCATAAAAATATCCGAAGATACGACAGTACAATCAGCAACGGCTACCATACCGCTTGATGTGTCAAATATTTACTCGGGTGACAGCATTTATATAAGCAGCAGTTACACAAGAGCAACCCTGTCAATCAAGTCAAGCTCAGCATCGACACAAATACTAAGCATAACAACCACTACAAAAACCAACGTCAGGACATTTTATTTTGCAGGAAGCTCAACAAGCTGGGTGTGTTATCTTGATCCGGATGAAACAGCTCTCGAATTTACTTACGGAACGGCTTCGACAGTAACAGCGAATTGGAAGGGCACTATCTCGTATAAATACGAGGGAAGCACTTTGACACCACTTACGGCATTATGGAATTTGGCATTTGCTTACGATGGGGATGAAACAATAACGATTACATCAACAGTAACGAATTGGCCTGTAACGTTTACTTATTCAACAAACATAAGAATGGTAAGCTATTTTGCCGATTCTACCGTTGGTGCTTTGGGGCATCCGCTGTACATCGACCTGGATGTTGGCGAAGCGTGGAACAATGATAGCGGAACGCCAGCATCTTCGAATAATGGCGTCACATTACCGGCGATCCTTCCTACTTTGAAACCCGGCGCGACTACCATTACATTTGATAACACCATAACTTCGTTAGGGATTATTCCGAGGTGGTGGAAGATATGATTGGATATATCTGGGAGGTGGTCGAGATATGATTCCGATTGTTTACAGCAAGGACGAGGTTGCTTTTATAAGCAACGGTCTCGGTAGATTACGGGATATGATTTCCTGTGTAGTCACCGAAGAAAGAAACGGCGTTTATGAATGTGATTTCGAGTATCCTGTCGGCGGTGTGAATTACGAAGATATCCAAATCGGCAACATCATCGGCGTAACGCATGACGAAAGCGGCGATGTTCAACCATTTGATATCGTATCGTACTCAAAGCCGATAAACGGGATCATCACATACCATTGTACGCACATCAGTTATCGACAAAGTTATATTACTGCAATCGGCTCAAACATAAACAGCCTTGCGGATGCGCTTACCTTATTGGCTTCGGCACAACCGAGTAATCCATTCAGCTATCAGACGGATAGAAGCAGTGTTGGGTATTTCGGAGCTGCTGACGGGAAACCGCATTCGGTACGCCAGATGCTCGGAGGCATAAGAGGGTCAATTCTCGATGCTTACGGCGGGGAATATGAGTGGGATAAATGGCAAGTCATATTGCACTCGGCACGAGGACAGGACAGGGATTTTACGATTCGTTATGGCGTGAATATGCTTGATTATAATGAGGACTATGACTTTGAAGGCACATATTCAAGCTGCATCCCATACTGGACGGACGGAACCATAACAGTAGTCGGCAACAGAGTAGACAGCTATGGCTCAACAATTACGGGGCGTGGCGAGTGCGTACCGTTAGACCTGTCTGACAAGTTTGAGACCGAACCGACACAGGCACAAGTCGAAGCGACCGCTCTGTCTTATATGACGAATAACAACACGTTTATTCCGACTCAAAACATTCACGTTGAATTTGTAAGGCTCCAAGATTTTGACGAGTATGCCGGCTTCGCAAACTTACTCGAATGTAATCTGTGCGACACGATAAACGTTATATTTCCAGACTACAACAGCTCCGGACAATTCAAGATTGTTAAAACTGTTTGGGATGTTTTGAAAGACCGCTATGAATCAATGGAACTTGGCGATCTATCCGTAACGCTTGCGGATGCGCTCGGAGTAACACAGGACAACTCTGACAGGCAGTCAAGCGTATTCAATACGATAACGGCAAAGACGGATATATACCTCGACTTGCCATACAAAGATACATCCGGGACAGACGATTACAATCTGTATCAAGCCATAGTCGCACTTGGCTGGCAGAATGATGTGATCGTGTAGGAGGTGGATGATGCTTGATCTAAAGAAATTACTGGCGAAGATAGTCAATTCAATGCTCCCGAAGTCTGGTGGTACTATGACAGGACGCTTGACACTGGACAATAACGTGTATTTGTACTCAAACGACAACAGCAACAATTCAATGCTTCTTGTCGGCACAAACACCAACAACGAAACGGTGTTCGGCTTCGGTGCATATAACGCAGGTCAAGACGTTTACTATGAGGGTGGCACTACACATCTTTGGTCAAATGCACCAATAGAAGTAAAGCCATCATTAAAAGAGATCTTCAAGATATCGCTTGTTACGGTAACGATAACAGGCGGTATATCTGCCAACAACGCAGTGTCAACCACAGCAAGGACAATGACCGAGCAGACAGGCTACAACGCAGTGGGGGTAGTCGGATGGGTCGCATCCGATTGGAGAATAAAACCTACATCATTCTATGTAGCCAATAACACTACGTTGTACGCAGGTTTCTCAAACGATACAAGCACTTCCGTTACAACCACGCAAACGGTTGTGTTCAGAGTGCTTTGGCTCAAAGCCACAGCAGGTTAAGAAAGAGGTAAACGCTTATGAAATCATTTTTAAAGTCAAATGAAACAAGGGACCGATTGCTCAGGACGATTCTTCAGGGCATTATCGGTGTGATAGTAGCCAATCTTGACCTACTCATCGGCTCTCTGACTATACCTCCAGAATACAAGCCGATGATAGTAGCTTTAGTTATGGCTGTGTTATCTCCGATCATGTCGGAGCTCGGAAAGGATGGTGCCGAGAATGAGCAAGAATACTGATCTGATCAAGAAGGCTGAGACTTACCTCGGAGACGGCGGAGCTCGATTCCGTAGATACTGCGGATTGCCAGCCGTGGCAGCGTGGTGCAATGCGTTTGTGACTTATATGTTCCACATCACCGGCAACAAGAAACTATATTGTAACGGAGCGAAGGAAACATATTGTCCGCACTCTATCGAGTGGTGCTACAAGAACCTTGCGCTCCTGCCTTTGTACATGGCGCTCCCCGGAGACGTCATTTATTTTGACTGGCAGCCAAATGGCACACCCGATCATATCGGATTTGTCAAAGAGCGAATCACTGA
>JAZQXA010000043.1:0-30848 GCA_045632605.1 Candidatus Flemingiibacterium sp. | reverse complement strand
AGCAGAAGCTGCTACACAATCTCTATTTGCTCTGTGGGATGATGGCAAAAATCCTTCGTGCATTGATGTTTTAAGAAATCTCAAAGAATCCGGTCTTTATGAGCTTAGTGAGCGTATGGAAGAAATTATTGATGGTACATATGCTGGAGACGATCCAAAAGTTATAGCATTAAAAACAGCATTAAATGTTCCATTTGATGAAATGGAACGGTATGCCGTATATGTATCTGATCAAAGCAGATTTGCTACCCACCAAGGCGTGAAAGGATTGGAGTATCCTCGGGTAATGGTGGTTTTAGACGATTCTGAGGCGCGAGGATTTTTGTTTAGCTACGAAAAACTATTTGGAGCTAAAGAAAAAACGCAAACCGATTTGAAGAACGAAAAAGAAGGTAAGGATACCAGCATCCAAAGAACTGCTAGGTTGTTTTACGTCGCTTGTACACGAGCAATGGAGAGTTTGGCTGTTGTAGCATATTCTGAAAATCCAACTTTAGTCCGATCCACAGCGTTAGCTAATGGATGGTTTGCGGAAGAAGAAATCGTAATGTTAGACGGCTTGGTAACTGATAAAAACAGCTAGGATGAAGGAGGTTAAAAGTCATTATTATGATGCGCATACCGAATGATTTTTATATCAAATGCGATAAGTGTAATCACGTATCATTGGTTGAAACAGATGGTTTGGATTATGAAACCTCGGTGTATGACAGACCAATGGGTGAAGAAATTGAATATACCTTCCACGGTGAAATATGCTGTGAGAAATGTCATTCATGGATAGAATTTTGTATTCTTGGGTATGAATATCCGGTTGGAGCATTTAACTACTCGGATGCTGAATGCCATGGCGGAGAGTTTGCAGATGAGCCAACTATAGAAATCGAATACGAATTTGATGATTACTATTACGATGCTGCTTTTGACGAATATGAGAAAGCGGAGGCAATTTTAGAGTACAACCGGAATCGCATAAAAAATATGTCACATAGAGAATTCGAATTCTTTGTAGCTGACATATTTGAAAAATTAGGCTTTACTGTCAAGATTACAAAAGCAACCAGAGATGGCGGTAGGGATATTATTGCTACAAAATCTGACCCTATTCCGTATACGCTGATTGTAGAGTGTAAGCATTGGGGTGAAGATCATAAAGTTGACGTAAGCGTGGTCAGAAGTGTGTATGGGGTACAAGTAGCCACACAAGCAAATCAATCTGTAATTGTCACGTCTTCAAAATTCACCAAAGACGCACGAGATTTTGCAGAAGAACGAAAAACTTTAATGACATTGTGGGATATTGATGATTTATTGAAATTGATATGTTAAGGGGGACACAGATGTTTAATAAACACAAAGAACAAGAGTATATGTTTATGACTAGAGGTTTTTGGTTAGAGATGAAAGTTCCGATGTATCTTGTTCGTCATAAATATAAATATTATTTTGGTGAAGAAGATTTACTTATTTCAGAGCGTACCGAAGCAGTTAAGAAACTATCTTCAATAATAGATAGGCTCCAATTAGATTTAGTTAATTGGTTAAAATCAACGAATCCAAATGGTGTGATAAAAGACTTATATAAAATATTGGATGAGTGTTTTAGGTTTTATTTAAATCAAAAGAAAGCACGAAAAAAATTAACCGAATTGCGTGTTAATAATGGTGATATTGTAGAAACATTTGAACGTAATCGAAATATGTCGAGAAACGTGATTGATGCGGTAAACTTATGGTTAGAAAACTGTTTATTATACCAAGATTCCATTGAAAAGCCCTATGACTGCGAAGCTTTTGACGTTAATTATAACCTTTTCATTGATTTATATATTTATGGACTTACATCCAAAGCTTTATCTCTTCTTAGTTTAAGCAAAAAATTTGGAGATAATAATTTATTTTATGGGATTCACATCACACCGAATGATGAGGAGCCCATGGAGGTTCTCCGATATCATCCTGTTATCCACTTCAACACTTTGTTGACAGGAAATCAAGATGTTTTTGATATAAGCCTTGATGAGTATAAAAATGCCGGAATTAGTGATTTCGGGCTTGGCTTTAAAGATGAACATGGAATAGACTTTCTTCTTGCGCTAAGAACGATGACCACTCTACAAGAAGAAATGCTTAAAGGCGGAAAATATGCGTATACGGTCATTGACAAGAAGGATTTTATAAGCTGGATTGACACATATACGGACAGCAAAGTTGATGGGAATTTGTTTTTTGATGCTTTTGCATTAACAAAAACAAAGATACAAAGCCAAATTAAAGGAAACGACCCAATTGTATGGATAATGAATACAAATAAATTTCGTCATGAAATCCGTCCATTTGTATGCTTGGATAATGACAGAATCGCCATAGCATACACTGCATTAGAACAGGCTAAGCATTTATGGCTATCTTATTTTGGAAATGGAGGAATGATCTATTCTAATAGCGAAGACCAATTAACCGAGGCTATTGAAAAGCGAAACAAAGAACTTTCTGAAAAATTGGTAAATATTCTTAGAGAGAAACTACGAGAGCATTATGAGGTTAAGTTCGATGAAATCGACGTACAATACGATCGTATATTTGGAACAAAAGCTTATAACTACGGTGACTATGATTTAATTTTCTATTCGAAAGAGATTAACGAACTCTTTTTAATTGAGGCAAAATTCTTTTCTGATTCGCTTAGCAATAGTGGTATTGTTACTGATTATGAAAAACTATTTAAGAAAAAAGGATACTACGAACACTGCAGAAAAAGATATGATCTTGTTCTCAGTGAGCCAGAAAAGATAAAATCGTTTATCGGAGCTGAAGGCAGTATAAAGGTTCATTTCTTGTTTGTTTCTTCTAAACCGTTAGAAATAGAATTTGTTGATGCTGATGGTATTGTATGCTTTCCTTGTTTGTCAATATTTGATGATTATCTTGATGGAAATTTGTTGCCAGAGGTTGGAGAGAATCCTGTTAGACCCACTCATACGATATAAAGCGACCATAAACAAATATGTTTTCTCTAAGTTTAAGGCAATCGTTGAATTATTCACATTTTTCTGCTATAATATAAATGCTCTTTAAGGAGCACGACCTTTACATCACGCTTTGTATCCAAACATCAAAGCCAGTTGAAATGTAGGACAGAGCCAAGTATCACTTACTGAAAAAGAATAACGGATTTTTTCTCCGCCGATTTTTCGGAAAATTGATACCGTACTTTGATACCAAAACAGCACCAAACGGGCTGAGAACACAGAGGATACAGAGAAAAACGAGCGAAATCTCACAGAAATTTGCCTAAAATGAGGCGAAAAGTAATTGTGAAAAAACTCGTAAGGGAGTTTGATTAAATATCATCTCTGAAAACACAGCCTTCTGTACATTTACCTTCATACAAAAATAGAAAAACACCGCCAACGGCAGGAAAAATATCAACCGTTGGCGGTGTTTTAACTATATAGACTCCAACACAGCTGACATCAAGTTCATCGTCTTAACATGGTATCTATCCTTCGTTTTTAGATTCTCATAAATTAGTGAAGTATTCATCAATAAGATGTGTGTGTGAAATAGCTATTCAAAACATATATAATGAATGGCACTTTTTTGTACTTGTTTAATATACTTCCTCAATTATGCAATATAACCACTTCATAATTTTCTAACAACTCTCTGCTAAAATATTTCTACCGTGCATCTTACGGAATATTTTTCAGGAGAAATAATTATGAACACTACATACACTCAAGAACTCAGACAATCTGCCCTCTCACGCCACATCATCGCCGGTGAATCAATCCAACAAATTGCATCGGATACCGGAATCGCCAAAAGCACACTGTACTGTTGGCTTGATCAATACTCACGAGAACAACATAGGCCTCAATCAAGGGAAACCTATCTTCTTGAAAAGCGAGTGAAAAAACTCACAGAAATAAATGAAATTTTGCAAAGTATTGGCTGCACTGTACAATCACCTCTGCGAGAAAAATTGGGAGCAATGGAAAAGCTTCATGGGAAGTACAGCGTTCACTCTTTATGTGATGCGCTCGCGGTTCCAAGAGGCACATTCTATAATCACTTGTTCAGAAATAAAAAAGAAAATGCGTGGTATGCAAAGCGAAGAGTTGAACTGAAGCATAGAGTTCAAGAATTATTCTATGAATACCGGCAAGTCCTCGGCGCAGGAAAAATAGCCGCACTACTGAGAGATCAAGGTGTAAAAACAAGCGAAAAATATGTGGCTGAATTGATGCGTGAATTGGGATTGCACAGTGTTCGCATCGGTGCGAAAGCTATATACGAAAGAGAACAACGGAAATTTGTCAATCGTATCAATCAACAATTCAAAGCTTCAAAGCCCAATGAACTGTGGTTGAGTGATGTTACATATTTTCGCTTTGGAGAAGAAACATTTTATATTTGCGCGGTGCTTGATGTGTACGCAAGAAAAATCGTGGCTTATCGAGTTTCGCAAAACAATAGTACACAGCTTACAAAATCCACATTAAAGGAAGCATATCTAACTCGACATCCAGATTCCGGGCTGATTCTGCATACAGATCGCGGCAGCAATTATGTGTCAAAAACATTCTGTAAAGCAATGAGTTCTATGAACATAACACAGTCCTATTCTCGTACGCGCAAACCGCATGACAATGCGATGATGGAATCATTTTTCTCCACATTGAAGAAAGAAGAATTGTACAGGACAAATTACCGATCAGTAAGAGACTTCAAGGAATCACTTGCAAAATATATTGATATGTATAATAGCAGTCGTCCTCATTCCGCACTTGGAAATAAGGCGCCGAATTCAATTGAAAATAAATATTATTCCGCGAAAGTCTGTGCTTAATTGTTAGACACAGGGGTTCGAAAATGGTCAGAAATTTTTGCGTTTTGTCAGCAGTTTTTCGCTTTTTTATTTTTGATGTCCGGTTTGTGTAAAAGCAATCCCTTCAAAAAAGCCCCGTAATTACTGGATAAAATGAAAATGCCCTGTTGCATTCCAACCCACAGGGGTTCGAATTGCAGCAGGGTATTCACGTGGTGGAGGCGAGGGGAATCGAACCCCTGTCCGAAAACTCATCAACATAGCTTTCTCCGGGTGCATTCGGTCAACTGAATCTCCCTTCTCCGAGCGCCGACCGACAGGCTCGGGGAGGAGGCAGCACTTTAGTGCATGGCAGCATCAAGTGCGAAAGAGCTGCTCACGTTCACTGCTGAATGATGCCCGAGCGGAAGCCGCAGTACTCATCCGGCGGACAGCTGCACTTAGGCAGCAGCTAATTCTGTATTAGCGTTTAATTTTAAGTTTTGCCAATTTTAAAGAGATCAGGCGTCTCTACCCGCTTACCATGTGTCAAAATCCCCGTCGAAACCTTTACGCCCCCATATTTTCCGCTGTAAAACAGCGGTTATTTTTTAAATATATGTTACAACATCATCCATAGGCTTGCGTTCACGAAGAGGTGCTTCGCTTGCAGCTTCACCAACCGGAATAAGTGCTACAATCTCACGGTTTTCAGGAACGCCGAGAAGCTGGCGGCATTTTTCTGCATCAAATGCGCCCATAAAACATCCGTTGTAACCCATATCAGCCGCAGCTAAAAGCAGATTTTCAGCCGCTAATGCAGTGTCCTGATATGTAAACAGCTTGGCTCTTTGTCCAAAACGTGCGGTTATAGCCTCTCCATCGGTACATATTACGAAAATCACCGGCGCAGTCGTCGCCCACGGAGCACAAAACTCCGCAAACTTTGCCTTGACGGTCTTATCGGTCACTACATAAAAATGCCACGACTGCATATTACATGCACTGGGTGCTCTCGTTGCGGCAGTAAGAAGCTTATCAATCTCATCCTGCCCAAGAGTCTTTTCGGTAAAGGAACGCACCGAACGTCTTTTATATAAAAGCTCACTAAATTCCATCGCATTTACTCCTATTAATAACCGTCGTAGCTCTTTGACTTCATCGCACGCTCAATGTCACGTCCAGACTGTCTTACAGCCTCGGAATCACGCTTATCATAAAGCTTTTTACCCTTACACAGACCGACCTCAATCTTCACTCTCGAACCGCGGAAATACATCGACAGCGGCACAAGCGTATGTCCCTGCTGTGTAACAAGTCCGAGCAGCTTATTAATCTCCTTTTTGTGCATAAGCAATTTTCTTATTCGCATTGGGTCTTTATTAAAAATATTACCCTGCTCATACGGACTTATATGCATACCCGAAACGAAAAGCTCACCTTTGTCAACATAGCAGTAGGAATCTTTAAGATTGACCTGTCCGCGTCTGATTGACTTTACCTCTGTACCGAAAAGCTCAATTCCGGCTTCATAAGTTTCCATGACGAAATAATCATGACGTGCTTTTTTGTTCGGGGCAATCAGCTTTGTTCCGCTTTTATCCGCCATGTCATCACGTCCTTTCTTTAATCGGTAAATATTATTATACCACAGATTTATAAATAAATCAAGAACTGTCTGTAAGATTATTTACTTATATTCGATGTTTATTCGGTAAGCAATGTAAAAAGGACGAGAAAACTTTCCCGTCCTTTAAACTTACACTATTATTCTGCCGTTTCTTCTTCCTTGATAACGGCAATGGAAAGCTCGCCAAGAGCCTTCATGTCGGGGAGTGCAGGCGCACCGGTCATAAGCTCGGATGCGTTCTGTACCTTCGGGAACGCGATAACATCACGGATGTCGTCGAGTCCAAGCGCAAGCATACAGAGTCGGTCGAAACCGAACGCCATACCTGCGTGCGGCGGAACTCCGTACTTGAAAGCATCAAGCAGGAATCCGAACTTCTCGTTTGCTTCTTCCTTTGTAAGTCCGAGCAGGTCGAACATCTGCGACTGAATCTCGGCATCGTGAATACGAACCGAACCTCCGCCAAGCTCATAACCGTTCAGAACGATGTCATAAGCCTTTGCGCGAATCTTTGAAGGATCGGTGTCTGCATATTTCGCAAGATCCTCCTCCATGGGCATGGTGAAAGGATGATGCTTTGCGTAGTATCTTCCGTCGTCCTCGTCATACTCAAACTGCGGGAATTCGGTTACCCAGAGGAACTTGTAGTCGTCGGTCTTAAGAATACCGAGTCGCTTTGCAATCTCACAGCGAAGTGCGCCGAGAGAATCGTAAACGACGCTGTTCTTGTCGGCAACGATGAAAATAATATCATTTTCGCCTGCACCGAGCTTGTTAAGCACAGCCGCATTTTCTTCGTCGGTCAAGAACTTCGCATACGAGGATGAAACCTCACCGTTTACGTTCTTATACCATGCAAGTCCCTTTGCTTTATACGACTTGACAAAATTGGTGAGCGAGTCAATCTCCTTGCGCGAGAACTTCGCCGCTTCGCCGTTGATAACAATTGCACGAACCGAGCCGCCGTTTGCGATGGTGTCTGCAAACACCTTAAATCCGCAGCTTGCAAGAACATCGGAAATGTCGCGAAGCTCATAGCCAAAACGCATATCCGGCTTATCCGAACCAAAACGCTCCATAGCCTCGGCATAAGTCATGCGGAGGAACGGAGTCGGCAGGTCAACGCCGAGAAATTCTTTCCAAAGACGAACGACAAACTTTTCGTTTATCTCCATAACATCGTCCTCGGTAACATACGACATTTCGAGGTCAATCTGTGTAAATTCCGGCTGACGGTCAGCACGCAGGTCTTCGTCGCGGAAGCAGCGTGCAATCTGAATATAGCGGTCAAAGCCCGACAGCATTAAAAGCTGCTTGTAAAGCTGCGGCGACTGCGGAAGAGCATAGAACTTTCCGGGATGTACACGGCTCGGAACGAGATAGTCACGCGCACCCTCGGGAGTCGGCTTGATAAGGCAGGGGGTTTCAATTTCAAGGAATCCGTTTTCCATATAGTAATCACGGACAATCTTTGCAATCTTGCTTCTTGCAATAATATTGTTCGCAAGGTCGGGACGGCGAAGGTCAAGATAACGGTGCTTTAAGCGAAGCTCCGGCTTAACGTCGCTGTTTTCAACAATTTCAAAAGGCGGAGTCTGCGCGGTGGAGAATACCTTTAATTCATCAACTGCAATTTCAATTTCACCGGTAGGGATATTTTTGTTTACAGCACCCTCTCCGCGCGCACGGACAGTTCCCTTTGCGCAGATTGAAAATTCCGAGCGAAGTGTAAATGCAGTGTCAAAAACCGCCTTATCAGTATTATCGTCAAAGGCAAGCTGAATAATGCCGGAACGGTCACGCAGGTCAACGAAAATAAGACCGCCGAGGTCACGCTGACGCTGAACCCATCCCATAAGGCATACTTTTTTACCGATATCCTTTGCGGACAGCTCGGCAACGTAGCAGGTACGTTTATCGTTATTAGTAAGTTGTGCTCCCATAGCTATAAATTCCTTTTTATAAATAAATTTTTAAACGAGTCCTTGACTCTCCCCTACGCGACAAACGCTCTTTTAAGGGGGCGTTCGGACTCATAAACAGTCGGCAGGGGCGATGTCAATGTCTTTTCTTATTTTATATGGCACAGCCATTACCTCATTTTTCAGAATTTCTCTTTATATTATAACAAATCTGCCGTGATTTTGCAATAGTATTTGACAGATTTTTCTTTCCGTAAAATAAATTTTGCACTTTTGTCGCTATTTGTCGAAAAGCGCCGTCGATTTAGCTTTACATACACCGTATTCTGTGATATAATATTTAATGTAATTACATACCGGTATGCAGATACAATTTTTCAAAGGAGTATCTGTAATCTATGAACGAACATTTTCCGGATGCTGTACAGGCATCCGTTTTTTATTGCCGCAAGCAGCTCGACAACAGTTCAAAATTTGAATGCTGTGTCGTTATGATGCCGCTTGCTCAATATCACTGCTGTACCTATAATTTCATGCTTTGTCTGACTTCATCCGGCAGCCTTGACTTCGAAAGTGTCGCAGATGTCACGACCGACATTAACGAAGCCGAGCGTATTTTCGACACCCTCTGCCGCTGTAATGTCTGTCCGTGTCATCTTTACGACACAGTAATCGACCTTATTTCATAATTATTTTAGTCCCAAATCGACTTGGTGTTCCCATATAACCGTTGACTCCATAAGGCTCCCTCCGACAGAGAGCTCCCGACGCAGTCGGGTGAGGGCGAATGCACAAACAAAAGATTTTTGCTGATACTATATTGTACGCAGGCTCCTTCCATCACGCTTCGCGTGCCACCTCCTTCCCGGAGTGAGGCTTTTACGAACCCGGATGACAGCAGGAACACATAAAGTAATTGGGAGTTATTTTATAATACCGCCGCCGATTACAACCTCGTCGGAATAAAGCACCACCGATTGACCTTTGGTAAGCGCCCTTTGCGGCGTGTCAAACTTCACATAAAGCTCATTATCCCCTGTCTGCACCACCGTGGCAGGGGCTTCTTTTGCGCTGTAACGCACCTTTGCCGTCACCCGTATGGGCGAGGAGATTTCGGGAACTGCAATAAGATTTATGTCTGTCGCATAAAGCTCGTCCGAAAATAGGAGCTCCTCATCTCCGAGGGTCACCGTGTTGTTTACCGGGTCAATACGGCTGACAAATGCCGGCTTTCCGAGCGAAATTCCAAGCCCCTTTCTCTGACCTACCGTATAGCGTATAATTCCCTTGTGGCGTCCGAGAATCTTTCCGTCCGAGTCGATGAAATCGCCCGGCACGGCAGTCTTTTTTGAATACCGTTCAATAAATCCGGCATAATCTCCGTCGGGGACAAAGCAGATATCCTGACTGTCCGGCTTGTCCGCATTAATGAAATTCTGCGCTTCGGCAAGCTCGCGTACCTCGTCCTTTGTAAGCGAGCCAAGCGGAAGTATCGTACGCGAAAGCTGCTCCTGCGTCAGTGCCCAGAGAACATAAGTCTGGTCTTTACTGCGGTCGGCTGAGCGTTTTAAAAGTATCCGTCCCGCCGCTGTGTCCTGCTCGACACGTGCATAATGTCCGGTTGCTATATGAGTGCATTCCATCAAATCGGCACGCATTAAAAGCTGACGCCATTTAATAAACCGATTGCAGTCGATACACGGATTCGGTGTACCGCCGGCTTCATAAGTTGAAACAAAGCGGTCGATTACTTTTTCCTTAAAATTATCGCTGAAATTAAAGACATGGTGGTCGATTCCGAGCTTTGCCGCAACACATTTCGCATCTTCAACGTCGGTGAGTGAACAGCAGGTTTTGTCCGCATCCAGACTGATATCCTCGTTTGAGAAAAGCTTTAATGTGACACCAACGGCATCCTCGTTCTGTGATTTTATCAAATACGCCGCAACGGAGCTGTCAACACCGCCGCTCATGGCGATTAGTATACGTTTTTTCATAAACAGACCTATCGCTTTTGCGTTAGCAAAAGCTTCCTTTCTCCCATTTGGGGCGTGGTTTGAGAAGCAAAAATTTATTTTCAAACTTGTCTCCTCTAGGGGGATTACTAAAATTATATCACATATCCGCCAACGTGTCAAGGTACGTAAAAGCAACGGGAGGACAATCGCCTCCCATTAAGTTTATTTTAAACCTCAAATCCGACAAGCATACCGCCCTTTTCCGCATAAAAGCTGCAGAGTCCGCGGCATTCTTCAACTGTAATCTCGGCATTGGGAAAAAGCGTCAAAAGTCTGCCGCGAAGCTGTTTTGCAAGCTGCGCGTTCATACAGTGCGCAATCCGTGCTCTGCCGCCCCTGTAGCCCATATCAGTCATGTGCCCGATGAAATCAGCTGCAACTCTTGATGCTCCACGGCATTTAGACAGCATTTCGAGCATTCCCTCATCGCTTGCTTTTCCAATCGCTCTGACGCCGAGAATTCCTGCCGCTGCCGCCGATATCTTGCTGATACGTCCGTTGTTCGCAAGGTTTTTCATCGATTCGAGAACAAACAACAGCTCGGTTTTATAAGAATCAAGCGCGACTTTTATTTCATCGAGCGTACATCCTTTCGATATCATTCCAGCCGCTTTTTCCGCCAGGAGAGCAATTTCGGGGCCGGCAGAGCGTGTGTCAACCACAATAACCCGTCGCATGGGGTATTCTTCCTCATACTGCCGCTTCGCCGCGAGAGCAGAGTTATAGCTGCCTGAAAGCGCGCTCGTTATCGTAAGGCAGATAATCTCTTCTGCATCTCCGAAAGCCGCAAGCCAGTCGCTCGTATTTGG
Organism: Candidatus Flemingiibacterium sp.; assembly: GCA_045632605.1. GTDB lineage: Bacteria > Bacillota > Clostridia > Oscillospirales > CAG-272 > Flemingiibacterium. The sequence continues at coordinate 19,656 of JAZQXA010000043.1, read as the reverse complement.
GCACGACGTGGATGACTTTCCGCTGTAGGAATAAAGCTCCGCCACCATTTCGTGAACATCCAGCTCACCCGTGTCAACATACTGCTTTTCAGCAGTAACGATTTTAAGCGGTGCGGAAGCGAAATCAACTTCCTTAAATTCGGTGAGATTCGCCGATGAATCTGTAACAAGCTTGATTTTACTCATATTACCGTTCGTCTGCATATTGCAGACCCCTTTCAAAGTGTTCCGGCACACTGTGTGCTGTAATATTTTTTCGGGGTGTGATACCCCGAAATTATTTCTTTTTCATTCCGTCGAGCAATACGCCAAAGCAATATTTAAAGTTGCCGACCGCTTCCTCTCTCGGAATTTTCCGTCCAAGCGCATCTGCATTATAGCCGCGAATAAAGCACCATATTGCATAGCTCATCTTTTCTGTGTCAAGCTCCCGCAAATGCCCCCGGCTTATTCCGAATTCAATAATCCCCTTGATTTGCGCTTTCCACCATTCATAGTTTTCGTTTGACACAGAATCGTTTTCAAAAACATAGTAGTTGAAATTCATTTTTATCTCATAAGACATGACAAGCGTTTCGGCAACGATATCGGTCACCTGTTCGAAAAAATCTTCCTCGGGTGAGAATTTCGCGGTTATTCCCTCGCGAATCTTATGAACCATGTTTTCATAAACAACATCAAGGACCTCGGCTATGTTGTGAAAGCGGTTATAAAATACACGGTTTGTGATGCCAAGCTCCTCAAGTATTTTTCGTACCGTGACGGAATATGCGCCCTCCGAAACTGCAAGTTTTTCAGCTACGTCAATAATCTGCCTTGTCATTTCATCGCATATCATAGTGTTGTCTTTGGTTTCCATACCATTACCTCCGAGTTCAGCACACTGTGTGCTGAATATAGTATAACACATATACCATAGTTTGTCAAGCACGAAAAAACCGCCTGCCGATAAAAGCAAGCGGTTTTTGTTTTTTGAAAAAGATTAACCAACGATACCGGAACGCTCGATACCACCGATCAGATATCTCTGCAGGAATACATACATAATGAGCAGAGGACTGAGAATCAGGAGACCGCAAGTGTTTTTAATCGCAGATTCGTAGAGGTTACGGGCAGCATAAGCTGTGTCGAGCGACTTCGGAATCGCGATAACATCCGGCATGAGTACGAACTTCGTACTGTTCGGGAAGAACAGCTCCGTGTAGAAGTTGTCTGTCCACTGCCACGAGAAGGCAAAGAGGAAGATCGTAATCATCATCGGCACGGAAAGCGGAAGAATAATCTGAAGGAATGTTCTGAAAACGCCGCTTCCGTCGATGTAAGCAGATTCTTCGAGTTCATCCGGTACACCGTGGAAGAACTGACGCATCATGAAGATGTAAAGTCCGTTCTTGAACGCCAGACCGCCGAATGACAGGAGTGCCAACGGCCAATAGCTGTTCATCAGGTTTATCGACTGACCGCCGATAAGCTTGAATAAGCCGAAAATATCAAAGAATCTGAAATTAACGAACATCGAAAGACGGAGAGTACCGTGAGGAATTACCATCGTGAAGATAACGAGCAAGAACACGAGCTTGTTGCCCTTGAACTTGAACTTCGCCAGACCGTAACCGATTACACAGCACATAAACGTCTGAATGAGTCCGCAGAGCACTGACAGAATGAATGTGTTTCCGAGTGCTTCAAAGTACTTGTTACTGCGGATAATTGCCTTATAAGTGTCGAGGGTCGGCTGTTTCGGAATCAGCTTAACCGTTACGTCAACAAAGTCGTCGCGGCTCATGAAAGAACCTGAAATCTTTGCGAAGAACGGGAAAAGAATGACATACGAAATACCGATAAGCAGAACGTAAGTGAAAACTTTAACCACTACATTCTTAACAAAGTTCATATTAAGGAACTTTGCCTTAAGACGGTCTTTCAGAGGTGTTCTTTCGAAATCAACTCTGATTTTGTTTTTACTCTCCTTCATTACGCGAGGAGCATTTTTTGTCTGTTGAGAATTCATTTATATCCCTCCTTAATCGCGTTTCTGATAGAAGACGTAGGTACTGAGTATACCCGCAACAACACCGATTATGATAAATACGATGAGGAAGTAGAGCCACGCCATCGCGGAGCTGAGAACCTGACCGCCTGTTGCATTGGTATAGATGTTTGTGATATACGCCATAACCTGATTCGACTGTGACGTAAAGGAGTCGATGACCGTATAAATTGCGTTAACAAGGATCATCGGGCTTATCATCGGGAAGGTGATCTTCCAGAAGGTTTCCCATGAGCTTGCACCGTCTATCGAGCAGGACTCATAAATCGCAGGCGAAATTGACTGAAGACCGGCAAGGAAGATAAGCATCTGTACACCGGAGCGGTTGATGATGTCGTAAATGTTGTTAACAAGTGTAACGACATACTGAACAAGCTCGGTACCGACCTTCATGTTTTCGAAAAGACGTTCGATATCAACAACCGAAAGAATTTCGCTGGTGGCATTCTGACCGGAACCGTCATTGATACCCTGCTCGGTGGTGTTCATATAATCGAGCATTGTGTTCGACTGGTCGATCTGGTCGATGATACCGGTCGAGATAATAACGGGAATAAAGAAGATTGCACGGAACGCAGCACGTCCCACCATCTTCTGGTTGAGAAGAACCGCCATAAAGAGCGAGAAAATAACGATTGCGGGAATATCGAAGATAAGCTGCTTGATACCGCCGGTCAAAGCCTGAACGAAACCGGTATCAACAAACAGAGCATCGGAATAGTTTTTCCAACCGACGAACTCAAGGGTGTAGCTTCCGCTAAGGAAGTTAAGCTTACTGAAGCTGAAGGTTATGGAGTCTATGATTATCGGAAGATAGATAAGTGCGAAGCAAAGCACAAACGGGAGAACAAATACCCAACCCGCACGCGCCTTTCTTGCGTCCAGAGAGGCAATACGCTTACGCTTTGGTGCAGCAGTTTTTATGTTGCTAGTCATTTGGTTTTACCTCTCCTTTCTTATTTAACCTGAGCGAAGCCGAGTGCGTCAATAGTGTATGTTACGCCATTGTCAACAACGGTGATCGCGAAGTTATTGTAGTTAAGAATAAATGCGTTGTTACCCTCGTATGTAACCTTAACGATCTTACCGTCGTCAGATGTATACTTGGTGTAATTATACTTGGGAGCTTCCTCAACAGTATCTTTACCAAGGTCAACACCGCCGGAAAGATCGCTTTCTTCGATCATTTCCTCTCCTGCGAGAGCAGCAAGACGTTCAGCAAGAAGCTTTGCTTTTTCAGCTTTTTCTGCAGCGATCTTTGCTTCTTCCTCGGCAAGGATTGCAGCTTCTTCAGCCGCTATCTTGTCTGCCTCAGCTTCCGCTGCGGTGGGAACACGCTCACCGATTACAAACTCATGGTCAACGATCTGCTTATCCTGAAGTCCGCCGAGCACTTCGTTAAGAGTTGTATAGAGCTCAACTGTGCTGTTTTCCCAGATATCGAAACGTACCGAATAATACTTGTTGAATTCCTCATCTTCCTTGAGAAGTGAGGTGTTCTGGCTTGAGAGTACGAAGTAAAGCGACGATCCGTTTTCGATAGCCTTGAGCAGCTCATAGCGAGTATCACCTGCCATGTTGATTGCTCCGCCGGTGAAGTTTACACAGCCGTGGAGAACCATGCCCATGAACGGAATAGATTCGCTCGCACGCGAGAAGCGGCTCGAATCGAGCGGCACATTAAGAATGTGGTCTGCATACGAAAGTACATATGCGTTACCGCCCTCTGTCATGATATTGGTGTAGTTTTCCTCGAGATTTGCAAGGAAGTCTGTTGTAAACTCCTTGGAGTCCTCACGGTTATAAGGATCCTTCTTATCGAAGTCGGAATTCAGGTCTGTACCGATTGTCGAAACAGCAACACCGTTCGGAACGAGCTTCGAATATTCAGCGTTGAAATTATCGAAGAAGTAATCGTAAACCGAGGGAGAAATTACAAGTGACATAGCCTTTTCGAATGTCTGGAGAGTGGAATCATAGAAGCGCTTTGTGATGTAACGGTTATCCATTGTCTTAACAAGATGCTTCTTGTTGGAAACGCCGTCAAACGAGCCCTTTTTGTTGATATATGTAAAATCGAAGTCGGGATATACGCCGATTCCGTTTTCGTTTGCATACTCAACAAATTCAGTAAAGCCCTTGTCGCCGCCAACTACCTTTTCAAACGAAACATGATAAGGATATGTGCTGTTCATACCGCCGTTGGTATAACCGGTCAGCTTGAAGTTGATATTGTCAATTCCAGCCTCACCGAGCTTTTCATACATACCCTTAAGGTCGTCAAAGGTGGTGAGAGGCTTCATTACATCAATCGGAATCGAGAGGAATTTCTCGATGGTGTCTGTTGCACCGAAGGATTCGATGTAGAGCGGGATATCTTCGTTTGTATCAGTAAGCTTTGTAAGAGTGCCTTTTTCAATAAGGTAATCTCTGTAAGCCTTCGCCATACCAACATAGCTTGCTTCATAGAAGCTTTCGAGTCCTGCTTCTTCAGCAACCTTTTCGCCGGTCAGCATTACATACTTGATACGGTAGCTTCCTGTGTATTTACGGTCAGAAACAACCGTATAAGTTGCTCCGGTGGTACCGGTCATAGAAGCATCAAGCTCATATGTATCGGTAGGTCTGGGATAGAAGGTCGGGAATACGGTGTTATACTTGTGAGTTGTTCCACCGTGGTCTGTGGTAAGTTCAGCAAGCGAGTCACCCTCCTCGATTATTGCAAAGAAGCCGTTAGGCTGCTTATAAGGAGGAATGAACGGCTTCATACCAACAGCGAGTTCTTCTTCGGTAAGCTCTTCGGGAATGAAGACATCCGATTCAACAACGCCGTAAACCGGCATTCTCATAACTTCCTTGTTTTCGCCGCCGATCTTCTGATAAGCGTAGTCCTGACCGTAAACCTTACCAGTAATGGTAAGCGGCTTGGTTCCTACATCCTCGAAGCGGACAAGCGCACCCGAACCGTCGGGAATGAAGGTGTAGCCTTCATATTCGCTTGTACCTGCGCCAAACCAGGGGAGGAGGCTGAGATAGTTAAGCTGATATGTGCTTTCGTCGAAACGGATACCGTTTGCAGGAAGACGTACATCGAGATTTCCGTGCTCATCGAGAGTATACTCAAGAGAGAGTCTGAAAAGTACGGGCGCCTTGTCTTTACCGACATACTGAGTCATTGCATGGTCTTCTTCGAGTGTTTCGAAGGTGTACTCAGGGCAATAGGTCTTGATGATATCTTCAATCTCGCCCATTTCACGGGGAGATGCATCCTGGTCGAATGTGTAAATTTCCATTGTTTCGCAAACCGGGAACTTTGCGATCATCTCATTTCTTGCACGCTCAGACTTCTTGGGATTAAGTGAATCCTGAAGAACGTAGTAAGTAATGAGGTCGCCTCTTTCCTCGCTGCCTTCGGGAACATTTGCAAGAATGAGCTCCTCGAAGCGCGAACGCTCGATATACATCGGAAGCAGTCTGCGGGTTTCGGTACGTCCCATCTGATATTCGACGCGGACACCGTTCTTGATTTTCTTTACTTTAATCTGACCGCGAAGACAAGCTTCAACATAGCTGTTCATCTCAATCTTGTTACCGTTATCGGTATAGTTGATGATGATCTGCGAGAGGAGCTTCTGCTTAGTCTGATTTGTAGATGTTGTGGATGCAACATCATAGGGGTTTGAGAAGAGAATCTGATTGGTTTTATTGTTTACATAAGCAATTTCACCGGAAACAGGCTCAACATAGAGTGACATATCACCCTTATCAAGGTATTTTGTCATTGTTTCGAGCTTATTTTCGGGCTTAGCAAAAACTTGCTTTACATAATCAATGGTGGGAGTACCGGTTTCTTCGTCAATACCCGGAACAATCGCCGCCGAAGTGACGACCGGAAGCATTCCTATAACCATAACAACAGTCAGGAACGCCGATAATAATCTGAATTTTTTCATTTACTATTTCTCCTATCCTGTTATTACATTCGGAATGTTAACTCTGTGATAATACCGGAAACAAAGCTTACAATCTTTGCAAGAAGCGCGGAGAAGAGCACACCGATAAACATGATGAGCGCCATACCGACTATTGTACCGAGAGATGTAAGAATGTTCTTTGTGAATGAGTAATCGTGAGTAACCATCATGCCGAAGAAGATGAGCAATCCTGCCCAAACAAAGGCGAAGGTTACGAGCAGATTAACGATGGTGGATTCGTTTGCAAGAGCTACGTTGGAGTAAAGTACCGACGGAATTATAAGAATCGGGAGCGGTACGAGCGAATAGCAGGTTGCAACGAAAATGTCCTTAAGACTTCCCTCACCGTCAAAGAGAGTTGTAAGACACCAGTTTGCGACGGTCCAGAGGATTACGGGAACTGCAACAGCAGCAAGCTGAACGAGAATCGTCTGCGATTCCTGGCGAGGGTCGAAGATGTAGCCTGTTCCGACATCCTGATAGTAGAATGTAAGAACCGCAAGAGCGAGCCAAACAAGAGCTGCTCTGACCGAACCGCGCTGTTCGTGCTTAAGATCCCAGAAGCCGTCAAACGGATGCAGGATAAGATGGTTTGCGTAAACAAGCTCTTCCCAGAAGGTCTTGCGGCCTTTCTTGAGCTGAGTTTTCTTGTTGAGATTGGAAGCGTACTTGTTAAAGAGTACAAGCAGAACGACAACAACAATAGCAACAAGCGGAATCAGGAGGATATAGTTGGAAATCCATTCCTTTCTGATTTCCTTGAAGGACTCGGAATAGTTCTCGGTGTCGTAAGCAGACTGGAAGTATCCGAGCGATTCTTCATACTCTGCGCTTCTGTAAAGTGCTTTACCAATACCGATATAAGCCGTGTCAAAGTTGTTGTTTCTCTGGAGAATTTTTTCCCAGTCAGCCATAGACTGGTCATAGTTACGCTCATTTGCATTTTTTACAGCACCGAGGAGCAGGTCACCGTACTCAGTACGTCTGAATACTGTGATACTGTCGTCAGTTTTGTCGAGGATAAGAATATCGGAGTCAAGGTAAGCAATGGCTTCAATCGACTGAATATTACCGAGCTGCTGTCCCATATCACCGAAGATGAAGAGGAGGTTACCGCCCTCATCATAGGTGTAAATCTTGGAACGTTTTTCGTCGATTATAGACCAGGTTTCCTCAGGTCCGACAGCAGCGTCGATGATTCTCGAAGCACCGGAGATTGTTGCAGTTGAAAGGTTTGAAACCTTAACTTCACCGCCGGGGCCGAAGAAACCGTTACGCTTCATGATGTCCGCACCTGCGGTATTAAGCTTCTTAACAGGAGCATATGTGCTGTCCTTGCTGTCGATAGCACCCTGCTGTGAGTTTTCATCAATCGAGGAGGTGGTTACATAAATGAAGCCGTCTTCGTCGATAGTGATGTTGTTAAACTCTGTCGAAACGTACTGCTGCGAGAATTTTCTCTGAGCTTCGGTCTGGAAGTTTCTCCAAAGGATCTCGAGCGCACCGATTGTAACCTTCTGTGCACCGATGAAGCCCTGGAAATCGCCTTCTTCATTAATAGCGATAACGCCCATGTATGTGGAAGAAGATACAACATAAATACGTCCGAACTTATCAACCGCAATTGCAACCGGCTTATAAACGGAGCCTGCCGGGAAAACATCGGCATCGGGTTCTTCAATTGTCTTGTAGTAAGTACCGTCCATTTCGAACATTACGATACGGTTGTTGTCGGTGTCGGCAACATAGATCTTATCGTTCTGAACAAACACACCTGACGGATTTGTCAGAGAGTCCGGAACACCGTTCTGGTTGATAAAGGAACCGATGTAGAATTTAAGCTTGAAATATCTGTCGAGAACGACGATACGATTGTTTGCCGCATCCGCGATGTAAATGTTTTTGTATTCATCAACAACGAGGTCACGGGGATCGTCGATTGCAGGATCAACGCCCATATAATCGGAGTTAACCTGTCTGTCGGGGACATATGCATCGGGCGACTGAAGCGCAAAGCCGTCAATCGAATATGTATATGTTGAATACGGAGTGATTGCCGCAAGAGGCAGACATCCGAAAACAAGCATCAGACAAGCTGCGAGGGCAAGTATTTTTATTGATTTTTTCATAATTACCCTCCTTAATTAGTCCTTCATACCCGATGAACCCATCGTTTCGATGATGTTACTCTGGGTGATGATGAATACGCTTATCGGAACCGCCATCATGATAACCGTGGAAGCAGCCGCTGCACCCTGACGGGCGATACCGCCGGAAACGATCTGACCGATAGCGTAGTTAAAGGTTTTCAACTGTTCGGAATAGATGTAAATGGAGCCACCCGCATTCCAGAGACCCTGGAAGGAGTAGATGATAAGAGTAAGCCAAGCGGGCTTAACCATCGGCATCGCAATCTTTATGAATGTGTAGAATTCAGACGCACCGTCAAGACGGGCAGATTCAAGAACCGCATCGGATACCGAAGATTCCATAAACTGCTTCATGAGGTAAAGTCCGAGAGAAGTACACCAAGCAGGAACGATTATTGCAAGGTAAGTATCAACCCAGTGGAGAGTACTCATAGTAAGGAAGTTTGCGATACCGGTAACGGTTGAGTTAAACATAAGGGAGAGGACGATAACCTGGAAGATCCAGCCGCGTCCGGGGAACTTAATCTTCGCGAGTGCGTAAGCCGCCATCGATGAGAAGATAAGGTTACCGAATGTACCCGAAACCGCAATGAATACGGTGTTGAATATGTATCTCGAGAACGGAACCCAAGAGGTACTCATGAGCTTAAAGAGGTCAGAGAAGTTCTTGAGTGTCGGGCTTACAACGTAGAAGCGAGGGGGGTACATCCACAGCTCATCAAGAGGCTTCAGCGACTGCATGATTGTGTAAACCATCGGCAGGAACATGAAAGCACCGAGCAGGATGAGCATTACGTTGATTCCGACGTCGCCGCCAACCGAACGGTTGAGGACAACTTTATGTTTTCTGGTTCTTAACTTTGCCATATTATTGTCCCACCTTCGAAAGTAATTTCTTAATTACGAGGTTACATCCCATCATAACGATGAAGAGGATAACCGCGATAGTCGAGGAGTAACCGACTTCGAAACGCTGTCCGCCGTAGTCCTCGAGGTGATGCATGATGGTGTGCGCCGCATAGTCAACAGACGGGAATCCGGCGAGAGCCGTAACGACTGCACCAAAACCGAACGAGCTTGTGATAGCCATAACCGCACCGAACATAAGCTGAGGCTTCATTGTCGGAAGGGTGATGTACCAAAGCTCCTGCCATCTGTTCTTTACGCCGTCAACCGCGCCTGCCTCGTAAAGCGACTTATCGATGGTCTGAAGACCTGCAATAAACGAAAGGAACGAGGTACCGAGCGAGGTCCAGAGCGCAACAACGATACAAAGCGGCATAACGTAGTTTGCATCCTTGAAGAACAGAATAGGATCGCTGATAAGACCGAACTCAAGCAGCCAAGCATTAACATAGCCGTAAGAGTCGCTGGAGAAGATTACCTGCCAGATGAGGTAAACCGAACCTGCGATAGACGGTGCATAGAAGACGAGCGTAACTAAAGCACGGATCTTCGGAGTAAGCTCGTTAATAAACCAAGCAACGAGCAGTGAGATAAAGTAGGATACAGGACCGGTGATTGACGCAAATACGAGAGTATTCTGCGCTGCGGTCAGGAATATATCGTCATCGAGGAAAAGTCTGATATAGTTATCCATGAAGACGGGGGTCGGGGGTTCGAGCAGGTTAAATTCGGTAAAGCTCAAAACTATTGAGAGTACAACCGGGAATACAGTGAAGATGGTAAAGAGGATAATGAACGGCGCAATCATGATATACGCAGTCTTGTTGCGCGCTATCTCTTTAAGAGTCCACTGAAACTTGCTCATATCTTTACGAGAAGTCGGCTTCGGCGATTTTTTTGCCGCTGCATTCTGTGACATCTGTGTTCTCTCCTTTACAGATTTTTAAATGATATCTCCGCCCATCCGCACACTATGGTGCGGATGGTGGATGAAATGATTAGTTTCCGTTTTCTTCGTTTTGCTGATTCTGTTTTGCTTCTCTGTCGGCGAGGGTTTCACCGAGCTCAAGAGTATCAAGGTCGAACTCTTTACGCTTTCTGGTGATTTCCTTATTAATATCATCGATGTAGCCGAGCATTGCTTCAACCGGATCGGCGTTGTTATTGAGTGCATCGAGGAACGCGAACTCAACATAACGTGTGATGATGTAGCCGCCGGGCATTTCTTCGATAGTAGCAAGATTATTGTACTGAGCGAAGATGTTTTCGATATCAGTCGATGTCCAGGGCAGCGCATTTATCGCTTCCTTGTTTGCAGTAGCATACATAGAGCCCATACCAACGATAGCAACCTTCTCGTTTGCATAACGGGACTGCGTATCAGCGGTGGTGAACCAATCCATGAACTTCCATGCATTGTCCTGCTTTTCACAACCGTTCATCATGATCGATGCGGTTACGGTGGAGATTGCAACATTATTGATGCTGCCGTCTTCTCTCTCCATACCGATTACAGGTACGAACTCCCAAAGATCGCGAATTTCTGTCGCGAAGACGGAGAGCTGGTTGTACATCGTGATGTAGTCAGCAAAGATGATCGGCATTTCACCGGTTCTGAAACGGTTAGCCGCATCATACTGATACGGGAACGAATACTGAGTAAAGTACGAACACAGATCGTCAAACGCCTCAAGTGCAAGATTGGAATCGAGATTGATTCTCATACCGTCATCTGCGTAGAGTGTTCCGCCCATCTGATAGAGGAAGAGCTGAAGTCCCGGCATACTGTTCGGGATACCAACCTCCATATTATTATATTGAAGAACAGGAACCATAGCCATGAGGTCATCCCATGTTTTCGGGATATCAAGACCAAGTTCTGCAAGAACGTCTTTACGGTAGAACATCATCGAGAATGTCTGTGTTTCGGGCAGACCGTAGGTTACGCCGTAAAGCGAAAGCGGAACTGTCGCAGATTCGGAGAATCTCGATGTAACTTCCTCGAAGGTATCGAAATCGTTAAGAGGAAGAACCGCACTTCTGATTGCATACTGAACCGGAATGGTCTGTGCATTTTCAAGTGCAACGTCGGGACCTGTACCGGACAGAGTTGCGGGAAGCAGAGTACCTGCAGCAACGAGTCGGAGGTTTACACCGATGTTTTCCTTTGAAACAAAGTAGTTATCGCAAAGTGTACGAATAACCTGAGCGGAGTCACGGTCGGTCTGCGCCCAAACGTCGATAACCTCATCCTGATTAAGCTCCTGGGTAGCACCGAGATTGGAATAGTCGGTGAAGAAGGACATTATGAACGACTTAATCTCAAATCCGATAGACTGGAAGAATCCTGCGTCTGCCTTAGGAAGCTCTGTTCCGACAGGCTGAATCGAAATGTAGTCGAAAAGAACCGGCTGACTTCTTACACCGTTGAGCCATGTACCGAGAGTACCGATATTACTCTTAAGAGTTGCAAGGTTCTTTGCAACCTCATCCTCATCGGTGGCCATCTTTTTAAGCACACGCGAAATGTTGTCAAGTGTCGCGGTGTTGCTTCCCTTTGAACCGTTTGCTTCAACAAGCAGCTTCGAAACCTCATCAAGCTCAAGATACTGCTTATAGAGGTCCTTGATAGTATCCGGAATAAGACCGCGGAAGTTGTAGTCACGGTACTCATCGGGGTCAGCACCGGTAATCTGAAGAATCTTCAGATAGTCATTGTTGATCGAGGTGAGCGCGTCCTGAACTCGTCCGATGATTTCACTCATGTTTCCGAGAACAACTTCAAATTTTATTGTATATTCCTTACCCGCTTCAAAGTAGAACTGGAAATTGGTTTCGCCGTTATTAAGCGGCTGTACATTCCAGGAATCGGAGAAATTGAACTGGAGATAATTTGCTTCCTCAAAAGGAATCTCATCATTTATGTAGATACGGCGCGAGGTATACATACCGTTGAGATCAGACTGTTTAAATCTCGGCACAATCTCATAAAGACCGCTTACGTCCGGAGTGAACGAATATTCAATCCACTGACCGACCGTCTGCCACTTTGTTCCGCCAATAGCATTCAGCTTTGACTGCGCCGGATGCTGCGGATAAGTCACCGCAGAGGTTCTGTCGTTCTGAGGATAGATAGTCTGGTCAGAGGTTGAATCTGCAAGCTCGGCCTGAATAACTATCGGTTCAGCTCCCTCTGCCGGCTTGTAACCGTTCTTCTCATAGTCAGCCTTAACTGCCTCATATGTGGGAAGATCCTCATAAGGATAAAGCGTGATGTTCTTAATGAGCAGTGCCTCTCGGGTTGCCTCGAATGTAAACGTGTGTGAACCTTTTTTAAGAACTATCTCAAAAGGATCAACGTCATATCCCGTGGAGTCACTCAGAACATAAGTACGCCATTCGGTGAAAATAGACTTCTGAGGTCTGATATCGTTGCCGTTAAGGTCAGTGTTGAACGAACGGCTTCCGTCCTCACCGATAACGTATTCGTCATGCCACACCTTTGTAAGCGAAAGATATCTCGCTCCCTTAAAAGGATACTCACCATCGATACGCAGTCTGCGTTCAATAGCAGTAGCCTTACCACCGTCGTCAAGGGTTTCGAAATTATATTCGACCTTGACCGCATACTTTGCGGTTTCGGGAACCTCAATATCCCACGTTACAGAACCGGAGCTCGGGGTATAGAGAACGTCGTCGCGCACCTCTACTGCGGCATCTGTTTTTTCCTTGTTGTAATTGACCGCGTTAATAACGATTGATGAATCAGCACGCTTGACATCTGCATTTTTCTTTGCATATTCAGCGTAAGATTCAGCGTTGAGCAGAGCACGCACTTCGGCAATATCATAACCGACCATGGAGCTGCTGTCATCCGCAGCTTTATCATCAGCAGCGGCAATAACGCCGAGCGATGATGTAAGCATCATCAATGATAAAAAACCGGCAACTAAACGTCTTAACTTAGTTTTTTTCATTAACTTGTTCCTCCTGCCAAGAAAATACTTTGAAGGGTATAAAATCGCGTATACTGCCTGCTTTAACCAAATCGCATTTTTCGAGTGCCGTCTGTGTGGCCTTATTATTATATAATGAAGACAATCTTCAAAACGCGCAAATGGGCATAACAAAGCAGTGAACTAATCGGCGGTTCCGATAGCCTTATCGGGACAGTCCGCCGATTTTTTCATACAAATATAATAGCATAACACCGCAAAAAAGTCAATAGCGGCATTTTTTTCATGAGTTTTCGGCACTGCTCTGCAAAGTCGCTTGTGTGCCGATTTTCACTTGTTCACATTTTGTCGAGAGCCGTCGCATCCCGTCGTTAACAATTGTACGACAAACGTAACATCCTATATGTAATTTAAAATTACTATCATCGTCTAATAATTCCCGTATTTTCAAGCATTATTTGATATGTCCCCGAAGCTCGCCGTTTTGTGAGTAATTTTAAATCACTCAATTGTCTATATATCAGCACGTTTTTGCACAAAATAATCGCCTATTTTCATTATGCAAATCGCACAAAAATAACAGCATTTTTTCTACACCTATACATTTTGCACAAATTTAGCAATTTTCTGTAAATATCTGTAAAATACTGTAATTATATTCCAGCAGTTCCTGAATATTGCATCAAACTCTCATAACAATAATATTCGGACAACCCCTCCCGATATGACAGCTAAAGCCGAAGAAAAAAGCTGCTCCCGACATAATCGTGAACAGCTTTTCATCATTAATTAATGCAACTCTCAAAATCACTGATGCTTCGTGCAGGAAGCGCAGTGACCGGCACATCCGGAGGCGCGAAGATCGTGCTTGATGCCTTTTTTGTCGTAGTAATTGGCAATTGCTTCCTTAACTGCTTCTTCAGCAAGCACCGAGCAGTGAATCTTCTGCGGAGGGAGTCCGTCGAGAGCCTCAATAACCGCCTTATTTGTAAGCTTAAGAGCCTCTTCAACAGTCTTTCCCTTGATAAGCTCGGTCGCCATCGACGATGTTGCAATAGCCGCACCGCAGCCAAAGGTCTTGAATTTAACGTCCTCGATAACCTCATTTTCGTTTATCTTGAGGTACATTCTCATGATATCGCCGCAGGTTGCGTTTCCAACCTCGCCAACTGCATCTGCATTTTCAATCTCGCCAACATTTCTCGGATTGGCAAAATGATCCATAACTTTTTCGCTGTACATTGTGTATCTCCTTTCCTGACCAATTATCGGTTGTAGAGCGGACTCATCTCACGGAGTCTTTCCACAATCGGAGGTAATTTTTCTAAAATATAGTCAATATCCGCATCGGTTGTATCGCGGCTTATCGAAAGCCGGAGCGAACCGTGCGCCTGTTCAACCGGTACGCCAATCGTCAAAAGAACGTGTGACGGTTCAAGCGAGCTTGACGAGCAAGCAGAGCCTGTCGAGGCACAAATGCCTGCCATGTCAAGGAGAAGAAGCAGGCTTTCACCCTCGATAAATTCAAACGAAACATTTACGTTTCCGGGAAGTCTGCCCTCTCTTGGGCCGTTAAGACGTGTGTGCGGAATTTTTGTTATCTCATCAATCAGACGGTCACGCATTTTTTCAACACGTGCACCCTCTCCGAGTCCGCCGATTGCGTCCTCAAGTGCCTTTGCAAGTCCCACAATATAAGGAACATTCTCTGTACCGCCGCGACGGCTTCTTTCCTGACCGCCGCCGTCAATGAGGTTGTTTATGCGAACACCGTTTCTGATGTAAAGTGCACCAATACCCTTGGGAGCATGAATCTTATGTCCCGACATCGAGAGCATATCAACACCAAGCTCGGCAATATCAATCGGAACTGCTCCAACCGCCTGAACAGCATCGGTGAAAACAAGCGTTTTCGGGTTTTTAGCCTTTACAACCGCCGCAATTTCACGTATCGGCTCAATCGTACCGATTTCATTGTTGGCATACATAACTTCGACGAGTATCGTATCAATTCTCACCGCCGCTGCAACCTGCTCGGGAGTTACCCTTCCCTCACTGTCGGTGTCAAGGTATGTCACCTCGAAGCCGTCTTTTTCAAGCGATTCGAGCGCATGAAGCACAGCATGATGTTCAATCTTGGTCGAAATAATATGCTTGCCGCGATTTTTCATCGCATATGCGATTCCCTTTATCGCCCAGTTGTCAGCTTCAGAGCCGCTTGCTGTAAAGTAAATTTCGTTCGGCTTACAGTTAAGGAGCGACGCAATTTTCTCGCGTGCTTCAGTTATCGCCGCCTTTGCCGCCCTGCCTTTTTGATGTAAGCTCGACGGATTGCCGTAAACCTCGGTGAGGTACGGCATCATCGCTTCAAGTACCGCAGGGGATGTAGATGTGGTCGCCGCATTGTCGGCGTAAACCAATCTCTCTGCCATGTTATTTATTCATCCTTTCCGTATGGAAGATAATTTTATAATACAGCGGTTATTTTTACCGCATATTCATTGTATACCATTTTGGTGTACTTTTCAATACCTAAACAACATTTTTACTGTAAACAATTCGTGAACTTCAGCGATAAAGCTCCGCCTGTCCGCAAGCGAGCTGATCGCACCGTTCATTATAAGGATGTCCGGCATGGCCTTTAACCCAAACAAGCTTCACCTCATGGCGTGACAACTGAACAAGCAGACGCTCCCACAAATCGGGGTTAAGTGCCGGAGATTTATCGGCTTTTTTCCACCCCTTCGCCTTCCAGCTGTAAACCCAACCTTTTTCGATTGAATCTACCATATATTTTGAGTCAGACGTAAGGATTACATCGCACGGTTCTTTAAGTGCTTCGAGCGCGCTTATTGCCGCCATAAGCTCCATGCGGTTGTTTGTCGTCTGTGCTTCACCGCCGGAAAGCTCTTTTTCGATGCCGTTATAAACAATAACCGCACCCCAGCCGCCGGGACCGGGATTGCACTTGCAGGCACCGTCGGTATATATGTCAACGTGTTTCAAGCGTGTCACCTCCGTGTCACAGCGTTATGATATATTTTGCCCATTTTTTGAGAAAAATATTTCGGGCAGGGACAGTTTTTCTCTTTTGCGGAGCTTTTCTCGAGAAGCGACCGTAATTTCTTTACGCTTCGCCTGCCACACACAATTTCAAGGAGCTGTCTGTATAAGGATACGACAGCTCCGTGTATATAGTTTTATTTGAAATACTTAACGCCGGACTCAAAGATCTTCTGATCCTTGTCGCCTTCAATGTTGACTGCAACATTGCTTCCGATTCGCTCGCTGTGACCCATCTTACCGAGGATACGTCCGTCGGGGCTGAGAATACCTTCTATAGCATATGTCGAACCATTCGGGTTGTAGCGAATATCCATGGTGGGGTTGCCGTCCATGTCAACGTACTGCGTTGCTATCTGACCGTTTGCCGCAAGACTGCGTACAAGCTCCTCGCTTGCCCAGAAACGTCCCTCACCGTGTGAAATCGGTATCGAGTGGATGTCACCGGCATTTACACCTGCGAGCCACGGGGACTTGTTCGATGCAATTCTTGTACGAACCATCATCGACTGGTGGCGTCCGATAGCGTTGAATGTAAGTGTCGGACAGTCAGCATTCATCTCATCCATAATCTTGCCGTAGGGGAGAAGTCCCGACTTGACAAGTGCCTGGAAGCCGTTACAGATACCGAGTGCAAGACCGTCGCGCTGTTCAAGAAGTCTTGTTACAGCCTCTTTAACTCTCGGGTTACGGAGCACCGCTGTAATAAACTTACCGGAACCGTCAGGCTCGTCACCGCCGGAGAATCCGCCGGGTATCATGAGCATCTGTGCATTGTCGAGAAGCGAAACAAACTCGTCAACCGCATCGCCGAGAGCCTTTGCATCAAGGTTGCGGAGCACGAAAATGTCAGCGTGTGCGCCTGCCTTAACGAAACGGCGCATAGTATCGTATTCGCAGTTTGTACCGGGGAATACGGGAATAACCACGCGAGGCTTTGCAAACGAATCTGCGTGATGTGCCTTTGCACGGGTTGTGCAGGTGAATGTTTCAGTAAGCTCAGGCTTAACCTCTGCCGCCTTTGTCGGGAATACCTTTTCGAGAGTATCTTCCCATGTGTCGGAGAGTTCGACTATACCTACAGATGCAGAACCGATTGTAATCTTGCCGTCATCGGTGGTGTAACCGATAAGCTCGCCGTCAAGCTCGTCTGCGCTTTCGATGATGAACGCACCGTAATTAAGCGCGAACAGTACCTTTTCGTCGATGCCCTCGCCCTTAAAGCCGATACGGTTACCGAAGCTCATCTTCATGATGCCTTCTGCAACACCGCCGGCATCTACCGTGTAAATTGCCTTTGCCTTGCCGCTTGCCGCAATAGCGTAAACCTTTTCAAAGAGGTCACGCAGCGATGCGAAATCGGGAAGCTTGTCCTCGTTATATTTCGGAGCAAGGAAGTAAACCTTATCGCCTGCCGCCTTAAATTCGGGAGTTATGATATTCTTTGCATCCATCGGCGCGATTGCAAACGAAACAAGTGTCGGAGGAACGTCGATATTCTCGAATGTACCCGACATCGAGTCCTTACCGCCGATTGCCGCGATGTTAAGTTCAAGCTGCGCCTTAAGCGAACCGAGAAGAGCCGCCATAGGCTTGCCCCAACGCTCGGGCTTGTTGTTTGTACGCTCGAAATATTCCTGGAATGTGAGATAAATGCTCTTGTAATCAATACCTGCCGCAACGAGCTTTGCAACCGATTCAACAACTGCATAAGCCGCACCGTGATAGGGGCTCTTTTCCGAGAGGAACGGGTCATAACCGTAAGCCATAACCGATGTTGTATCGGTTTCACCCTCAAGAACCGGAATCTTTGCCGCCATGTACTGCGGCTGTGTAAGCTGATATTTACCGCCGTAAGGCATTACGACTGTGCCTGCACCGATGGAGCTGTCGAACTTTTCAACAAGACCTCTCTGCGAGCAGATGTTGAGGTCTGCGATAAGCTCTTTCAGTGCCTTTTCGGTATTCTTGGTGTCAAGCGAAGCCGCATAACCGTCGAGGAGTCCATCCTCGTTTACGGGTGTAATTTCGATAGTGGTATGCTTCTCTGCGCCGTTCGAATTAAGGAACTCACGCGAGAGGTCGATGATATATTTGCCGTTCCAGAGCATCTTAAGGCGAGGCTCCTCGGTAACTGTTGCAACAACAGTCGATTCGAGGTTTTCGCGTGAAGCGTACTCGCGGAACTTTTCAACATTTTCAGCGGCAACAACAACTGCCATTCTCTCCTGAGATTCGGAGATTGCAAGCTCTGTACCGTCAAGTCCCTCATACTTCTTCGGAACCTTTGAAAGGTCAATATCAAGGCCGTCAGCAAGCTCACCGATTGCAACGGAAACACCGCCTGCGCCGAAGTCATTACATCTCTTGATAAGACGTGTAACATCGCCGTTTCTGAAAAGACGCTGGATCTTTCTTTCTTCAGGGGGATTACCCTTCTGAACCTCTGCGCCGCAGGTGGTCAGCGATTCAGCGGTATGAGCCTTTGACGAACCGGTTGCACCGCCGCAGCCGTCGCGTCCGGTCTTTCCGCCGAGCAGGACGATAACGTCGCCTGCCTCGGGGCGTTCACGAACAACATTGCATTCGGGAGCCGCACCGACTACCGCACCAATCTCAAGGTGCTTTGCAACATAGTTCGGATGATATAATTCATAAACAGCACCGGTTGCAAGACCGATCTGGTTACCGTAAGAGGAATAACCTGCGGATGCACCGTGTGTAATCTTACTCTGCGGAAGCTTGCCGGGCATTGTATCAGCAACAGCCACACGGGGGTCTGCACATCCGGTTACACGCATCGCCTGATATACATAAGCACGTCCCGAAAGCGGGTCACGGATAGCACCGCCAAGGCAGGTTGCCGCACCGCCGAAAGGCTCGATTTCGGTCGGATGGTTGTGCGTTTCGTTCTTGAACATGAGCAGCCAATCCTGCTCCTCGCCGTCAACTGTAACCTTTATCTTTATCGAGCAAGCGTTGATTTCCTCAGACTCGTCCATGTTTTTAAGTACGCCGCGCTTCTTAAGATATTTTGCCGCGATGGTACCCATGTCCATAAGGGTGATGTTCTTTTTGCGTTCGCCGTAAACAAACTTGCGCTTTTCGAGATAGTCGTTGTATGTATCCTCGATATACTTTTCGCCGATTTTAACCTCGTCAATAGCTGTGAGGAATGTTGTATGACGGCAGTGGTCAGACCAGTAAGAGTCGATAAGACGAACCTCGGAGATTGTGGGATCACGCTTTTCCTCGTTTTTGAAATAGCTCTGGCAGAACTTAACATCATCAAGATCCATCGCAAGGGCATATTTCTTAAGGAACGCTTTCAACTCGTCTTCACCGTAAGCGATAAATCCGTCAATGGTTTCAACAGTGGTGGGAATGTCAAAGGTTTCCGCAAGAGTTTCCGGCTTTGCAAGTGAAGCCTCGCGGCTCTCAACGGGGTTGATAACATAAGCCTTTATTTTTGCAAGCTCTTCTTCGGTAACATTACCCGAAAGGATGTAAACTCTCGCTGTTCGAACAGCAGGTCTGTCCTCATATGTGATAAGCTG
>JAZQXA010000042.1:0-40287 GCA_045632605.1 Candidatus Flemingiibacterium sp. | reverse complement strand
GTCACATTCTGACATTTTATTCTGTGCTGCTTCAACGGCATCACCGCTGTAGACACAGTGTCCGTCGAGCTTATAGCACCCCCGGCATCCGGTACAGCTTCTTATCGGCTCTGTGCCAAGCCAGAAAATTTCAGTTTCAACGCCATTTTTGTTAAGCTGAGCCGCAACTTCCGAAAGTGCGGTATATGTACATCCGAATTCGTGCGGACTTCCGTTTATAAGTAATACTTTCATGGTTTTCCTCCAAAAATTGAATTCTCACTTCTATTTTACTCACGCGCCTCTGTTTTGTCAACCTAAAAAGATAAAATTTATGAAAACTTTAGCAAATAGAATTCAAAATACTTGACATTACAGTTAAAATACATTATAATATTTATGTAAATTGTATTTCATTTTAACTATGGCGAAAGGATGCTTTTTAGCAATCGGTTTATCAATTATGTATTACATCGGTGTTGACCTCGGCGGTACAAATATCGCTGCAGGAGTTGTCAATTCAGACTATAAAATTCTCGCAAAAGGCAGTGTTCCCACTAACGCAAACCGTCCCTCAGAAGAAATTATAAAGGACATGGCAGACCTCTGCCATAAGCTCGTTGCAGAGGCAAAATTAAACGACAGTGACATTGAATATGTCGGAATCGCTTCTCCTGGCTCGATTGACCATGATAACGGCACTGTTCTTCGTGCGGCAAATCTCCATTTCGAAAATTTTTCCATTGTCGATACCTTAAAAAAATACTTTCCCGTAAAGCGCGTGCTTCTCGAAAATGACGCGAATGCGGCGGCGCTTGGCGAGGCAGTTGCCGGTGCGGCAAAAGGCGTTGCACACGCAATTATGGTAACGCTCGGAACAGGTGTCGGCGGCGGCATCATCATTGACCACAAAGTTTACTCCGGCTTTAATTACACCGGCGGTGAGCTTGGTCATATGTGCATCGAACACGGCGGACGTCTTTGCACCTGCAATCAGAGAGGATGCTGGGAAGCATACAGCTCTGCAACTGCACTTATTCAGATGACCGGCGAAAAGATTGACGAATGTGCGGCAAAGGGTATTCCCACGCTCATGACAGATATGGTTAAAAAAGACGGTAAAATAAGCGGAAAGACTGCATTTGCAGCGGCAAAGCAGGGCGATGCTCCGGCGGCAGAGGTTGTTGATATGTACATATCCTATCTTGCCTGCGGAATTATAAATATTATAAACATTTTCCAGCCGGAAATTCTTGTTATCGGCGGCGGTATATGCAACGAGGGCGATAACCTCATGAAGCCGCTTATCGAAAAGGTGTTTGACAATACCTTTACGGGCAGAAGAGCAGCCCCCACAACAATCAAAGTCGCCGAGCTTGGCAACGATGCAGGAATCATCGGTGCGGCGGCTCTCGGAATCTGATTTATCAAATATCGGACGGGCAACGACCGTTATATGGCGTCTTGCTCGTCCGAAGTCTTATATGAGGTCGGTGTCAAATGAGAAGCAAAAAGTTGAGTCCGATATTTATAATACTCTTTTTACTTTGGCTTGGAGCAGTTGTATTTGCATCGGTTTATGACCTTGACATTTCGCTCGCCGTTGCAAATGAGCGCTCGGTGTTCGGACGTATTCTCGAGGTAGCCGGTGAACCGCCTGCCATACTTTTTACCTCGTTCAACTTCGCGCTGATTTCGGCGTATCTCTTTAAAAAATCATCACGCCGTATTCCCGCAGTGCTTGCGGAAATCGTAACAGTCGGAACGTCGGCATTTACGTTTACCAAAATAGAGGGTTATCTTGTCGATTACGGCATTATTAAGGACAGTATCGGCTTTACGCTTATCTCTGTGATAATTGCCGTCACGGTGTCGGCTCTGTTTATTGCCGTCACACTAAAAATGTCCAATGAATCGCTCACACGTTATTTTGACACAGCTTGCCGCTGTGCGCTTGTAGGTGTTGCTACTTTCGTGATAATCTGGCTCTTCAAGCTGACATGGGGACGTGTGCGTTTCCGTCAGGGCGGTTCCGACCCTGATGTATTTACCCCGTGGTATCTGCCGCAAGGCTTCAACGGATATTATTCGTTCCCGTCAGGACATACAGCTAACGCAACAGTTATTCTCACCGTAACGCTTTATTTTAAATTCATGTCTGAAAAAACGAAAAAATGGAAGCCGATTATAATAGTAACTCTTGCTGTATGGCTTGCTGCTGTGGCACTCTCGCGTGTACTCATCGGCGCACATTTTCTCTCGGACGTGCTGTTCGGCGCAGCGATAACACTCGCTATAATTTACTTTGCAAAAGGAAAAGATAAAAATGTACATTGATTCGAATATATACACCGCAAAACCTACTGACGAACGTCTGCCCAAAGAAATGCGCTGCTATGACCTGCTCGATTCTCTCGGCGTAAAATATAACCGCATTGACCACGATGCGGCAAACACCATGGAAGACTGTGCCGAAGCGAAAGCCGTTCTCGGCGTTAAGATATGTAAAAATCTGCTTCTCTGCAATCAGCAGAAAACGAGATTTTATCTACTCCTCATGTCGGGTGAAAAGCAGTTTGTAACAAAGGATTTTTCGAAAAAAATAGGTTCATCGCGCCTTTCGTTTGCACCGCCGGAGTTTATGGAAAAATTTCTCGACATCACGCCCGGCTCTCTTTCCGTTCTCGGGCTTGCCAATGATACGGAGCACGAGGTTACGCTTTATATTGACCGGGATGTTGTGACCGAAGAATATTTCGGCTGTCACCCCTGCATTAACACTTCAACCGTTTCGATGAAAACAAGCGACTTGCTTGAAACGGTCATTCCTGCAACCGGTCACGAAATCAACTTCGTCGAGCTTGACTGAAAGGAACAGCAATGGTAACAATCACAGCCGTTGAACGTGCTTCTCTGTCTGAAAAGCACGGCATACTTCCCGGCGACATACTGATTTCGATAAACGGTCACGACATCCGTGACGTTCTCGATTACAGATTCCGCCTTTACGAAGAAAAAATCACGCTGAAAATCCACCGCGGTGCGGAGCTTTTCGACGTGACGATAAAGAAAAGCGAATACGGCGACATCGGACTCGGCTTTGAAACATACCTCATGGACAAAAAGCAGAGCTGTAAAAACAAATGTGTTTTCTGCTTCATCGACCAGCTTCCGTGCGGAATGCGTGAGTCGCTCTACTTTAAAGACGACGACTCGAGGCTTTCCTTTTTGATGGGAAACTATATCACGCTGACAAATCTCACGGACGAGGATGTTGAACGAATTATTGAAATGAAAACCTCGCCGATAAATATTTCCGTCCACACGACAGACCCGGAGCTTCGCGTTAAAATGATGAAAAACAAGCGTGCCGGCGAGGTGCTCGACTATATGCGCCGATTCGCTGAAGCCGGAATTTCGCTAAACTGTCAGATTGTGCTCTGCAAGGGTATAAACGACGGCGAAAATCTGCTGCGTTCAATGCGCGACCTTACTGCATTAACTCCAAACCTGCTTGGCGTTTCGATAGTTCCGGCAGGAATAACCGACCACCGCGACGGACTTCATCCGCTTGAACCGTTCACGTCAGAGGAATCTGCCGCTGTCATCGACATGGTTGACAGCTTTGCCGACGAATGCATGGAAAAATACGGCTCACGCTTATTCTTCTGCTCTGACGAAATGTATCTTTCCTGCGGCCGTGAGCTTCCGGGCGAAGATTATTACGAGGGCTATCCTCAGCTTGAAAACGGCGTTGGAATGATACGCCTTTTGCAAACGGAATTTGACACTGAGCTTGATTTTCTTGAGGACTACGACCTCACAAAGCCGCGCAATGTTTCTGTTGCAACCGGATTTGCGGCATACGATTTTATAAAATCGCTTGCAGATGAACTCATGCGCCGTGTACCGACGCTTAAAATTACCGTTCACCGTATCCGAAACGACTTTTTCGGGAAAAATATTACCGTTGCCGGTCTTGTTACGGGAAAAGACCTGCTCGCACAGCTCGGCGGCAAACCGCTTGGCGACCGCCTTGTCATACCGTCTGTAATGCTCCGTGCAGAGGGAGATATGTTCCTCGATTCGATGACAGTCGAGGAATTGTCCGATTCCCTCGGAGTAACAATCACGCCATCCGACTCAAGCGGCACAGACTTCGTGTCGAAAATACTTTACTGATATGAAAAAAATTATATTTTTATTAACAGCACTCTTATTGCTCGCATCATGCGGCAGAAATGACACCCCGGAGCTCACCGAAACAAGTTCATTTGAGGAAACCACCGCTCCCCAATCGGCATATACAGCTTCGAGCGAAATCTATTCCGATGAAAACGATGAACGAAAGCTTTCGTTTGTTTACCCCGTTTTTGAGGGAATCGAAAATGCAGAGGCGCTGAACGGACTCATCCTTGTCGAGTCACGCGCATATATGGACAATTATCTCACATACAACCACCCGGACGCCGCATATTACACCTATGATGTGTCCTCTGTAAAGAACACATACGCAAGTGACAGATTTGCCAGCTTCATCTGCGAGGGTACATTTTATGCCGACGGCGCCGCTCATCCGATAAACCTCGCATATACGCTGAATGTTGACATCGAGAACGGCAGACTGCTCACCTTTGAGAACATTGTAAATGATTTTTCCAAAATCACCGAACTGTTTGAAAGCGGAGAATTTTCGCTCATTCCGAGCAGCAACGCCGAGCTTGACTCCGAAATAAACAAGCTCTCGGGTGAAGATTTAATCGGCGCATACAGCGACCTTTACGGCATATATCCTTATGTATATTTCACCGAAACGGATAGCAAAGCTTCCCTTGCCATCTCACTCGAAACTGTATACGCACTCGGCGGTCATGCTGAATTTGAAGCAGAGCTTGACAAGGTATCTGCCGCACTCACAAACGAAATACTCACTCTTTTGGAGGATTAAAAACAATGTCAAAACCTGTAATTGCGATTGTCGGACGTCCTAACGTCGGCAAATCGACACTTTTCAATAAGCTCGCCGGCGAGCGAATTTCCATCGTCGAGGATACCCCCGGCGTAACACGTGACCGTATTTATTACGAAATTGAATGGAACGGCAGAGCGATGATTCTCGTTGACACCGGCGGTATTGAGCCAAAAACCGACGATATCATCCTCAAGCAGATGAAAACGCAGGCAGAGCTTGCCGTTGAAACTGCGGATGTTATCGTATTCATGGTTGACGTCACAACCGGACTCACCGCCGCGGACCGCGATATCGCAACAATGCTTATAAAGAGTCAGAAACCGCTTATTTTAGCCGTAAATAAGTGTGATTCCGTCGGAGCACCGCCCATGGAATTTTATGAGTTCTATGAGCTCGGAATCGACGGAGAGCCGATTCAGCTTTCAAGCGTACACGGTACTGGCTCGGGCGACTTACTCGACCGAGTGCTCGAGCTTTGCCCGGCAGACGAAGAAAAAGAGGACGACTCCGATTTAATTAAGGTCGCCGTCATCGGAAAGCCAAACGCCGGAAAAAGTTCTATTATTAATAAAATCCTCGGAGAGGAACGTCT
Source organism: Candidatus Flemingiibacterium sp. (assembly GCA_045632605.1). GTDB lineage: Bacteria > Bacillota > Clostridia > Oscillospirales > CAG-272 > Flemingiibacterium. The sequence continues at coordinate 34,744 of JAZQXA010000042.1, read as the reverse complement.
TATTGTATCAAATATTCCCGGAACAACACGTGATGCTGTCGATACAAGAGTCGAAAATGAGCACGGAAAATATATCTTCATCGACACCGCCGGCATCCGCCGTCAGTCAAAGGTTGAGGACAGAATCGAAAAATTCAGCGTACTCCGTGCAAAAATGGCAGTTGAACGCGCGGATGTCTGTGTGCTTATGATCGATGCCAACGAGGGCGTTACCGAGCAGGATGAAAAAATCGCCGGTATTGCACATGAATCCGGCAAGGCGTGCATTATCGTAATCAACAAGTGGGATACACTCGAAACCGATGACAAAAACACCGTTGAATATGACAAAAAGGTATACACCGCTCTCTCATATATGATGTACGCACCGACGCTTTACGTTTCCGCAAAAACCGGACAGCGTGTCGGCAAGCTCTTTGAGCTTATAAATTACGTATACAATCAGAACTGCACACGTATCTCAACCGGTATGCTCAACGATGTCCTCAACGATGCAACAGCGAGAGTACAGCCGCCGTCCGATAAGGGCAGACACCTGAAGATTTACTATATGACCCAGATAAGCACGTGTCCGCCCACATTCGTTATTTTCTGCAATAATGCGGAATTATTCCATTTTTCATATCAGCGTTATCTCGAAAATCAGCTCCGTGAAGTATTCGGCTTCCGCGGTACACCGATAAAAATTATCGTACGCCAGAAAGGAGATAAGGAAGAATGACGTTTTTCGCTTTAAAGAAAATGGGACTTCTCCCTTTGCTCTTTTGGGGAATAAAGGATGAATCGGGAGTTTTCACAGGAATCGATATGCCGATTTATATGATAGCACTGCTCTGTGCAGTTGGCGCAGTGGCAGCATATCTGCTCGGCGGACTTAATTTCGCTATTATTATTTCAAAATACAAATTCGGTGATGACATCCGCCGCTACGGAAGCGGAAATGCCGGCATGACAAATATGCTCCGTACATACGGAAAGGCCGCCGCGGCGTTCACTCTCCTCGGCGATATGGCAAAAGCAGCTGTGTCCGTATTCATCGGTACATTATTAGCCGGTGAAATCGGTGCATACATTGCAGGCTTCTTCTGCGTACTCGGTCATGCTTTCCCCTGCTATTACGGCTTCAAGGGCGGCAAAGGTATCGTCGTCACCGCAACAATGCTTCTCTGCCTCGAACCGCTGATTTTCCTCATTCTTTTCGCTGTTTTCGTCCTTATTGTAATGTCAACAAAATACCTCTCGCTCGGCTCGATAATCGGTATGCTCATCTATCCGGTGCTCCTCAACCGTATGTACGGTTTTCTTAATGCCGGAAGTGAAGAGGGCGCAGTCCCGGCGATAATTTCGGTGCTCAATGCTATACTCGTCGTCTGGCTTCACAGAGAAAATATTAAACGCCTCTGGGAGGGCAAGGAAAACAAATTCAGCTTAAAGAAAAAAGACAAGTTCGTCAAAGCCGAAAAAGAAGCAAACGAAAATAAATAAAAAAATTTCACTCCGCAAGGTTTATAACACCTACGGAGTGATTCTTTATTAACCGATGCTCTTTCCCATTGCGAAAAGTATGGCTTTCATTCTTGTCATAACGCCGTCAAATTCATCGGGCGTAAGCGACTGCTTGCCGTCTGAAAGTGCCTTTGCCGGATTGTTGTGAACTTCAATCATAATTCCGTCTGCGCCTGCCGCAACCGCCGCCATCGCAAGCGGTTCAACAAGCCAGTTTATTCCGCCGGCATGGCTCGGGTCAGCAACAACGGGAAGATGCGAAAGCTTTTTAAGAACAGGAATTGCAGAAACGTCAAAGGTATTTCTCGTTGCGGTTTCAAACGTACGGATTCCGCGCTCACAAAGAATAACATTTTCGTTTCCGCCTGCCATGATATATTCTGCACTCATGAGGAATTCCTCAATTGTGTTGGCAAGTCCACGCTTTAACAGTATCGGCTTCTTTGTGTGTCCGAGCTCTTTTAAAAGCTCGAAATTCTGCATATTTCTCGCACCGACCTGAATTAAGTCAACATCCTCGAAAAGCGGAAGATGTGCCGCATCCATAATCTCGGTAACAATCGGAAGTCCGGTTGCTTTTTTTGCTTTCAGGAGCAGGTCAATTCCCTCTGCCTTCAGTCCCTGGAATGCATACGGCGAAGTACGCGGCTTGAATGCGCCGCCGCGGAGAAAGCCGGAATCAGACGCCTTTACACGTCTGGCAATCTCGCATATCTGCTCCTCGCTTTCGACCGAGCAAGGTCCGCTCATAACCTGAAAATGTCCGCCGCCAATCTTGCGCCCGCAGATATCAATAACAGTGTCATCGGGATGGAACTTACGGTTTGCGTTCTTATAAGGCTCCTGCACACGCTTGACTTCTTCAACAATGTCGCTTGTTCGGAGATTATCAATATCAACTTTCGATGTGTCACCTACAAGACCGATAATCGTTGTATGCAGACCGGTGACAAGATGGGCCTGCAGACCGGGGGTTTTTTCAAGGTCGGCAACAAAGCTCGAAACAAGCTCTGCTTTTGTATTTGGCTTTATAATAATAATCATTTTTCAAACACCTCTAAATATATAAATAAACTTATTTCAGTTAAAGATCCTCGGGAACGATAAGCTCCGGCAAACGTCTTGGAACACGTTTGAGCGGATCGTAAATAAATTTACGGCAAGAATCTTCCTTATTAACCTTACCCTTTCGGCTGCACTGCATAAAATCGTCTTCCGATATCGGCTCGGCAAACCGACAAAATTCGCACAGCTTCGGTGTGTCGGAATTTTTCTTCATCGTAAACTTCCTTTCATTTTGGGAATACAATTATTTTAACACGTCAGTGAGAAAAAGTCAAGGAAAATTTCAATCAAATTTAACATTTTACATTTAAAAAGCCGCCCGTAACGGACGGCTTTAAATTTATATCCCCTTTAAGAGTCTGTCTAGATACGGATTAATTCCGAGCGAAGCGCATATACGCTCATAATCGTTTAGTGCCTGCCTGCACTTTGACTGCGATGGAGATTTTATTGCACGAATCATGAGATTTTTCGGCGTGTCATCCGGGTCAATCAGCTCGAGCGTTGTGACGTTATATCCAACCGATTCGAGCCGCTTTACACGAAGCGCATCCGTTGCACAGTCGCAGAATTTCTGCTTTAACATCGGGTGAGAAAGTATAAAATCAAGCTCACCTTTCATGTCTGCATTACTTGTGTTTTCAGATAACTGCTTCGACATTTCGTGATGACAGCAAGGGGTTGAAAGAATTATTTTCGCATTCCATTTAATCGCATTGGCGAGAACAATATCCGTGGCAATGTCGCAGGCATGAAGCGAAATTACCATATCCGGAGGTTCGGGCGGCTGGTAGTCGTTGATGTTTCCGCCAACGAAGCAGAGATTCGTGAAATTCTGACGCTTCGCCGCGGCATTGCAGTATTCAATGACATCCTCTTTTAAGTCAACACCGTACATCCTGACCTCACGCTTTTTTATAGCAGTGAAATAATAATACACCGCGAAAGTGAGATAGCTTTTTCCGCAGCAGAGGTCATAAATTACTGCCGGCCGGTCATCGGGAAGCTGTGCTTCAACATCACGGATGATTTCAAGAAAACGGTTTATCTGACGGAATTTTGCCTGTTTTTTGTCATGTATACGTCCGTTTGAATCGGAAATTCCAAGCTCCCGCAAAAAGCCTATATCACGTGATGTATCAAGAATATATTTCTTCCCGTCCGCACTCACTTCAACGGCGGCGGCATCCTGCTTAAGTTTACCTGAAATATGTATGCTGTCCGACTTCGAACGCTTTATTTCAATATCACCGGCAGTCGTAATAATATTTACCTGACGGTAGTTTTCGAGTGCCATCCGACAAAGCTCTGAAATTTCATCAAGAGCGAGATTTTTGCGGTAAGTCTTGTTGTCGCGTGTAAAACGCTCGACGGCAATGATCACAGTTCCGTCTGACTTTTTTGAAAGCGATGCAACCTCTTTTTGCGTTGCCTTATCATCCGGTTTTGAAAAAATCGCCTTTTTTAATATACGACGCTCCACCGCAGTGGAAAATACTTCTGTAATTTTTTCGGCAGACATTGTGTCACCTCTTTTTTTATAGTTGCTTTTATTTTATCACAAAATCCACCGTTTGTATATTCACTTATTGTAAATTTTCATTTTAATATTAACAAAATCCGCTTTATTTTTCACTGTAAAGCGGATATAATTATAAAAACACATTTTTTAGGGAGAACGGCATGAATATTCAAAACACCGTAAAATCCATCGCCGAGGCGCTGTTTTACTTCGCAGTTTATTTTGTCTGCCAGTTTGCAATAGCATTCGTGGGAGCGCTTTTTATTAGTGACCCACTCAAATATACCGTGGAGTTAAGCGCAGCTGCGGCAGTTCTTACGGTTGCTGTTTATTTTATAATTTTTACAGTACAAAAACGTAAATTTGCAAGCGAGATTGAGCTTAGTAAAATTTCTCCGGCATTGTGCGCTCTCATGCCGATTTTCGGAGCGGCGGCGAATGTCCTTATGTCTGTTGTAATTTCAGCGATTCCATTTCCTGACACATGGATGGACGAATACAACACGGCAATATCAGCCATCGTCAGCACCGACACCGCTGTAACTGTTATATTCACCGCACTGCTCGCCCCCATATGCGAGGAAATCGTTCTGCGCGGCCTTGTTCACACAAGATTAAGAAAAGCACTTCCAACCTTTGCGGCAATGCTTATTTCCTCATGGATTTTCGGCATGATGCACGGAATCAGAATACAGATAATTTACGCCGCTCTGCTCGGCTTGGTGCTCGCTTGGATATTCGAAAAAACCGGCTCACTTTCAGCACCGATTCTCTTTCATATCGGCTTCAACACCTGCGGACTCGTTATTGACTTATATAAATGGAACCTGCTTCCGCTCGTCGCTGTATGTTTGCTGGCAGCTCTGTTCTCCGCGGCTTATATTCAATTCACTTCAAAGCGAAAAATCCACTTTGCCAGAAAAAATTGACAAGTTTACAATTTGCTCTTGAAATTACCGGAAATATGCGATATAATAGTGTAGAATAAAACACTTTTTGGAGGTTATTATGCTTAATTTATTTCTCGAAAACGCAGCTGCCGGAGCAGCAGACGGCACCGGTACCACCCCCGCAGGCGGTTCCGGTCTTATGACCATCATCATGCTCGTTGCAATGGTGGCTATCTTCTATTTCCTCATGTACAGACCCCAGAAGAAGGCTGAAAAAGCGGCAAACGATATGCGTAATTCGCTTCAGGTTGGCGACGAAGTAAGCACAATCGGCGGTATTATCGGAAAAATTGTCAGCATCAAGGAAGAAACCGTTACTATCGAAACCAGCCGCGATGCTACAAAAATCCGTTTCCATGTCAGCGCAATAAAGTCTGTTGACGTTAAAGCAGAGGACTGCTGACATAAGAGAACACCTCACAGCATATAAATTATTAAAACCATTTATATGTTAGGAGGAATTCACTTGACAAACCCGAAAACACGGGACGATTCCCCCTCACTCGGCGGAATGTTTTTTGCGCCGCTTAAGGGAATGCTGATCGGAATCGGAATCACTGCCTTGCTCTGTCTTGTTTTTACTGCAGTGGCACTTATGGGAAAAGACCCAGACCGCCTAATCGGCTTTTTCGCTTATGCGGCACTGTTCGTCGGCTCGATGACCTGCGGTATTCTCGCTGTAAAATCAGATACACAGCAACGGCTCTTTTCAGGCATTATCGGCGTCGTGGGATATGTGCTTGTAATATGGCTGCTCTCCCTCTTTTTCCGGGATGATGCGGCAGAGGTCCTGCCGCCTGTTTGGATGGCAGCCGGCTATCTCGGCTGTATTCTGACGGCGTTTATCGGAGCCCTTATCGCAAAGCCGAAGCGCACACACATCAAAGACGGCAGCAGTACTGCCGCACAAATGCGCCGCCGGCTTAACAAACGGGTGTGAGCTTTATTCAAAAAGCGCTTGTTTCTCCCGTCCCTCAGGCGGGAGAAATTTTGTTTCAGACAAAAGAAAGGAACATCAAAATGGTACATACATTCAAATTCGGCGGTCAGCGTATCGCATATGACAGCGTATCGGGGCTTGTGCTCCCTCTCTCGGAAATTGCATACAAAATGCTCGATTATATAGAGCTTCCAATGCCGAAGGAATGTTCGTCCGCACTCAGATACGACCTCGCAAAATACGACAGTGTGGCAATAAAAGAAACCTATAACGAGCTTTACGCACTCTACCGCGACGGAAAGCTTTTCGCCGAAGGTGAGCATGGCGGTGACATAATGTACGTCGGCGCGGCAATAAAGGTCGGCGATACAGTTTGCACACGTTCAGACCCTCACATTTTCGATATTGTGAAGAAGCTTGCTGACAGCGGCGAGGATGTTTCGATAAGCATTGTCGATTCGCCCGAAAATTCTCCTGCATTTACGGAAGAAGATATTCCAACCGTGGCAAGACAGCTCGAAAAAATCGCCAAAGAGCAGGTCAAGCGTGCCAAAGGAAAGGTTGATGCAAAGCCGTTTGTTGCATTCGAAAAGCATTTATCTGTGATACACGATGATGAATCATGCGCCGGCTGCTGGGCTTGTAAGCTCTGCTCACTCAAAACTCCCATGAGCGCAAAATGTGAGCTTGAAAAAAAGCGCATTGAATGCGTAATGCTTTGCGAAACCGCTGAAAAAGAATAAACCTATATGCATAAGAACAGAGCCGTCACTTTTGCTGACGGCTCTGATTTTTATTTACGCAAATTTGTGGTTGCGTCAACGATTCCCTCACCGATTATATATGCAATGAGCGTTGCGCCTGACATTATGATTGATGTAACCTCTGCCGCATCCGATTCAGCATAGCCAAATCCGAGCATAAGCGCAGTGACGAATCCAACCGCCGCACTCCAGAATTTCCGGGATGTGAGCTTTTGCTTCCAGTCAATATTTTTCATAGAGCTTTTTCCTTTCTGTATGATTTAAACTTCAGCAAAGAGGAAGCTCCTCTGACTGTACGGCAAGAATTGCTTCATATTCCGCATCGGTTATTTCAAAAAAGGCTTCCCCTCCAACACCGTCTGCGAGATATATCTGCTTTCCGTAAACTGTGCCGTCCGTCAGCACCATACCCTCGTCTGCATAAATTATAGTTCTGGTTTTCATTATTTTATCCTCCTTAAACAAGTGCTACCGTCCACGTCGGTTTTGTTCCGATAAGTGCCGCCCAAGCATCGGATGTGCTTCCGTCTCTAACGCCGGGCAAAGTTTCAAACGCTTTGTCGACGGCTGTTTTCGATAATGTTACCGTACATCCGCTCACCGAGGCTGAAAGAACGCCGATAATGTTTTCAATGCTTGCCTTTGAAAGCTTTGTACTCCACTGCAGGTCAAGTCCGTTCATTGACATAGTACCGGTAAATGTTACATCTTCAAGAGCCGTGCAATTGTTAAATGCTATAGTGAACGCTTTACCTGCCGTGCATCTTATGACTGCTATTTTTCTGAGGCTAACACAGTTGTACCATGTTCCGTAGTAAGCACCTGCCGGAATGTTCAAATCCTCGATTTCTTCGAGCTGTCTACAGGCATTGAACATAGCGTATGCCGCACCCTGCGGCGGGAGTAAAGTGAGTTGATTGATTCCTGTGAAATCAAAATATTCCGCTTCGATTTTCTTTACGGTTGAATGCTGAAAAAAGGAATCTGAGCTCTGTGTGATATTTTGCACCTTGTATTTCGGACGGATATAGTCTGTATTCCAGTGACGAAAAGCCCACATATAATCGATACGGTTACCATAGTCCTGAAATGTATCCCAAAAGCGGTCATATTCGGACTGCTTGCCCTCGGTTACACCTGCGGCATGACCACGTAAATAACCATCATCAAGTCCGTTTTCGTACCCTGCTTGACCGCCTTTGTTGTACACGACCTCTATCGTCTGCGGCACGTCCGATAAGGTTTCGGCTTCGCTTACACCATATGCTGTAACTTTGGTGTTGATATTTGCAAGATACTGTGCCTCTCTGGCATCCCTCGCCGCTGCCTCGGCTTGCTTACCATTCACACGTCCGTCTTCAAGTCCGTCCGAATATGATGTATCACAAGCAGTTTCAACGCCGTCAGCCATTTCGCTCGGCTTGTATTTCGTTGCCGTTCCTGCTCTCTCACGGATTTTTCCGGCAATGTCCGAATAGTACCTGCTGTCAGTTTTAACTGTTGCCATTAATAGCTCACCTCATCTCCGTCGGGAAGTGCCGCAAGCACTGTCAGCGCGATTTCCGCCTTGTCTGCCTCGGTGAGTATGTAGTTGTCACCGTCCTTGCCGTCTTTGCCGTCGGCACCGTCTTTGCCGTTGTCACCGCGAGCCTTGACTCCGGTGCTCCTGTCGCCGACATACCAAATCCCGTCAGATGCAATGCGAGGTGTTACGGCATATTCCGCCTCCTCCACCGTCTTTAAAACCTGCTGCCACTTATCCGGTGTCGGCTCTCGTGATTCATCTGAAGCCATTGCGCCGGGATGTACAGTTTGCGGTGCCGCCCATAAAGTCGGACGGATTTTTTCACCCGTAGCCCCGTAAATTCCCACCTGCAGTGTTCCTCTTTCGGAAAGAACCTCCCAAGGGATTTCGCATTCTCCGTTTTCAAGCATTATTTCACGCTCGACCAAGCCGTTTCTGAAAACAGCTGTCAGTGCGGTGTATTTGCTCCATGTTTCATCGAGCATAAATTCCGCACGGTGAATACCGACGCTCCCGGCAATGAGAGTTTCGTCTTCGATTAAAGTTACTTTTGTTCCGTTAACTTCAAATTTCATTTAAAAAAACCTCCTTGATTTCAGTTTCGGACAAAGCAAATTCAAAGTAAAATCAAACCATACGCACCGCCTCCAAGCATAAAATATAGCTCGCCGCTACATTTAGCATATCATAACCGCTCTGCCGCCGCACGTCAAAACACGTCACCGTGTATCTCGAAAACGCCCGTTTTTTTCGTCTTTTTCTGTACAGATTTGATGCATATGTAAAAAATAAAACCGTACCATCGAAAAAGGTACGGTTTATATTAAATTTTGATTGTTATTTCATTGCTCTGAACGCAGTCCAAGCCCCGTCCGCATAGAAACGGTGACCGCCATCGCCGATAACGTGAGCGATACGGTCAGGCGCACCTGCCGCCGCATAAAATGCTTTCGCTTCGTTGACCATTTCTGTTGCTTCCTTAATCGGGAAAATCGGGTCTTGATTGCCATTCACAACAACCATTTTTCTCGGAGCGGACATCATAAGAAGCTCCGCCATATCGAAGAAGTTAAGTATATTCGGAACATAGTTGCAGGCGCAGTGACGCATTGCACCGATTGATGCTGCAAAGGATGATACCGCACAGGACGGCACACCTCCGGCAAGACGTTCGTCAAGTGCCGTTACATAAACTGTAGTCGTACCGCCGCCCGAATTTCCGAGCGCGTAAATTTCTTCAGGAAGCACATATTCCGAAAAATCGGAAAGAAGCACATCAATGCAGCGAGAAACGTCCCATACACGCTCGCCGATTGTCGTTCTGCCGATAAGTAAATTCGTCAGTCCCGGCTCTGTACACTTCGGGCCGGTTTCGGTTCCGCCGCACTCACCGAAATTACGCTGTTCAAGGCAGACGGCTATATATCCCTCTTTTACTGCGCGAATTGCAAAATCGCGGTCACCGTCAATTGCTTCGTCCTCAAATTTTATTCTTCCGAGGCTTATGTGCATACCCTTGCTGTGTCCCTGAAGGCAAATTACAGTCGGAAGCTTGCCAACAGCACCGTTCGGAATGAGCATATGACACGGAACAAAATATCCCGGCTCACTCTGAAACTTAAAACGAATCTCGCGAAAATCAGCTTCTTTTCTGTCATATTCAATTTGAGTACACTTCTCTGCCGGAATCATTTTGTCAAGTCCGAGCAGTCCGCGAAGCTTGTCCTTTGCCCGTGCCTGCCAAGCGACGGTTGATTCTTTCCCGTCCCATTTCATCGTCGGCTTTGCCGCCGCAACAATACCGATTATATTTTCGTATCCTGTCATTATAATCTCTCCTTTAAAGTGTTAATTTAAGTTTATCATGCATACTGCCAATTGTCAATTTGTAGCCGCAAAATTGCCCGAAAAAGAAAAAAATCAGCCAAACATATCAGAAAAAGGCAAATCCGATGAACAAGTTATATTTTTTCAAAAAAATCCCATATAAAATATAGACAAACGCAAAAAAACGTGATATAATATATTATTGATACTAAAATAGGGGGATAGTGCCCATAATGAAAGTAAGCGTACTGCCGCTTGGCGAAATGCGGACAAACTGCGTTATCGTTTCCGACGAGGAATCGGGAATCGGTGCAGTAATCGACCCCGGCGGAACCGGTTCAGAAAAAAAGATAATGACACTCTGTGAAGCAAACGGAGTGAAAATCAAATATATACTTTTAACCCATGCACATTTTGACCATATGCTCTCGCTTGAAGCACTGCGAAGTGTAACCGGCGCACCTCTTGCACTGCATAGGTACGATGCGGATTCTCTGTCCGACCCAAGCCTCACATATATGGCGCAGTTCGGCGGAATAACTGAAGGCTGTGCGCCTGCTGAAATAATCCTCGATGACGGTGATACCCTCTCACTTGGAAATACAATCCTCACTGTGCTTCACACTCCGGGACATACTTCCGGCTCTGTATGCTATATGGCAGACGGCATTATCGTAACGGGGGACACGCTGTTCCACAACGGAATCGGCAGATGCGACCTTTACGGCGGCGACGAGCAGGCAATGAAACATTCTCTTAAACGCCTTGCATCCCTTGAGGGCGACTACAAGCTCTATCCGGGCCACGGTTCAACTACCACACTTGAGCGCGAACGCAACTCGAACATTTATCTTAAACATCTATCCTAAACGAAAGGACAACATAAAATGGACAACAATTATTTAGCAGAGCTTCTCTACCCGAACATAAAAACGCTTCCCGAGGATATCGAAGCACGTTATCCGAGGCGTGAGCTTCCCGAGGGTGCAAAGGTAACAAGATTTGCACCAAGCCCCACGGGATTCGTACACTTCGGCGGACTTTTCCCCTCGACTGTCGGCGAAAGACTCGCACACCAGAGCGGCGGCGTTTTCTATCTCCGAATCGAAGACACCGATGCAAAGCGTGAAGTTGAAGGAGCGGCAGAGGGACTCATAAAAACTCTCGCAACATACGGAATCAATTTTGACGAGGGCGCAACCCTTGATGCAAACGGAAATATCTCCGACCAGGGAAATTACGGCCCGTATAAGCAGAGTCAGCGTGCTGAAATATATCAGACCTTTGCAAAGCAGCTCGACCGTGAGGGTAAGGCATATCCCTGCTTCACAACAGAGGAAGAGCTCGACGAGCTTGCGCAGGTAAACAAGAAAGAAGAACTCAAAAATACCGACTGGCAGGCTGAAGCTGCGGCAAAGCGTGCCGAAATGCTTGCACGCCGTGAGTTTACAATAGAGGAAGTTGAGGAGCACTTAAAAGCCGGACATCCTTTCGTGCTTCGAATCCTCGCTCTGGGCGACCCTGAAAAGAAAATGAAATTCACCGACCTCGTTAAGGGTAATATAGACGTTCCCGAAAATGATGAGGACTTCGTGCTCTTAAAATCGGACGGAATTCCGACATACCACTTTGCTCATGCAGTTGATGACCACCTTATGGGTACAACACACGTCATCCGCGGTGAGGAATGGCTCCCGAGTCTTCCGAAGCATATTCAGCTCTTCGCAGCTCTTGGATTCAAGCTTCCCAAATATATGCACATCGCGCAGATAATGAAGCTCGATGAACAAGGCAATAAAAAGAAGCTCTCCAAGCGCGATATGGGCGCAAATATGGACGATTACACACGTATGGGCTACTGCCCCGAGGCTGTTTGCGAATATATCATGACACTCCTCAATTCTAACTATGAAGAATGGCATATGAAGAACCCCGACAAGCCTTATACCGACTTCCCGTTTAATATAAAGAAAATGTCAACCTCCGGCTGTCTTTTCGATTTTGATAAATTAAACGACGTATCGAAGAACGTAATTTCACGCATGGATGCGAAAACCGTAACCGATAAGGTTACCGTCTGGGCAAGCGAATTTGACTCTGATTTCGGAAAAGCGCTTGCCGCAGACCCTGCGTTTGCAGAAAAGATTTTCGCGATTGGCAGAGGCGGCAAGAAACCGCGTAAAGACCTCGCAACATGGGCTGACGCCAAGCCTTATATGGGCTTCTTCTACGACGAATTTTTCACTGTGGAAGACAATATCCCCGACAATTTCACAAAGGATGACATCAAGGCAACTCTTGAAAGATTCATCGCTTCTTACGATGAAAACGACGACATGAACACCTGGTTCGAAAAGGTAAAATCAATCGCAGATGCGCTTGGATTTGCCTCCGACATGAAAGCTTATAAGGCTGACCCGTCCGCATTCAAGGGCAATGTTGCCGACATCAGTATGTTTATCCGTGTTGCGGTAACCGGAAAGATGAACGCTCCCGACCTTTACACCGTGATGCAGATTCTCGGCAAAGAAAAAACGCTTGCAAGAATTAACGCGATGCTCGCATCGCTTTGATGAATAGAAAGGAACACGAAAATGGCTATCGAAGCATCAAATTTCATTGAAGAATTTATAAACGAAGACCTCGCCGAGGGTAAGGTTAATACCGTTCATACACGTTTCCCGCCCGAGCCTAACGGATATCTCCACATCGGTCACTGCAAGGCACTTGCAATCGACTTCGGCACAGCGAAAAAGTACGGCGGTATGTGCAATCTCCGTATGGACGACACCAACCCGGCAAAAGAGGACACCGAATATGTTGACGCAATAAAAGAAGACATTCACTGGCTCGGTTTCGACTGGGAAGACCGCTTCTTCTACGGCTCGGACTACTTTGAAAAGGACTACGAATATGCAGTCGAGCTTATTAAAAAGGGACTCGCATATGTTTGCGAGCTGTCTGCCGACCAGATGGACGAATACCGCGGTGACCTGCAAAATCCTGCAAAATCTCCGTGGCGTGACCGTCCGATGGAAGAAAACCTCGACCTCTTTGAGCGCATGAAGAACGGTGAGTTCCCGGACGGAAAGTATACCCTGCGTGCAAGAATCGACCTCGCATCGGGCAACTTCTGGCTCCGTGACCCCGTAATTTACAGAATCAAGCATATGCATCATCACCGCCACGGCGACAAGTGGTGCATCTACCCGACCTACGACTTTGCACATCCGATTCAGGATGCGCTTGAGGGAATTACCCATTCGCTCTGTTCACTTGAATTTGAAATTCACCGTCCGCTTTACAACTGGGTAATCGAAAATGTAAGCGTTCCGCACAAGCCCCGTCAGATTGAGTTTGCAAGACTCAATATCACAAACACTGTTCTTTCAAAGCGATTCCTGCGCGGACTCGTTGAAAGCGGCCAGGTTGACGGCTGGGACGACCCCAGAATGCCCACCCTCTGCGGTATGCGCCGCCGCGGTTACACCGGTGCTTCCATTGTCGATTTCTGCGGACGTATCGGCGTTGCAAAATCCGACAGCCTCGTTGACCTTCGTCTGCTCGAAGCGTGCATCCGTGATGAGCTTAACGAAACCGCACCAAGACGTGTTGCTGTACTCGACCCGATAAAGGTCATCATCGACAATTATCCCGAGGATAAGGAAGAAACCTTCGAGCTTCCGAACCACCCCCAGCATCCCGAAATGGGCACACGCGAGGTTAAATTCACCCGTGAGCTTTATATCGATGCCGAGGACTTCGCCGAGGTTCCGCCGCCCAAATTCTTCCGCCTGAAGCCCGACGGAGAAGTCCGTCTTATGGGCGCATATATCATCAAGTGCGGCGAAATCGTAAAGAACGCCGACGGCTCTATCAAGGAAATTCACGCAACAGCCGACCTCGAAACCGGAAACGGCAATCCCGTTGACGGCAGAAAGATAAAGGGTACGATCCACTGGCTTTCCGCAAATAATACCGTCGAAGCGGACGTTGTCCTCTACGACAACCTCTTGACTCTCGAAGACCCGTCGAAGCTTCCCGAGGATAAGCAGTATACAGATTATCTTAATCCCGAGTCAAAGACAGTTATAAAAAATGCAAAGCTTGAACCGTCACTCGCCAATGCAAAGGCAGGCGACAAGTTCCAGTTTGTCCGCACCGGTTACTTCTGTGTTGACTCAAAGAACCCCGGCACCTTCAACCGTGTCGTAACACTTAAAGACGGCTACAAGCCGGCAAAATAAGGAGGAATCCCATAATGTCCTATAAAATAAACACCAACTGCGTTCAGGCGGGCTACACCCCCGGAAACGGCGAAGCACGTGTGCTTCCGATATATCAGTCCACAACATTCAAATATGAATCAAGCGAGCAGATGGGCAGACTTTTCGACCTTTCGGAAAGCGGCTACTTTTATACCCGTCTTCAGAACCCGACAAATGATGCCGTTGCAGCAAAAATTGCAGCTCTTGAGGGCGGCGTTGCGGCTATGCTCACATCGTCCGGTCAGGCAGCAACATTCTTCTCGCTGTTTACAATTCTCGGCGCCGGCGACCATATCGTTGCTTCGTCCGCAATTTACGGCGGAAGCTTCAACTTAATCGCCGTAACCATGAAGCGTATGGGAATTGATGCAACATTTGTACACCCCGACATCACCGAAGAAGAGCTTGCGGCAACCTTTAAGCCGAACACAAAAGCTGTTTTCGCCGAAACTCTCGCAAATCCTGCGCTTATCGTGCTTGACATTGAAAAGTTTGCACGTCAGGCACATTCCCACGGCGTACCGTTCATCGTTGATAACACCTTCCCGACTCCGATAAACTGCAACCCCTTTAAGTTCGGTGCGGATATCGTCATTCATTCGACAACAAAGTACATGGACGGTCACGCAACCGCAGTCGGCGGCGTAATCGTCGATTCCGGTAATTTTGACTGGCTCGCTCATCCGGATAAATACCCCGGAATGACAACTCCCGATGATTCTTACCACGGCGTAACATATGCAAAAGACTTCGGCAAGGGCGGTTACATCACAAAGGCAACCGCACAGTTAATGCGTGACCTCGGCTCGATTCAGTCACCGCAGAATGCGTTTCTCCTTAATCTCGGACTTGAAACGCTCCATCTGCGCGTAAAGCGTCACTGCGAGAATGCAATGGCAGTTGCAGAATATCTCGAAGCAAGCGACAAGGTTACATGGGTAAATTATCCGGGACTTAAGTCGAGCAAATATTATGACCTCGCACAAAAGTATCTCCCGAACGGTTCTTCGGGCGTTATCTCGTTCGGTGTTGCCGGAGGACGTGCGGCAGCTACAAAGTTCATGGACAGCTTGAAGCTCGGCGCAATCGTAACACACGTTGCTGATGCACGTACTTGCCTCTTACATCCGGCAAGCACAACTCACCGCCAGATGACAGACGAACAGCTTCTTGATGCAGGCGTAACTCCCGACCTCATCCGTCTTTCCGTCGGAATTGAGGATGTCAGCGACATCATCGCCGACATCGAGCAGGCTCTGGCTCAGGTTTAATATATATAGAAAAGTCCCCTTTCACGGGGACTTTTTTGATGTTCAGAAATTAAAGCGCATATTGTCACGAATCGGCTTGATATTTTTGATAAGCGGCTGACACTTATTGTCAAGTGCTCCCTGTTCATGAAGCGCAAGATACATAAAAACACCGAAGCACGGTCCGACATAACGTACTATCTGCCCCTCTCCACTGACAAGGAAAAGTAATTTTTTATCGGTCATGGCAGAAATTTTTTGTATCACATCTATGTATTTCGGAATTTCGTCTGCACTTTGTGCCACGCATACTATCTTAATCACATCCGCACCTCGCTCAATCTGCTCATTTGCAATCATAAGGCATTCTTCAAGGGTTGCACTCATGTTGGTGTGGCACGACATGAGCACCTCTCCGCCCCTGCGATGTATTTCATTAATGAGCGCTTTCTGCTTTTTTACTGCTTCCTCATCAAAGGTAAGCTGATATTTTTTCGTTTTGCAGTAAAAATCACCCATAACGTCAAAGAGCGTTGCACCGCAGTCAAGCGCAAGCATCAGAAGCTCGGCACACTCATCGTCGGTGAAATCGATGCTGTAATTTTCACGGTAACTCGTGACATATATCGGCTTTCCCTCGCAGGCGGCGAATATTTCGGTGATTATCTCTTTTGTACGGTATTCGGGCTTTAATTTGCAGAGCTGAATACCGATAGCATCTGCCCCATCGGCGATTGATGCCTTTATTTTTGCAATACACTCATCCGGCGTTTCGCAAAGTATCATAGCCGTGATAATAGGCTTTTCCCAGTTAAGAAATGACGGTTTCACTGTATGTCACCTCACGCTCGCGGCATCGAGCTTCTTCCGCCGTCTATCATGATGTTTTCGCCGTTGATAAACTGTCCCTTGTAAGATGCAATAAAGAGGATAAGGTCAACAATCTCCTGCGGTTCTGCAGCACGTCCGAGAAGAGTTTTCATTCCTGCCATCTCGGCTCTTGTGAGAACCGGTCCCGGTGAAACGCATACACAGCGTACATTGCATCTTGCACCAAACTGCGCGATTGATTTTGTAAGTCCGTACATGAGCGCCGCCTTAGATGTGGCGTAATCCATTCCCTGCGACGAGCCGTCAACGCCGACTATCGAACCGATATTTATGATAAGTCCGCTGTTCTGCTTTCTCATTTGCTTCAACACTGCGTGTGCAAAATAGAACGGACCCTTTAAGTTTACGTCAAGTCCCCAGTCAAAAACATCAATCGGTATTTCCGGGAACTCGAGCGACTTATCAACCCCCAGCATACGAACCGCATAACCCCCGGCAAAGTTTACAACAATATCAATACCGCCGAAATTTTCAACAGCGGTATCTCTCGCGGCACACACCTGCGAATAGTCGCGTACATCGCAGACAACCGGAATCGCACGTCCCTTTCCTTTCGCATTGATTGCGGCAGCCTTCTCGACGAGAACTGCTTCGTTTACGTCGCACATAATGACGTTTCCGCCAAGCTCGGCAAAGTTTTCGGAAAAAAGCAAGCCCATACCGGATGCCGCACCGGTTGCTATGGCTGTTTTATTGGTAAAATCCATGTTAGCACTCCAAATATTTATTATATATAAAGCATTATAGTCCCGACTCCATTTGTATTCAATGCATAAAGTAATATTAATTTGATGTTTTCGATATTATTTTTGACTTATATCTTGATTTATTTGATAAAAAGTGTATAATATGAAATAGATTAGGAGGGATGACTGTGCTTGATAACATAACCGTTACCGATATTATCGAAGTCACAACCGTTGCATCTAAAAAAGGCAGAAGCTACACCATGACAAACCGTAAAAGCTATGGACTCGCTTTTTGCATTGACGGGCAGATAACCTACACTCAAAACGGACGCAAATATGTTTCCGACCCAAATCATGCAGTAATTCTCCCGGAGGACGGAAGCTATACGCTTAACGGCGACAAAGCCGGACATTTCCCGCTTATAAATTTCACCTGTACCGAACCAATATGCTCTGAAATCACAATAATACCGATAAAGAGCATCGAAGTCTATTTGAAAATCTTTGAGCAGATAAAGCTTCTAAGTCTTCTTAACGGCAGCCGAGCGAAGCAAATGAGCTTTTTATATGATATATTTCACCGCCTGTCATCCGGGATGGAGCCGCTTTACAATATCCTTTCGCCGTCGATCCGCTTTCTTGAGGAAAACTTTTCCTCGCAGTCGCTGACAGTGACTGACCTTGCAAAGCAGTGCGGAATCAGCGAGGTTTATTATAGAAAGCTGTTTGTCGGGAAGTATAAAGTCACTCCAAAACAGTATATAATCGACCTGCGTATTGCAAAATCGAAGCAGATGCTCTCTGACGGAATAATGAAAATCAGCGCCGTCGCAGAGGAATGCGGCTTCTCGAATCCTTATCATTTCAGCCGGGTTTTCAAAGAAAAGGTTGGAATTACACCGAGCGAATATATGTACGAAAACCGAATATTCAAAATATAAGCAGAACTGAATTAAAAAAATCTGAAAGTTTACAATATATTATAGCAATTTTCGAAAAAATGTAGTATAATAAATTATGTATATGCATTTTATCGGCTTTCAAAAGTAAAAAATGCGCTTTTAATCAAAAATTATTCATTTTTTAACCGGAGATATAAAGACATGAATTTATTAAATAAGGTTTTCGGAACATACAGCCAGCGTCAGGTGAAGAAGCTCATTCCCACAGTTGATAAGATAGAAGCTCTTGCGCCCGAATATAAAGCGATGAGCGATGATGAGCTCCGCTCAATGACCGATAAATTAAAGGCTCGCCTTGAAAACGGCGAAACACTTGACGATATTCTTCCCGATGCATTTGCAACGGTGCGAGAAGCGGCTGACCGTGTGCTCGGAAAACGTCCGTTCAGAGTGCAGCTCATAGGCGGCATTATACTCCATCAGGGACGAATTGCCGAAATGAAAACCGGTGAGGGTAAAACCCTTGTTGCAACCCTGCCGGCATATCTCAATGCACTCACCGGCAAAGGCGTTCATATCGTAACCGTTAACGAATACCTCGCAAAAACCGGAAGCGAGGAAATGAGCAAGGTTTACGGCTTCCTCGGGCTCAAAACGGGACTTATCATCCACGACCAGACAAAGGATGCAAAACGTGCCGCATATAACGCCGATATCACATACGGCACAAACAATGAATTCGGTTTTGACTATCTGCGCGACAACATGGTAACATACAAAGAACAGCTCGTTCAGCGTGACCATGTTTTTGCAATCGTCGATGAGGTCGACTCCATTCTTATAGACGAAGCAAGAACTCCGCTTATCATTTCGGGAGCAGGCGAAAAGTCCACAGACCTTTACGACAGGGCAGACAAGTTCGTACGCACTCTGAAAAAATTCGTCATCAAGGAGCTCGACTCAAAGGAGCTTAATGAGGACTACGATGCCGATTACATCGTTGACGAAAAGGCAAAGAACGTCACCCTCACTGCAAGCGGCATCAAAAAGGCAGAGGCATTCTTCGACCTTGAAAACCTCTCCGACCCTGAAAACT
The DNA here is from genome assembly GCA_045632605.1 of Candidatus Flemingiibacterium sp. Lineage (GTDB taxonomy): Bacteria > Bacillota > Clostridia > Oscillospirales > CAG-272 > Flemingiibacterium. The sequence goes on along the minus strand of JAZQXA010000042.1, from coordinate 15,549 downwards.
CAACAATTTCGCATCATATTAACCAGGCAATCAAGGCCCACGGTAATATGCAGCGCGATGTCAACTATATCGTAAAAGACGGCGAAGTGCTCATCGTTGATGAATTCACGGGACGTGTAATGCCCGGCCGCCGTTATTCCGACGGACTCCACCAGGCAATCGAAGCAAAAGAGCACGTTGACATTCAGAAGGAAACCAAAACTCTCGCAACAATTACATTCCAGAACTTCTTCCGTCTTTATAAAAAGCTCTCCGGTATGACCGGTACGGCTTTGACCGAAGAAAATGAGTTCCGCGAGATTTATGCCCTCGACGTTGTTGAAGTTCCGACCAATATGCCGATGATAAGAAAAGACCACGGCGATGTGGTTTATAAAACCGTCAGAGGCAAATATAATGCTATCGTTGAGCAGATTAAGGAATGCCACGCAAAGGGACAGCCTGTGCTGGTTGGTACCGTTTCGATTGAAAAATCCGAGGAGCTTTCAAAAAAGCTCAAGATGAACGGTATCCCCCATGTCGTTCTTAATGCAAAATATCATGAAAAGGAAGCGGAAATTGTCGCTCAGGCAGGTAAGCTCGGCGCCGTCACCATCTCCACTAACATGGCAGGACGCGGTACGGACATTATGCTCGGCGGTAACGCTGAATTTCTCGCCAAAAATGACCTTCGCAAGCTCGGCTACGATGAATCGGTAATTGTCGTTGCAACCGGCATGGCGAATACAGAGGATGAAACCGTTCTTGAAGCACGTGAGAAATATCACGAATCGCTCGAAAAATATAAGCTCGAAATTGCGCCTGAAGCGGATAAAGTACGTGAAGCAGGAGGCTTATTCATAATCGGTACAGAGCGCCATGAAAGCCGCCGTATCGACAATCAGCTCCGCGGACGTTCGGGACGTCAGGGTGACCCCGGTGAATCGAGATTCTTCCTCTCGCTTGAGGATGACCTTATGCGTCTTTTCGGAAGCGAACGTGTTATGGGCATGGTTGACCGGCTTGGACTCGAAGAAGACCAGCCGATTGATGCCGCAATCCTTTCAAACGCAATCGAGGGTGCACAGAAGCGACTTGAAGACCAGAACTTCCAGCGCCGTAAGACCGTCCTCGAATACGATGACGTAATGAATCAGCAGCGCGGAATCATCTATACCCAGCGCCGTTCGGTGCTTGACGGTGCAGACCTGCGTGAAACGGTACGCGGCATGATTGACGAAACAATTGAAATCGGTGTCGATACTCACACCGTTTCCGAAAATCCGGCTGAATGGAACATTGATGCGATACGCTCGCACTTCTTCGGTCTGCTCTGCCGCGAGGATGATTTCAAATACACAGACGAAGAGCTTGCAAACCTCAAAAAAGAAGACATCAAGGCTGTTCTTCACGAGCGTGCCAATAAGCTTTACGAAATCAAGGAAACCGAATTCGGCGACAGGATGCGCGAAATCGAACGTGCGGTTCTGCTCCGTGCGGTTGACCAGAACTGGATGAACCATATCGACGCTATGGATGACCTCAGAGGCTCTGTCGGACTTCAGGCGTATGCACAGCGCAGTCCGATTAACGAATACCGCTTCACCGGTGCAGATATGTTCGACGACATGGTTGCACAAATTCGCGAGGATACAACACGTATGGTGCTTGCAATTGCACCCAGACGTGACGCTGAAATCAAGCGCGTTCAGGTTGCAAAAGCAACAAGCGAAGGCTTTGCCGGCGGCGCACAGACACGTCCTGCTGCAGCTTCACACGGCTCTGCTTCACAAACGGGAATCGTCAGCCCGACAGCACGTACAGCTCCCAAGGTCGGACGTAATGACCCCTGCCCTTGCGGAAGCGGCAAAAAATATAAGAAATGCTGCGGAAGCGGCATGGCTGACACTGCCGAATAATATAAAAACGACTGCGCTCTCATAACGGGAGCGCAGTTTACAACAAGGATGCTACATATGGGATTCGGATATCTTTTAATCGGATACTTTTTTCTGATATTTTATCCGCTCGACAGCGTCGGAATACTCCCGAATCTGTCTGTCTTCGGATGTATTTTCATATTTGCCGCACTGAAACGCCTGACACGGTACTGTCCCGACAATAAATGGTTTAAGGCGGCAAAAATTACACTTGTTCCGCTTTCTGTTCTATCACTCACAATGCTTGTGCTTAATGCTGTAAAATCAAGCGGCAAGCTGACAGATGAGCTTCGCTTTTATTTTGCCGAGCCGCTCTCGATAATATCAAAGCTGACTGTATGCGTGTTTACAGTTATCCTTTTCATCGGTGTCCACCGTCTGGCAAATGAGGTTGAGCTTCCAAAGCTTGCGTCTGCGGCGACGAGGAGAATAACAGTAACCGGCGTATGGGGCGCGGCGATGGCATTTTCCGGCGTGTTTGCGATAATAATAACAGCCGGCGTTCCGGTGAGCACCGGATTCAGCGGCGCCGTCTTTTATACCGGACTTTTTTCGATGCTGCTTGAATATGTGTGCATCATAATAAACCTCATTTTGATTTTCTCATGCTATGCAAAAATCTGCCTTGAGGGCGACGAGGATATGCCCTACCGTGAAGACATTTTCGATAAGATAATCGCGTGGACAAAGCGAAATAAACAGTAACCTAATAAAGAAAGGATGTCTTGTATGGTTACAGAAAAAGTAAACAGGATACATACCGAATCACCTAAAAAACGGCTCGGCTACGGATATTTCATCGCCGCGGTGATTTTTATATTCAATCCGTGCGTAAACATCGTCGATATCCTGCCCGATTTCTTCGGCTATCTCTTTTTACTTAAGGGACTCGAAAAATGGGCTGACCTCTGTCCGAATATCGCCGATGCGGTATCAGGGCTCGGAAGACTTCGTTGGTTTATGTTAATCAAACTCCCGGTCGTCTTACTAATTCCGATATTTAAAGATGACACGTTTGTTCTGCTTATGACATTTTCATTTGTTCTCATTGAGCTGATATATGCCGTTCCGGCGGCAGGACGTATCTTCGACGGACTTGAATATTTCGGCACCCGTTTCGACGGTAATTCGATATTTACAGGACTAAAGGACCTGCGCCTTTTAACAAGTATTTTCCTTTTTGCAAAATCGGCACTCTGTGTTCTCCCGGAGCTTGCTTCCCTCTCGGATTACGAATATTCGGGATATATAACTACAGTTCCGCAGTTTGACCTTTCAAAGTATAAGAATCTGTTCGTTCTTGCCGGTGCATTTCTCTCCTTGCTTATTGGAATACTCTGGCTTATAAATGTAATCCCATACATAAAGCGTATAGCAAACGACACTGTGCTTCTCACCCGTATACTGCGCGACTATGACCTCGAAATAACCGATAATGTGGGCATCGGAATCAGACGTACACTTCATACCGCCGTGGCATTTTTAATTGCCGGCTTCGTCTTCTTCCTCAATATATGGCTCGACGGCGTAAATGTAATACCGACATTCATCGGTGCTCTGTTTATCTTTGCCGCACTCATGAAGCTGAAAAAGATAAATCTCGTTTCACCGATTTCGCTTATGTCGGCAGTTGTATTTTCGCTCATTTCGGCAGCATCGTTTGCCGTGTCGCTCACGTTTTCGTTAAAATATGACCTGCGTGCGGTAATACTCGGTGTCGCAGACCCCGGTGAGGTTGCATTTTATAATCTGTCGGTCACAATGTCCGTAATCGAATATGCGGCAATGGCAATTGCAATGCTTACAGTATTCAGAGAAATACGCAAGCTTGCGAACGCACATCTTGCTCCCGACCCGGACATAAAAGATAAACGCCTCATCGCAATATACGACGAGCATCTTCGTTCTGTTAAAAAAGGAATTACGGCAAGCGCAGTAATTTTTGTCATTGCGCTTGCGGCAAATATTGCATATATCATTATGCGTGCCGAAATAAATGCCGCATTCTGGCTTCTACCGTTCATTCTGATGGGCATATGGCTTGCATATACCTTCAGTACTCTCTGGCAGCTCTATGAGCAGATAGAATATAAATACACCTGAGCAGAAGCTTTTCTGCACTTTAACGAAAGGGCATCGGTATGATGACAAAAATAAAGCCCCCGGAGCTTTTGTCCCCGGCAGGTAATTTTGATAAAATGAAAGCTGCGATACTTTACGGCGCAGATGCCGTTTATCTCGCCGGAGATGACTTCGGTATGCGTGCCGCGGCAGACAATTTCACGCTCGACGAACTTTATGAAGCGGTAAAATATGCGCATGAGCGTGGGGTGAGAATCAATCTGACGCTCAACACCATGCCGCATACGAACGAATATGAGAAGCTCACCGAATTTGTGAAAAGCCTTTCCGGCGCCGGGATTGATGCGGTAATCGCCGCAGACCTCGGCGTTATGGCATTGGTTCGAGAATATCTTCCCGAAACGGAAATACACGTTTCGACACAGCAAAGCACCGTCAGCGCGGCAACCTGCCGTGAATGGCATAAACTCGGTGCAAAACGTGTTGTTCTCGCACGCGAGTTGAGTCTTGAAGAAATACGTGAGATACGGAAAAACACGCCGCCCGAGCTTGAGCTTGAAGCGTTCATACACGGCTCAATGTGCATCTCCTACAGCGGACGGTGCTTGCTCTCCCAACATTTTGTCGGACGGGACGCAAACCGCGGAAAATGTGCACAGCCCTGCCGCTGGAATATGTCATATGCTCCGTCAACCATTGCAGGAGAGGGCGTTGCCGCTTATGAGATTACCGAAGAAAAACGTCCTGACAATCATGTTCCCGTCGTTGAGGATAACCGGGGAACATTCTTCCTCTCAAGCAAGGACACCTGCATGATAGAGCATATTCCCGAGCTAATCGAAAGTGGAATCGACAGCTTCAAAATTGAGGGACGAATGAAAAGCGAATATTATGCGGCTGTGGTAACAAACGTCTACCGTATGGCAATTGACCGCTATCTCGCCGACCCGGAGGGGTATGTTTATGACCCGCTGTGGCTTCGTGAGCTTGAATCGGTCAGCCACCGCGAATATCACACCGGATATTATTTTACAAATCCGATGGAGGACGCAAACACGGCAAAGCAGCCCGGTTACATGAAAGAAAAAGCATATCTCTGCCGTGTCGTCGCATACGATAAAGATACCGGCACAGCACATTTCGTTCAGCGCAACAAGGTCTTCGCAAACTCGGATGTAGAAATCATTTCTCCCGGCAAGGTCGGACGTGAACTGCATCTCGGAGAGCTTTATAATGAATCCGGTGAGGTTATCGAATCGGCACCTCATCCGTATATGCCGTTCTCAGCAAAAGTACCTTTCGAGGTAAATGTCGGAGATATAATACGAGCAGTATGATGGGAGTAATTTTATGATTATCATCGAAATGTTAAAATCACTTTTGTTCGGTATAGTTGAAGGCATCACCGAGTGGCTTCCGATATCGAGCACGGGACATCTTATTTTACTCGAAGAATTTGTCAAGTTCACCGGTGTATCAGAAGGCTTCTGGGAAATGTTTGAGGTTGTAATCCAGCTCGGCGCAATACTCGCTGTGGCGGTTATCTTCTTCAAAAAGATATGGCCGTTTTCAAAGAAGCAGGGTGAAGTCCTCGGCATAATCCGCCGCGACAAGCTTAATATGTGGCTGAAAATCATCGTTGCCTGCTTGCCTGCTGCGGTGGTGGGACTGCTTTTTGACGATATAATAGATGCTGTTTTCTATAATCCGCTGACCGTTGCAATCGCACTTATCGTTGTAGGAATTGCGTTCATTCTGGTTGAAATACGCAACAAAAATGCCAGACCGAAAACTGCCGATATCGATTCTCTCACATGGGGTCAGGCTGTCGGAATCGGTCTATTCCAGCTTATTTCGGCGATATTCCCGGGAACATCACGCTCCGGCTCAACTATACTCGGCGGACTTATGCTCGGCGTTTCGCGTACCGTTGCGGCAGAATTTACATTCTTTCTCGGCATCCCCGTAATGTTCGGCGCATCGCTGTTGAAGCTTGTGAAATTCGGATTTGGCTTCACCGCAGTTGAAGCTGTCATACTGCTTGTTGGAATGGTCAGCGCATTCGCGGTTTCGATGGTTTGTATACGCTTCCTCATGGACTATGTTAAGAAGCACGATTTCAAGGTGTTTGCATATTACAGAATCATACTCGGTGTAATTGTTTTAGCATATTTTTTACTTATAAAATAATTTAACGGAGCGTTTTAACGCTCCGTAATTTTATTGAGTTTTTCTGTCATAATTACCGTAAGTATAATAAATATGGCTATAAAGTAAGGGAATATCCATCCTCCGATATGCTGTGCAAGAACGCCGAAAATCGGGGGGATAAATGTAGTTCCGATATATGCGCTTGCCATTTGTATTCCGATAATTGCCTGCGAGTTTTCCGCACCGAAATGATTTGGTGTGGAGTGTATTATTGACGGATAAATCGGCGCACATCCGATTCCGGCAGCTATGAGTCCAGCAAGAGCGAATATATCGCAACTAAACGGTAATGCTATAAGTATGAGTCCCAAAATTATTACAGTTGAACCGATTCGTATGAGCCGCTTGTCACCTGCCTTGTCTGCAATAAATCCGCACAAAAAACGCCCGACGGAGATACCTATATAAAAAAGCGATGCAAATGTTGCGGCGTCCTTAACCTCAAGTCCGCGATACTCCGCAAGATAGCTAGATGCCCAGACAAAAGCAGTTGCTTCCGCAGCACAATAGGCAAAGAAACCGATAAGCAAGTTTTTTGCCCCCGGGAGCCGTACAGCTCCGAGTATACCTATACCTTTTTTGGCTGTTTCAGAGCTGCCGGATTTTATCTTCCATATCGGCAGTGCAGCAAAAAGCAGCACTGTTAAAACAAGCTGTATTACTGAAACCGTGCCATATCCGCCTCGCCAATTATTACCGTTTGCAAGATGAGTACCCATTATAAAGGGACTTATCGATGCTCCAACTCCCCAGAAGCAATGAAGCCAGCTCATGTGGCGAGCCGAAAAATGAAGCGCGACATAGTTATTAAGTGCTGCATCAATCGCTCCTGCTCCAAGACCGTATGGAATTGCAAACAGACAAATCACAAATTTTGACGGCGAAAGAGAAAATCCGAGGAGTGCAACTCCGGTCATGCCTGTACTGATTGCGGTTGTAAGTCCCGCTCCGAGCTTACGTGTTACCGTATCGCTGGCAAGGCTCGAAATTACCGTACATCCTGAAACTATCATGGATATCACACCGGCAAATGAAAGCTCCGCACCAAGCTCAAGACGCATAACCGGCCACGCTGAACCGAGGAGTGAATCGGGCAATCCAAGACTTATAAATGCTATATAGATAAGAGTCAGCAGTAAAGTAATCACCGAATTTTACCTCCGCTTAAAATATTATATACTATTATACTTTCTTTACGAAGTTCTGTCAATACGGTTTTGTAACGTCAAAATAAATATATATCATTTTGATGAGTAATGAAATATTGTAAATATTAGAAAAAATTTTGAAATTGACGGATTTTTCACAAATTTCTGTTGATAAAATCACGAAAATATGGTAAAATATTCTTTGATTGCTGGACAATCGTTGGTTTTTGTAAAAATTTTTATAGAGGTGAAAATATATGTACAACAAGAAATCAGTTGAAGATATCGCTGTTGCAGGCAAGAAAGTTCTCTGCCGCTGCGATTTCAATGTTCCCGTAAAGGACGGAAAAATCACCGACGACAAGCGTATCGTCGGAGCTATGAAGACAATCAAATATCTCGTTGATAACGGGGCAAAGGTTATCCTCTGCTCGCATATGGGCAGACCCCACAATGTTCTCAATGCAGAACTCAAGCTCTCCAAAAAAGAGAAGAAGAAGATCGATGAGCTCCCCGAAAACGAGCGCGAGGCAGCAACCGCAGCCGCTCTCGAAAAGGCAAAGGGCGACATCACCAAGCTCTCTCTCAAAATCGTTGCAGACGACCTTACCGCAAAGGGCATCAAGGTAACCCTCGCAAACGACGTTATCGGTCCCGACGCAAAGGCAAAGGCTGCTGCACTTAAGGACGGCGAGGTTCTCCTTCTCGAAAACGTACGTTTCCATGCAGAAGAAGAAAAGAACGATCCCGCATTTGCAAAAGAGCTTGCAAGCATGGCTGACATCTATGTAAACGATGCATTCGGTACTGCTCACAGAGCACATGCTTCAACTGCAGGCGTTGCTGATTATCTTGATACCGCTGTTTGCGGCTACCTCATCCAGAAGGAAATTGAGGTTATGGGCAAGGCTCTCGAGGATCCGGTTCGCCCGTTTGTTGCAATCCTCGGCGGCGCAAAGGTTTCCGATAAGATTGGTGTTAACAACAATCTTCTCGAAAAGTGCGACACCATCATCATCGGCGGCGGTATGGCTTACACATTCTTCAAGGCAATGGGACTTCCGATCGGCACTTCCATCTGCGAGTACGACAAGCTTGACCTTGCAAAGGATCTCATGGCGAGAGCACAGGAAAAGGGCGTAAACTTCCTGCTTCCCGTTGACAACAAAATCGGCCGTGAATATAAAGAAGACACCGTTTGCATGGAAATTTACAGCGATTCCATTCCGGATGGTTGGATGGGTCTTGACATTGGTGAAAAGACCGAAGAGCTCTTCGCAAAGAGCCTTGCAAATGCAGGAACCGTTATCTGGAACGGTCCGATGGGTGTTTCCGAGTGGGAAAACTTTGCTTCCGGTACACGCTCTGTAGCAAAGGCTATTGCAGAGTCCGGTGCAATTTCCATCATCGGCGGCGGCGACTCCGCAGCTGCAGTTGAAACTCTCGGCTATGCAGACAAGATGTCCCACGTTTCCACCGGCGGCGGCGCATCGCTCGAATTCCTCGAAGGTCTTGAGCTTCCCGGCATCGCTTGCCTCAACGAAAAGGAATAATTAATCATAGGGGAGGGGCTTGCTCCTCCCATACTTAATTGAAAGGATAATAACAATGAATAAGGCTACAAGAAAAACAGTTATCGCAGGAAACTGGAAAATGAACATGACTCCTGCAGAAACCACAGCTTTCATCACCGAGCTTGCTCCCATGGTTGCAGGCAAGGACGGTTGTGACATCGTACTCTGCGTTCCGTTTGTTGACATCGCTGCAGCAGTTGAAGCGGCAAAGGGCACAAACATCAAAATCGGTGCTGAAAACGTACATTTCAAAGAGTCCGGCGCTTATACCGGTGAAATCTCCGCGAAGATGCTTAACGCTTGCGGCGTTGAGTATGTTGTAATCGGTCACTCCGAACGCCGTCAGTATTTCGGCGAAACTGACCAGACCGTTAATCTCCGCACTCTCGCGGCTGTTAATGCCGGTCTTACCGCAATCGTCTGCGTTGGCGAAACCCTCGAACAGAGAGAGCTTGGTTACACCGAAACTCTCCTCAAATATCAGACAAAGATGGCTCTCACTAACGTAAAGCCGGAACAGCTTAAGAATATCATCATCGCATATGAGCCTGTTTGGGCAATCGGCACCGGCGTAACTGCAACCGCTGACCAGGCTGACGAGGGCAACGGATTCGTTCGTGCGGCTGTTGCGGAAATGTTCGGCACAGAGGCAGCTGAGGCTGTAACCGTACAGTACGGCGGCTCGATGAACGCCAAGAATGCATCCGAGCTTCTCTCAAAGGTTAACGTTGACGGCGGACTCATCGGCGGCGCTTCCCTCAAAACTGCTGACTTCACTGTTATAGTTGATGCGGCTCAGTAAGCTATCACGTAATATAAAAATCACCGTTTCACAAAGAAGCGGTGATTTTTTGTGTTAATTCGGTCTTTTCTTTGTATCCGAAAGGTCAATATCAAGCGGCTTGTCTATCTCGTCGGATACATATTTCCCGTTTTTTCTGCGCTGACGTACACATTCGGTAAGAAGATATTCAATCTGCCCGTTTACTGAACGGAAATCATCCTCCGCCCATGCGGAAATTTCAGCAAACAGCTTCTCCGAGAGCCGCAGCGGTATCTGTTTCTTTTCTGCCATATTAATAAAGACTTCCCGAGTTCACAATGGGCTGTGCATCACGGTTGCCGCAGAGCACAACAAGCAGATTTGACACCATAGCCGCTTTGCGTTCCTCGTCAAGCTCAACAGTTTTGTTTTGGGCAAGTCTGTCGAGTGCCATTTCCACCATGCCGACCGCGCCGTCAACTATCATCTTGCGTGCGTCAATTATTGCGGATGCCTGCTGACGCTGAAGCATTACAGCGGCAATTTCGGGCGCATATGCGAGATATGTAATTCTCGCCTCGATAATTTCGAGTCCGGCATCTGCAACCTTTGACTGTATTTCATCGCGAATACGCTTTGCAACAACCTCGCTCGAGCCGCGAAGTGAACCCTCATCAGCAAGACCGTCACCGGTGGTGTCAACATTCGGCGCAACATCATAAGGATAAATACGCACAATATTGCGAAGCGCACTGTCACACTGAAGCGAGAGATATTCCTTATAGTTGTCAACATTGAAAACTGCCTTCGCCGTGTCAACAACTCTCCACATGACCGCAATTCCGATTTCAACGGGATTTCCGAGGCAGTCGTTTATCTTCTGTCGCTGATTGTTGAGCGTCATAATCTTGAGCGAAATTTTGTTTGCAGCGGCAGTCATCGTTACGTTTCCGGTGCTCGTATTTACTCGGATAGGCGAATTGTGTTCGCTCACATCTCCGCTCTGATTAAGCTTGGTTTTTGCGGCAGGATTGACTGCGGCACAGAACGGATTTACATAATAAAATCCTGCATCCTTGAGTGTACCGATGTATTTTCCGAAAAGAGTGAGCACAAGCGCTTCCTGCGGCTTGAGAATTTTGAGTCCGAGATAAGGCAGCCATCCGATGCAAGCCCAAATTATCGAAACAATAAAAACCGCTATGCCAAGTCCCCCATTTTCGTTTTCCATTTGGATTCCGCCCCAGATACAGCCTGCAAGCGATGCGATGTAAAGCAGTGACGTTAATATTAGTACCGCCATACCGTGTTTTTTACCCGATAAGATTTTTTCATTCATAATATCATACCTCCTCATGGTTGTTATCATAATGATATCACAAAGATATTCATTTGTCAAGGGTTTTGCAAAAAAAAATCAGACTGCCCGAAGGCAGTCTGTAAGTTTATACGTTAGTCAACGGTAAATTCAACGAAGAATTCAACTTCATTTACTTCCATGATAAGAATATAGTCGCCTGCTGCAAGAGTGTCGCCAAGTGTGATTTCGAACGAGAAGTTTGCACCGGGAAGCTTTATTTCAGAGATAATCTCTGTGTCAAGCTGAGTGTATTCCTCGGTTTCAGCGTCGAATATTACAAGACCGGTCATTCCGAAGCTGTCAGCATCCTTTAAGGTGTCGAGTGCGCTGACGGTAATTTTATCGTCTGCGCCGACTGCCGAGAATCTTGCTTCTCCGAGAAGGATTACGGATGTTACCTTGCCGTCCTTAACGAGAAACTCAACATTGCCCATGAATACATCCTCAAGGGTTACAGCAGTTGCGGTATCGTCAGCATTAAGTTCAGTAAACTTAACATCAGATGCAAAGCCATAGGTTTCGCCGCCGATGGTGATGGTGGTCTTCGTGTAACCCGAAACAACGCCGCCTGCGATTGATGCTTCGGTAGAGGAGATGAAGCCTTCAGCGTCAACGAGATAGTTCTTGCCTACTGCGAGCGAATCGCTCTTGGAGTGCATTTCGGTAACCTTACCTGTTGCGAGGTCGAGTACGCTGTAAGCGCTGTAAACATCGCCGTCAACAAGTTCAGCACCGATGTTTGCGAGAATCTTTACACTGCTCTGGGTGGTAATAACATCACCGAGAGAGCCGTCAGAAACATAGAGGTAACGGAGAGTTTCAACAGAACCGATTTCGTTATCGAAAATTGCGGTAACGGAAGCGCCGTCCCTTACAGTGATTGCAGAGTTGTAAATTCCCTTAAGGACAGAATGAGTTGTGCCGTTCTTTACGATAATAACAGTGTCATCGCTCATTACAAAGCTTACAGAACTTTCACGGTTTCCGGTGGAAGTTACAGCGCTTGCACTGCCGGCTGTAATTGTGTGATATGAGCCGGTGGGAGCAATTGTTGTGGAGTCTGCGCTTTCGATTACGAATGCGATTTCATCGTTACGCTGGTTCGACTGAACAAATTCGCTGTCACCGCTTACAATGCTGCCGCCGGAGATGCGCATGGGGATGAGGGTGAATGTGCCATCATCTGCAACAGTATAACGGTATACGTTGCCTGCTGTTACAGTACGGTTAGTAACGAGGATTGCTTCAACGGAGCCGTCAATGAATGCTTCCATTGCATAGGTGAGCTTGCCGTCAACGAAGGCAGGAGTTGTGGTGCTCTGTGCAATAAGGTACTGCGAGGGGGCACCGATAGAAGCCACTGTGGTGTCAACCGCGAGTATAATGTCGCCAAATACAACCACACGTACTGTTGCGCCGACTGTGAGCTGTTCACGGATAGAAGCTGCAGTAACACCAAGCTTTTCACTTCCGAGAGTATAGCTTACACCGCCGATTGTTGCTGTGGTAGCGGTAAGACGTGTAATTTTACCGGAATCGGTTGTGGGAAGAACTGCCGCAAGCTCAAGTGACTTGTTAGCTTCATTGAAATAATAGAGAACATAGTCGCCGCTTGATGCTTCAGCCTCATCGGTGATGGTGAGGTCAGTTTCCTTCATGCCGCCTGCAAGGTTTACCTTGCCGTTCTTAATTTCGAGTTTGCCGAACTTAAAGGGCTTGATGATAAGACGGTCTGCGGTGGAGCTGCTCTTATCGTTGAAGATAAGCTCTGCGTCATATGCGCCAAGAAGTTCAGCGAGAGCCGCATTGGTCTTTACCTGTGTGAGGGATGCATCGCTGTCAAAAGCATAAACTAAAAGCTCGTTTGCATTGGTTGCGAGTGCATCGGAGAGAGTTTCGACAACCTGATATTTCACGCCGCCGATTTCGATATGTGCATTGTCCTTACCGGGGGTGATTTTTTCTGCCGATTCGGTCTTGCCGAGTTCGGTACAGCCGAGAACATTTACGAGCTTTGTCTTGTCGTCACGCTTATAAACAAGCTTAAAGTTCTTACCGAGCTGCTCGTCAGCCTCACCCTTAAGACCGAGCTGTTCATACTTTACAGTAAGGAAGCCGTCTTCGGTGTGAACTGTTACATAGCCGTCCTTTGTTACGGTGTCAACGCCCTCAAGAGCGAAATGATTTGTCGCAACAATAACGCTTTCGTCGATGGTGTAACCAAATACACGCTCGATAATTGTGGTCGATTCATAGAAGGTCATGCCGTTTGAAGCGGTACGGGGAATGAGATATTCTGCGGTGAGCGCATTGTAAAGAAGCGCTGAAACCTCGGAGCGAGTGAGCTCCTTTGTGTAAGAAAGATCTTCGATGCCATTGTCAAGGTCGAGTTTTACTGCGGCATCAATGTATGTCCAGGGGTAACCGCTGTTCATCTGAACAGAGCTGTGTCCGAGCGCACGGACGAGCATGGTCATTGCGTCCTGAAGCATAATGCCGCCGCGGGGGTCAAAGGTATTCTCGCCTGTACCGATGATATAACCCGAAGCGTTTGCCCATGAGATAGCTCCGCTGTAGGTTTCGTTGTAAAGGTCGGTAAACGGTGAGGTATTTACTGTACCTGCGGTGTCTTTTCCAATCATAAGTCTGAACAGAAGCAGTGCCATCTGCTCACGGGTAACCTTTTCGTCAGGTGAAAACTCGGTTTCGCTTGTACCCTTGATTACTCCGATGTCAGAAAGAATTTCGATTTGCTCCGCATAGCGGTCAGTCGATGCAACGTCATCATACGACTTCGCAAAAGCACCGGTTATCATAGCGCCCACTAACATGAGTGTCGCAAGTGAACCGGAAATAAATCTTTTCAGATTTTTCATAGCTTGGATATCCTCCGTGATAATATGATTCACAGCAGAGGGGTGACCGTGGGTCGTTCCCGCCGTGTGAATATATGATACCATACGCCGGGATGAAAATCAATATTTTTTGGGCATATGTAATAAAACCGTTAGCTTTATTCACGGACAATATATTTATTTTGAATAATATTCCAGTATTTCCAATCGAACAAATAATAAACGAAAAAATATCCCTGCACAGCCATTTCGGCGGCAGGGATATCGTTTATTTGATTAATGTCTGCTTACTTTTCAAGCAGAGTATTTTCAACAGCCTCAAAAACGTCAGTCTTTGCATCGTCCGCGAGGATGCAGTAAATCACATACTGTCCCATAACCTTTACCGATGCGTTTTCAACCTTGGGAAATTCCTCGGGCATATATTCGGGCATCCACTCGTCAACTCTGCGTGCGAGATAGTCCTCCACTGCTTCCTTGGCAGCATTTGTGTCGCCTCCTGCGGAAATTTTGAATATACCGTATTCGTCAATGACGTTTATTTTTATAATGTAACTTTCAAAGTCAGCAACATCAATTCCCATTCTGCCGTTGATGTAAGATTCGGGAACCTCTGCATATTTTTCACTGTCGGTCAATACTTTATCGGCAGAGGCAGCAAGCTCGGCAGCCGAAAGTTCAGCGGAATACGAAGGCGCCTTTTCACCGCATGAAGCTGCGGTAAGGCAGGTAAATATCATTATAACCGCGAGAATAAATGAAAAACATCCTGTTCTTTGCATTTTTATAACTATTGCTTTTGCGTTAACAAAAGCTTCCTTTCTCGCCTTCTTGAGGCGTGGTTTGCGAAGCAAAAGGCAGCTTGAAAATTTATTTTCAAGCTTAATTCCCTTCAAAAAAACAAATTAGTCTATATACGCGTGTGTACGCAGATTATTGAGCTCAAGCTTAAACGACTCTGTATGCAGGTGAATACCGTCGCCGTTGTGATAAGATTCCGGCAGCCAGCCCTCGCTGTCACAGAGCACGGAATATGTGTCAATAAACTTGACACCGACCTCATTTGCAACCTCTAAAATCCATTCGTTTGCGGCGCGGATTTTTTCGTTGTTGATTGACTTGAGCGACGGATAAGTGCGTGCCACGGGGAAAATGGACTGACAGATTATCTTGGTGTTCGGGCTTGCAGCCATAACTGTTTCTAGCATTCCCTTATATTCTGATTTGAAGTAAGCCTCATCCATGAATGAAACGCCGTTGACACCAAGAGTTATAACGAGATATTCCGGTTTTTTTCTTGTTACGGCTTCTTTAATGGTTATCTCCTCGCCGGTTTCGGGATAAACGATTGTGGCAAAAGAAACATTTGATAAGGTGAGTGTACCGCTGAGCGGTGTCCATACCTGCTTGGTATTTTTGCCGTCCTTCAGTACTCCGTAAGCACGAAGACCGTTCGTTGTCGAGTCGCCGAGGAATACCATCCTGTCAATGTATCCTTGGCCTGCATCGGCAGTTACCCCAAGCACTGTGACGGGATATTTTGCAAGCTCCTTTGCCCATGGGGCGGATACATTTGCATCCGGAACCTCAACTGAGGGGGTGTTCGGATTCTGCACAGGTGGGGGGGCTGTGGTTTC
>JAZQXA010000041.1:0-3857 GCA_045632605.1 Candidatus Flemingiibacterium sp. | reverse complement strand
TTACCCTCCACGATGAAGAGCTCACGCTTGGACACGTCACGGCTGCGGCAATCCACAAATCCGGCAACACGGGAAGCTAGATCGTTGCTGCTCTGCAAGGTCTTTTTGAGGTTCAGGCGAGTGGTTTCCGCTTTTTCGCGGCTACGCTTATTGATCAGCACCTGCTCACACAGTTTATCCGCGTCCATTTTATTTTCAATGAAATAGACCTCCAGATTGTGCCGCAGGAAGTCGGTCATTGCTTCTTGGATAAACTTATTATTGATTGCCTTTTTCGTCTGATTTTCATAAGATGTCTGGCTGGAGGAAAAAGAAGAGGATACCAATATCAGACAATCCTGAACATCTTGGAACGTGATCTTGGATTCATTTTTTAGATACTTACCGGCCTTTTTGAGATAAGCGTCGATTTGAGAGACAAAAGCACTCTTGACCGCCTTGTCCGGACTACCGCCGTGCTCCAGCCAACTGGAGTTGTGATAGTATTCCAGCAGACTAACCTTATTGGAGACGCACATCGATACATTCAATTGTACCTTATAGTCCGGCTTGTCCTCGCGGTCGCGACCCACGCGCTCCGCCGACCAGCTCTGCACAGCGGTCAGCGCCTGCCCCTCTGCAATCTCCTTTACGTAATCCTCAATACCTTTTTCGTAGACGTAATCCGTGGTTGTAAAGCTTCTGCCCTCTTGATTCTTGAACTGGAACAAAATACCCGGATTAACAATCGCCTGACGGCGCAGCACATCATCGAAATAGGTGAGCGGGGCCTCGATCTCTGTAAACACCTGAATATCCGGCTTAAAACGAATTTTGGTGCCGGTATCCTTTTTGGCATACGGTTCTTTCTTCAACCCACCGATGTTTTCACCATGTTCAAAATGAAGCGTATAGAGATAGCCATCCCGTTTGACCTCCACGTCCATATACTCAGACGCATATTGGGTTGCACAGGCACCTAGACCGTTCAAACCGAGAGTGTAATCGTCGTTATCGTATTTTCCACCCGCATACAGCTCACAGAAGATCAGTTCCCAGTTAAAGCGTTCTTCCTTAGAGTTATAATCCACGGGGACACCGCGACCAAAGTCCTGCACCTCGATGGAGTGATCCTCGAAGCGAGTAATCAAGATCTTACTGCCGTAGCCGGCACGAGCCTCGTCAACGGAGTTGGACAATATTTCAAATATGGCGTGCTGACATCCTTCTAGGCCGTCCGATCCGAACATAACACCGGGGCGCTTGCGCACACGATCTGCACCTTTCAGGGCGGTTATGCTCTCATTCCCGTACGTGTTTTTCTTGGTCGCCATGAGAACTCATCATCCTTTTCTTCAATATACTGTGCTCTAACAACTTATTCTAACCCATATATTGGGGTTCTGTCAAGATGTTTATCCATCGATTGTACCATAGCATAAATTATATCCTGCGGATTATGCAACAAAATGTTGACATATGCGCTTACAATATGTAAAATAATATGGAATGTTTAAGAAAGGGGATTTTATTCAAATGGATCCTGACCCTGCCAGTATTAATTTTGCTGTAATTCTTTTATCACTGTTTTTGCTGCTGTTATCCGCACTGTTTCATCTGTGTCATGAGGCATTTTTTGCAATGGGTGAAAACCGCATCCGCGAGCTAAAAGAGGATGGCAACCGCAAAGCGCGCCGCATTGCTCGTTATCTGGAAAAAGAGCGTCAGTTTACCACCCGCATTCGCTTAAGCACGCTTTTCTTCGGCGGCCTGACCGCGACCCTGCTGACCGTTAAATTCGACGCCTTAATTTGCAATTGGCTGCGCAGTCTTACAAATGGTCACATTAACCCGTGGATCATCTACGCTTTTGTATGCGCCATCATCACCTTTCTGACAGTATTTCTTTTCGGTGTACTCGGCTGCATTCTCCCCCGTCGCCTGGTATATCTTAATCCCGAGTCAGCCTCTCTTCGCGTAGTGGGCATCTTTGCTTTTTTCTTTGGCCTTTTTTACCCTGTATACGCGGTGTGCGCTTTGGTCTCCGGTCCGATTCTTCGTCTGTTTGGTATTGACTTGAATGACGATCCCGATCCGGTAACCGAGGACGATATCCTTGAACTGATCGATGCCGGCGAAGAGATCGGTGCCATCGAGGGTGTGCAAAAAGATATGGTAGCTAATATCTTCGAGTTTGATGATACCACCGCCGCGGAGATTATGACCCCTCGCATCGATATGATCGCCGTAGATATTCAAGAGCCTCTGCAGCAGGCTCTTGCGCTCGCTGTCGAGAACGGCTATTCCCGATTACCGGTTTATGAAGAGGATATTGATCACGTCATCGGTATTTTGTACATCAAGGATTTGTTGCCTTACGTTGGTCGCTCCTTGCCCAATGACGTTACGATTCGCAGCCTTTTGCGCAACACGCTGTTTGTCCCGGACACCAAAAAATGCGACGAGCTTTTTGAGAATATGAACGAAAAGCATCTACAGATGGCCATCGTGGTAGATGAATACGGCGGTGTTGCGGGCATTGTCACCATCGAGGATCTGCTGGAGTCTATTGTAGGCAATATGCAGGATGAGTTTGACAACGAAGAAGAAGAGGTCACACAGTTGGACGAGGATTCCTTTGAGGTTGACGGCTCGCTAAACATCGACGAACTAAGCGAACTGCTGGATACCGAGCTGCCGGAGGGTGATTATGATACGGTGGCCGGCTTTATTCTGGATCAACTGGGGCAAATCCCCGATGAGGATCAAGAAACCTCGCTGGAATACAAAAATCTCACCTTTGTGGTGCAGGAGATGGACGACCGTCGCATCGAGCAGGTACTGGTACGCCGCAACCCCGAAGGTAACGAGGTCGACCCGGACAACGAATGATGTAAAAGAACGCCGCCGGCATTCCCCGGCGGCGTTTAAACAGAAAGGAGGCATATCCGTGGCTGTAAACTATCAACTCAAGCTAGAGCAAGAACTGAAGCAGATCGCCGCCTCCGGCAACACGCCACGGCTGTTGCTTCATAGTTGCTGTGCGCCTTGCTCCAGTTATGTTCTGGAGTATTTGAGTCAGTATTTTGATATTACCATATTCTATTACAACCCCAACATCTCCCCTGCCACCGAGTTTCAACACCGGGCCGAGGAGCAGATACGGTTAATACAACAAATGCCGCTTACCAACCCGGTGGAATGTGTTGTCGCCCCCTATAACCCAGCTGAATTTGACGCTATCGCAAAAGGACGCGAGCATCTGCCCGAGGGCGGAGAGCGTTGCACAGAATGCTACCGGCTGCGACTGGAGCACACTGCCGCCTATGCTGCCGAGCACGGATTTGATTATTTTACCACTACCCTATCCATCAGCCCGCTAAAGGATGCGGTGCGGCTAAACACCATCGGCGGTGTAATGGCGGTAGAGCACGATATCCCTTACCTGTTCTCTGATTTCAAAAAGCGGGAGGGCTATAAACGATCCATTCAGTTGTCCGCGCGGTACGGTCTGTACCGTCAGGACTACTGCGGCTGCGTGTATTCCAAGAGGGATGCAGCACTTCGCAAGAAAAAGGAATAAATTTCGGTTGCATTTCAGCTTAATTTGTGCTATACTGCGGTTTGTTCACACAAAAACAAGCCAATATGCGGGCGTGGTGGAATGGCAGACACGCTGGTCTTAGGAGCCAGTGCTCACGCGTGCGGGTTCAAGTCCCGCCGCCCGCACCATCAAAGGGCTACAAAAAAAGATATAGCCACAGAAAAACTCTGATTTTATCAGGGTTTTTTCTGTTTTTGTAGGTAAAATTGCAGTTGTCGGTTTGAGGTACAAAAAAGATGTTTTTCTCAAGTTCGATTTGAACTCTCACAAAAAA
>JAZQXA010000040.1:0-7910 GCA_045632605.1 Candidatus Flemingiibacterium sp. | reverse complement strand
ATGGCTACGATCCGACTTGGATACGGAAACTCAACGAGTCCGTAGAATTTCGGCTTCGAGTGGTCTTCTGTTGCCTTAAAAACGCCCTCGGCGTCCCATTTGTCCTGCCATTTCTTTTCGATGGCACTGAAATCGTATTTCATTGATAAAAACCTCTTTATATAAATTATTATTTTTTACTGAACCAAAATATCGCTGATGTCAATAGCCTCGGCGTCTGCCCAGAGCTTTTCGAGCTTATAGAAATCGCGGCTGTCGCGGTTCATGATGTGTACCATGACCGAGCCGAAATCAATCGCAATCCATTCCCCCTCACGGTAACCGTCCATGTGGTGAGGTGTCACACCGCAGAGTCCGAGTTTATATTCAGCCTCGCCTGCGAGTGCCTTTATATTAGTGTTTGATGTACCGCCGCAGATTACAAAATAGTCAGCGATTATCGTCTGGTCGGCAACGCGAAGCAACTTTATATCGCGACCTTTTTTCATGTCGAGCACGTGAACTATCGTCTTGGCAATCTCAAGTGGCTCGGCGTTAGAGAGTTCCGGATGATTTTCCGGTGTTATGAGTTCTAAATTTTTGTCCATTTATATATCCTTTCTTTACTGTTTTGGAATAAGCGGAATAATTAGTGAGCCCTCATCGATCTTATCTGCGGTTTCAACCGCCGCCTCTGTCGGCTCGGCAAAATAAATATTGGCGAAAACGTCATAATCCTCGTCGGTAAAAACGTGAGCCGAATCGAAAAGCTCGTCCGTTATGTCTTTGCTGTATACGTTAAAATACTTATTAATCGCCGCAAGCATATCCGCTCTGTGCATTATATAATACCATGCGCCGGTGGATGGTGAGCGTGCGTCCTTTCCGGGGAGTGTCAGCATTGAAATGTTTTCCATATCAACCTTGAGAAGCTCTTTGGCATAGAATACCACATCTGCAAGCGAAACATCCGTGGTTACATATTTAAGAAGCTGCTCTGCAATTGTCGGAACATTCGATATGGCAAGATTGTTTTTGAGCTGTTTAAAAAGTGCAGTCAGGAAAATCTTCTGTGCATTAACGCGTCCGATGTCCCCCTGAACATAACCCGAACGGTAGCGTACAAACATCTCCGCCTGAGCACCGTTAAGCGTCTGCGGTCCGGGGGCAAGGTGAATATAAAGGTCCTGGTCCGGATCCTCATAATCCATCTCATAAGGAACATCCATATAAACTCCGCCAATAGCATTGATTATATTGCGGAATCCCTCAAGATTAACAATTGCATAACCGTCAATCTGAATACAGAGATTCTTTTCAAGAAGCTCAACTGTTCCCTGCATCCCGGCTTTAAGCATCTCGTCACGCGAAAGCGAGCTGTCTTTTTTATATGCCTCTGCACGAATCAGCTTCATCGCCGTATTGATTCTTCCGTGAACATTACCCGAATCGATATATGTGTCACGCGGAATTTGAAGCACATTAAGCGAATAGTCATTCATGTTGAAGTTTACAATCATCATGACATCCGTATTCCATGCATCCTTATCCCGTCCGGCAACGAGAAAATTCACAATGTCTTTATCACGGATATATTCGTCCTCGGGCGACTTGTCAGTATCCTCGCCTGAATTCCCCGAATCGTCAGGTCCCGGAACGGCATCAACATTGAACGGCGGTCCGTTTGTATCAAGCGACGGTCTGTAATATTCAAGAAAAAGCGCAACACCGCCGACTATAAGAATTATCAACGCAAGCATTACAACAAATGTAATTTTAAGTGCCGCACCCGTTTTTTGGGGCTGACGCTTATTTGGCTGTGTGCTCATTCTGGTCCCTCACTTTCTCATAAATAAAGTAATTTCTGGCGCAAACCGTATCCGTGTGTATCGGCTTCCCGTCTGAAACAAGCTCGTTAACTGTCATATCAAGAGCTAAAATCATCGTGTCGCGAAGATGTGACATCTTATCGGCACCGCCATTAATGCCATCATAAAAGAAACGGCGAAGCTTGATACAGGATTCAAATGTACGCGTATCCTCAATAAAATCAGCAAGGAAAAGAAGCTGCTCTGTGAGTGACATATCCGCGTGTCCCGTGGTATGCCAACGAATTGCAGAAAGAACCTCATCCGTCGCCCATTCGGAAAAATTCGGCTCTATTACCGCCGCCGCAGTCCTCGAATGGAATATCTTCGGCGTTAATGCTTCATCTTCTGAATATATTATATCAGATAGCTGACACAATTGCAACTGTTTTTGTATTGACAGCTCCTTTGTTATATCATGGAGCAGTGCGGCCCCCCGCAGCATAAACTCCGACTCCGGCGCATATATGCCGCAGAGAGATATAATCTCACGCTCGACAGCATACGTATGTGAAAGTCTTTTTTCGCTCATATACGGGCGGATTTTTTCGCGCAGCTCTGCAAGTACCAATTCCTGTTTTTCTGTAATCATAATTATCTGTACAAACCGTATTTTTCAATATATCGTATAACTTCATCGGGAATGAGTCCCGAAACATCACGTCCCTCGCGGAGCATTTCGCGAATTTCGGTTGAAGACGCAATTATCGGCGGTTCTTCAATCTCGTGAATACGTGCCCCAAAGCCTGACTGCATACTTTTCATTTTCTCTTTGATTTTTGCATACATCTCGCGGTCATTTTCACGCCGCATGAGCACAATATCACATATCCGCAGAATCTCCCCGGCACAGTACCACTTGTCAAGTGACAGGAACATATCCGTGCCAACAAGCAGATATAATTCACGCTCATCGGATGCAAAATGCTGTACAGTATAAACCGTGTAGCTTCTGCCGTCACGGGAAAGCTCCCAGTCGCTTATTTCAAGCCTGCCGCTTTTATAGTTTTCGTCATCCGAAAAAGCAAGCTTAGCCATCTCAAAACGCTGCATCGGCGTTGCCTCGGTAATGGGGTCCTTATGAGGGGAAATATGCGTTGGCATTATGAGCATCTTATCAAGCTCTGCGGAGTCGATAAACAGCCTTGCCGCATTTACATGACCGCAATGTATCGGCGAAAATGAGCCGCCGTAAATACCGAGCTTTTGTTTTTCACTCATTTTACGAGTCTTAAATCAATCTTCTTGTGGTCAACAGATTCGCGGTAGAGAACAAATCTCGTACCGATGACCTGAACGACATCTGCACCGACGGCCGCGGCAATTTCCTCTGCCGCTTCTCTTGCGCTGTAGTCGCTGTTGTCGAGTACACGAAGCTTTATAAGCTCACGTGCTTCAAGGGCGTTTGCAATCTGCTCACACATCTTTTCCGATACTCCGCCCTTTCCAACCTGAAATATTGTATCATAGCTCTGCGCCATACTGCGAAGATAGGCGCGCTGTTTGCTTGTTAACATTAAAATCTCCTTAAACCGTCAGACGCATTACGCCTGCTCAATGTATTCCTTAAACTTTTTTACAAATTCACGCATAGCCTTGCCTCTGTGACTGACAGCATTTTTTTCGTCAGCGGTAAGTGCGGCAAAGCTCTTGTTAAGCGGCGCATAGTGGAAAAGCGGGTCATAACCGAAGCCGCCGTCACCGTCCGGTGCATGAAGTATCACGCCCTCACAAACACCGTCAACCTGAAAATCCGTCCCATCAGGAAAAGCGCAGGTCACAACAGTACGGAATCTCGCTGTACGATTTTCGTCCGGGACACCGGAAAGAAGCGAAAGCAATTTCGCATTGTTCTTTTCATCAGTTGCACCTTCGCCTGAAAAACGTGCGGAATAAACGCCCGGTGCACCGTCGAGTGCATCAACCTCAAGTCCCGAGTCATCGGCAATTCCGATATATCCGAGCCTTGCCGGAACACTCGCCTTTATACGGGAATTTTCGGAAAAAGTGTCTCCGTTCTCAATAATTTCCTCGGTGTAACCGATATCGTCGAGTGAGAGAACCTGCACTTTAGACGAAAGGTCGGACAGTAAAGTTTCAAGCTCACGGATTTTTTTTCGATTTCTGGAAGCAAGTACAATTTTATACATATTTCCTCCGAATTACTCAAAGAGCGCATCGACAAAATCCTTTGCCGAAAACTCCTGCATATCGTCCATCTGCTCTCCGACGCCGATAAATTTAACGGGTATATTAAGCTCCTCTTTAATCGAGAAAACAATACCGCCCTTTGCCGTACCGTCGAGCTTTGTTAAAATGAGTCCCGTAATATCGGCGGCATTTTTAAATTCCTTCGCCTGATTTACGGCATTCTGTCCGGTTGTGGCATCAAGCACAAGCAGTGTTTCCCTTGACGCTCCGGGAAGCTCGCGTTCGATTACGCGGTTTATTTTTGCAAGCTCATCCATGAGATTTTTCTTGTTGTGAAGACGTCCGGCAGTGTCAACGATAAGCACATCGGCTTCGCGTTTTTTTGCAGCACTGACTGCATCAAACACAACCGCCGCAGGGTCAGAACCTTCCGTGTGCTTAATAAGCTCAACGCCCACACGGTCTGCCCAAACAGCAAGCTGGTCGATGGCAGCCGCACGGAATGTATCCGCCGCTGCAAGAACTACCTTTTTGCCGTTCTGCTTGAGTCTGTTTGCAATTTTTGCGATTGACGTGGTCTTTCCGACGCCGTTTACGCCGATTACGAGAATAACGCTCGGAGTTGTGTCGAGCTTCAGTCCCTCTCCGTCGCCAATCATATCGACGAGTATTTCCTGAAGTGCAAGCCGGCACTGCTCCGGCTCGGTGATTCGGTCGTCCTTAATCTTCTCGCGCAAGCGGTCGATTATCGCCTCTGTGGAAACGACTCCCACATCAGCCATTATGAGAAGCTCTTCAAGCTCCTCAAGCAGCTCCTCGTCAACCCTTACGAAATTGCGAAAGAGGTTGTCAACCTGCTTAAAAAGCGTATTTTTCGTTTTGGCAAGTCCCTCTTTAAGTCGGTCAAAAAATCCCATTGGTATAAGTCCTTTCAGTTGCTGAATAAGTTATTTTCCCTCACCGAGCTTTTCGGCAGCCTGATTGATATCAAGCGGCAGAATCGTTGAAATACCGCGTTCCTGCATAGTAACGCCGTAAATTCGGTCTGCAACCTCCATGGTGCCGCGACGGTGAGTGATAACGATAAACTGTGTGCGGTTTGAATAGCGGTGGAGATAATCTGCGAAGCGGAATACGTTAGCATCGTCAAGTGCCGCTTCAATCTCATCAAAGATACAGAACGGAGTCGGATTAACGCGCAGTATCGCGAAAATTATCGCGATTGCAACGAACGACTGCTCACCGCCTGAAAGAAGCGTAAGACTCTTGATTATCTTTCCGGGAGGAGCAACGCGAATCTCTATACCGCTTGTCAGTACGTTTTCGGGGTCAGTAAGCGAAAGCTCTGCCGTACCGCCGCCGAAAAGCTCGCCGAAAACAATCTTAAAGTTACGGTCGATTTCCTGGAATGCGCTGACAAATGTTTCGCGCATTTCGCACTCAAGCTTCACGATGATTTCAAGCAGATTATCCTTCGATTTTTCAAGGTCTGCAATCTGCTCCGACATAAAGTCGTATCTCTGCTTGACATCCGCATATTCTTCTATAGCGTTGATATTAACGCTTCCGAGCGATTTGAGCTTTGTGCGGTATTCGGTAAGCTCGGCAGATATTTCCGAGCGATTCTCCTCGGTGACAGGCGGATATCCGCACTCAACTGCACCAGTGTAAGTAAGCTCATATTCGTCCCAAAGACGTTCTGTGTGCTTGTCGCGGTTTTCGACAAGATTGTTATACTTATTCTCCGCCAAAGTATGGTCACGGAAGCAAAGCTCACGCTTGTTGGTCTTTTCGCGAATCTGTACACGAAGCTGATTTAATTTCTGCTCATATTCGAGATTCTTCGCCGAAGTTTCACTTCGCTCGCGTTCGAGCTCTTCAACCTTTTTGTCAAGTCCCGAAAGCTCGGTACGCATCGCTTCAAGTGCATCCTTTGCGTTCTTATTCTGGTCGGCAAGTGCCGCAGCAAGACGCTCATTCTGGCTTGTTTCGGCAGAATTTTCCGAAAGACGCTCACGCGCATCGGAGAGCTCGTGCTCTGCACTTTCAACATCTTTGAGTGCCTCCGCACGCTTAACAAGCAAATCACTTCTCTCGCGTTCGCAGTCGTCGATTTCTTCTTCAAGCTCACCGAGCTTCGAAGCGCCGTTAATGCGCTCCTCCGTCAGCCTCTTGGCTTCGGCTTCGGCTTCGTCAACATCTGCTTTAAGCTTCAAAATACCCTCCGCACGCTCTGCGGCATCGGTCTTTATCGCATCAAGGTCACGTTCGAGCGAAGCACGCATATTGCGTTCTCCCCCGAGCTGACTCTTTATAACTTCAAGCTGTGTATTTTCCGCACCGATGAGCGACGAAAGCATCGCCGTCTGCGAGGAAAGTGCCGACACCTCTTTTGTCTTTGCGGCAATAGCATTATCGCACTTTGTCTGCTCCGATTTGATTTCCTCGAGCTTCTTTGCCAGTGCCTCGGAATCATTCTTTAATTTTTCGGTTTCGGTACGTCTTGTGAGCATACCCGAATCACGCTTTGCCGAACCGCCCGTGAACGAACCGCCGGCATTGATAATCTGACCGTCGAGCGTAACAACACGGACCTTATATCCCGTTGCCTTCGCCATTGCGGCACCGTTATCGATGTTATCGAAAATGAGTGTCGCACCGAGCAGATTACGTATAATGCCGCTGAACTTGTCATCAAACTCGATAACCTTGTCGGCTGTGCCGAGATAACCTGCGTAACGCTCACATTCCGAATCGGGAATCTGACTGTAACGCGGCTTCATCGAGCTTATCGGATAGAACGTAGCTCTTCCGGCATTCTTTTCTTTAAGATGACGCATAGCCGCCTTTGCGGTGTTTTCGTCATCGACGATAATATTCTGAATATTTGCGCCAAGCGCGGTTTCAATCGCGAGCGTATATCTTGCACTCACATTGATGAGTCTGGAAACCGGGCCGTAGATTCGTCCGCCCTTTGCATCCACATCCGAAATGCGATTTGTCCCGTCGATGTGTCCTGCATCATATTCGCTCATAACAAAGCGGACACTCTGTGCGTATCCCTCGAAAAGCTCCTCCATGCGGCGTATTGCGTCGATACGGTGCTTCTTCGCGGTGTATTCGAGATAGACCTCGTTCGATTTATCGATAAGCTCCTGCTTTTCACGCTTCATCTTATCGATTTCGGAGTTGATTCCCTCCGCCTTTTTTGAAAGCTCTTCGCTCTTTTTCTTGTAGTCAGCGATAACCGTTTCGGCTTTCTCAGCGCGTGCGGTAAGCATTGAGGTACTGCTTTCGTACTTGTCGATTTCCTCTTTAAGCGACTCTGCCTTATCGTTGTCACTCTTTTCGGTCGTGTCGAGCACCGAGAGCCTGATTTTCAGCTCAACGGCTCTGTCTTCACATTTCTTTAATTCTTCAAGCTGTCTGTCGAGAAGCTCACGAAGCTCATCTCTTGCCCCTCGCGCATTTTCAGCCTTGTCATCAAGTGCGGAAAGCTCGCCTGAAAGCTCTGCCGCATTCTTGTTTGCCGCTTCGAGTGCCGCCTGCTTTTCAGCGCAAAGTGCTTCGAGCTGGGTGCGTCTTTCTTCAAAGCGTGCCTTTTCCGTCGCCGCACGGGCAATCTGCTCGTCACGGTGATTCATGTCGTTTTGGGTCAGCTTTATCCTGCTGTCAAGCTCATGTGCAAGCCCCTTCGATTCCTCAACCTGATTCTGGAGCTGTTCATATTTGTATTTTGATTCCTGCGATGCCTCGAAAATACGCTCGTTCTGATTTTCGAGCGATTCAAGCGCTTCACTGACGATTTCAAGCTCGTTTGCCGCAAGCTTTAATTTGTCCTCCGCAGTCTTTAAGTCGCCCGACAGCTTGTCCATATCATAAATCCAGAGCGAAACATCGTCGCGCTTCTTG
>JAZQXA010000039.1:0-14530 GCA_045632605.1 Candidatus Flemingiibacterium sp. | reverse complement strand
CGCAAGTCCGAGCACGGACAGACAGTCGGGACGGTTTGAGGTGATTTCAAATTCAACAACCGTGTCGGAGAGCTTCAGCACGTCGTGAATATCGTCACCAGGCTTGCAGTCAATGCCGTCCATGATGAAGATGCCGTCCTCGACAGCACCGGGCATATCGTGTGTTGTTAAGTTAAGCTCGGCAATTGAGCAGAGCATACCATTGGAGGGAACTCCACGGAGCTTGCCCGCCTTGATATTAACACCGCCGGGAAGCTTTGACGGAGCCTTTGCAACGGGAACCATTGCGCCGGCGAAAACATTCTGTGCGCCGGTTACGATCTGGACGGGAGCATCCTCGCCGATGTCGATCTGACAGATCCAGAGATGATCGGAATCGGGGTGCTTTTCAAGCGAAATTACCTTGCCGGCAACGACATTTTCGATGTCCTCACCGAGAATTTCATATCCCTCAACCTTTGAACCGGTTGCGGTAAGACGGTCGCAGTATTCTTTGGGAGTGATTCCGTCGAGGCTGACGTAATCCTTTGCCCAATTAAGTGATAAATTCATAGTTTTTTCTCCTTTCCGTCAATTAAAACTGACCGAGGAAGCGTACATCGTTTTCATAGAGGTAACGCATATCGTCAATACCGTATTTAATCATAGTGATGCGCTCAACGCCCATACCGAAAGCAAAACCGCTGTATTCGTCGGGGTCAATGTTACATCCGCGAAGTACATTCGGGTGAACCATTCCTGCACCTAGAATTTCAATCCAGCCCTCGCCCTTACAAAGCTTACATCCCTTCCCGCCGCAAACAAAGCAGGAAACGTCAACCTCAGCAGACGGCTCGGTAAACGGGAAATGGTGCGGTCTGAAACGAATCTGTGTCTGCTCGCCGAACATTGTTTTTGCAAAGGTTTCGAGAGTACCCTTGAGGTCGCCCATTGTGATACCCTTGTCAACAACAAGTCCCTCAAGCTGATGGAAAAGCGGAGAATGAGAAGCATCAACCGCATCGGAACGGTAAACACGTCCGGGGGAGATAATTCTTATCGGAGGACGCTGTTTTTCCATTGTACGAACCTGAACGGGA
Source organism: Candidatus Flemingiibacterium sp. (assembly GCA_045632605.1). Lineage (GTDB taxonomy): Bacteria > Bacillota > Clostridia > Oscillospirales > CAG-272 > Flemingiibacterium. Next base: position 13,451 of record JAZQXA010000039.1, on the reverse strand, counting down.
GATGTCTGCGAACGCAGCAGGATATTTTCTGTGATGTAGAAGGTGTCCTGTGTGTCGCGTGCAGGGTGATTTTCGGGAATATTAAGCGCCTGGAAATTGTAGTAGTCATACTCAACCTCGGGACCCTCGACAATGGAGAAGCCCATACCTATAAATATGTCTTCCATGTCCTTCTGAACCTTTGCAAGGGGATGACGCTTACCGATTTCGGGCGCCTTACCGGGCATTGTAACGTCGAGGCGTTCTTCTTCGAGCTTCTTTGCCAGAGCCGCAGTTTTCTGTGCCTCTGCCTTTTCGGAGATGGCGTTTTCGATGTACTCGCGAACTTCGTTTGCGAGCTGTCCGATTACGGGACGTTCTTCCGCAGTGAGCTGTCCCATTCCGCGGAGCACCGCAGTAAGCTCACCCTTTTTTCCGAGGAAGCGTATACGGAGCGCTTCAAGGTCAGCGTTGTCAGCCGAAAGCTCTGCCACTGCCGCCGCACGGATTTCTTCAAGTTTCTGTTTCATTTGAGTCTGTCCTTTCAAAAAAATATAGATTGAGGTACCCCGACAAAAAAGCCGCCCGTCCCCGTGAAAAACAAGGACGAAGCGGCATATTTTCATATGCGTTTCCGCGGTACCACCTTAATTTATTGCCTGAAAAACCAAGCAATACACTCGGCGACATTTTAACGGTTGTCGGCCGTTGACGGCTACAAGCTAACCTTCACCGTCACTGCTCGTGAGCGAAACGCCGTACTCAAAGGTGCAAGACTGCTTTCAGCCGAGGCAGTCCTCTCTGTGTGCACCGCATATAAGCGGCAAACTCCTTCATCGCATTTACATTAGTATATCACAGTTTTTTGCGAAATGCAAGAGGTTGCGGCAATTTTTTTGAGTTTTTCAAAAAAGTTCCGTCCGCGATGAACCGTTTACTCTTACTGTTTATTAAGCTTCTGCGTAATTTCCCACGCTGCTTTTGAATCGATAGTACCGTTTCTTATAAGCATTATAACGACAGAATCAAGCGCCGTTGTCGGGTTACACCATATATCCGGCTCAATTCCCATATCATCCCTGTTCGTATCATCGTCAAGGAAATACATAGCCGTGCCCATCGTATACCTTACACCCGAGTTCGGCAAAGACAGTTTTAAAAATCCGCCGCAGCAGAAAGTACGTCCGTCGGTCTGTGAACCAATTACAATAGTATTTTCAAGTGTCAGAAGCTGTTTTACCGCAAATTCGCCTGCCGACATACATTGGTCGTCAGTGAGTATAATTATCGGAATGTCATTCTTGATTGAATAACCTTTACTGCTGCTGACTTTGGAAAAATATTCCGAGCCGTGTGCAACCGAGCTGTAGAAAGCGGTCTGGCGTGAAACAACCCTCATTCTCGGGTATGGAGTTTGACCGGAATAATTCACTATCCACTGTCTTGAATATCCGTCCGAACCGCCGCCGTTTGCGCGCAGATCAAAAATTATCGCCTTTACATCCTTGACCTTGTAGGCAGAGTTTAAGAACTTGGTAAACTCCGACGCACTGCCGCTGAAGCTTCGTATGGATATGTATGCAATGCCGTTTTCTTTCAGGAATTTGTAATCAAGACCTGACGAGGAGAGCGGCACATTTTCTTTCCAATTTACCGTCTGAACCAGCGTTTTTTCTCCGCACTTAAGAGTAATCTTGCTTTCTTCAACAGCCTGGTCACGGTAATAATACCATATTGGCGTGTAAACAAGTGCGCCTGTTTCGGTAAGAAACGGCTTCATCGTTACGTGCTCATTGCTGCAGCGTACATAATACCATTTTTCACCGTCGATAATCTTGTAATATTTCGAGCCATCGAACATGAAGTTTTGATCATCACAGTAATATGATGCATAAGTCCTTGGACTTCTGCGGATCAGGTGTGCATCCTGAATAACAGAGAGGTGTTCTCTAAGTCTCTCATCAAGCTCTGCCGCACTAACCGTCGTCTTTCCTTCAAGGTCAGCAAGAACATTTGCTTTTATCTTGTTAAATACGGCTTCACCGAAATAGTAATATCCGGGGTACGCATATTTGAATGACCGTATATAAAGATCAACGTCAGCAACAGCCTGCGCGTACGAAACTGTCTTTTGCGGATTTTGGCGCAGAAGACGTTGTATTTCTGTCTTTGTAAGCAGACCCTTCGTTTTGGAATCATTCGGGGCATACTGTGCAAGCTCGCCAACATTCACGCTCTTTTCCCATGATTCACGGCGGTCGGAACAAGCTTTTTCCATCAGTTCATTGAAATCGAGATACGATTCTTCTGAAGCAATTGCGGCATTATATATTTGGTAACCGATACACTCTCCCGTAGTCTTGTGTGGAATCGCAAGAGCATTAAATGAAAGCGCAACAACGTTGGCGCGTTTGAAATTTGCATTGTTGCTTTCTCCGTATTCTCCCATCTCGCAGAGTCCAAGCTTGCTTGCAAGCTCCCATGGAGTTTCCCAACTAAAATCGCTTGTCGAGGAATATCCGATTGCACGCAGTACAAAAGTAATATACTGATTTGCCGCAACCGACGTTCCGCCGCCAAAAGTCGTTTCTCCCACTCCGCTTGTCAGATTGTTTGCGTACGCATAGCCCACATATGGTTTTGCCCAATCGGAAACGTCGGTAAACGGGATTTTCCAGCTCCCACCGAGTGCCTCCTGTTCCTTTCCGAGCAGGCGCACAAGCATAGTGACCGCTTCCTCTCGGGTTGGAGTACGGCTGAGCTCATACATAGGTCTTCCGTACTTGTCAATTCCCGAACCTTTAAACAATCCGAGGGAATAGAGCGTATCGGCACAGGCGCGTACTTCTGTCATATCTAAAGCTGCAGCTGCAGTTATCAGCGAACAAACAGTGACAAACGCGATAAAAAGTACGGTAAGAGGTTTTAACATTTTAGCAATTACAGTCGTTTGCTTCATAAAAGATCTCCTTTTAAATAACAGTGTCGAATTTTGTCGAATTATACCAAATTCAGAGGAGCCACTTACGCCATCTATAATCATTATAACCCATTCCAGATTGAATGTCAATAGCAACAGTGCAAACTGGGGGGTATTTTTTCACACAAGCGCAAGCAATGTTGACGAAATTTCATCAGACATCCCTCCAAAATTCATTGTCAATGGTCTATTTATAGTCCATCGCAAATATATTGTATCATATATAGCCTATTTTGTCAAGAGAAATAGGCTATAATTAGCCTATAAAGTTTTTGGAGGTTTTTATGGACACTTATACAACCGTAAAGATGCGATTACTCGTGCTGTGTGAGCAAAAGAATATGTCTATACACAAGCTGTCTACAGAGTCAGCGGTACCGCCATCAACAATCAAGAATATTTTGTACGGAAAAAGCAAAAATCCCGGTATAGTCACTATAAAAATGCTATGTGACGGACTCGGGATATCGCTGGTCGATTTTTTTAACACAGAAGAATTTTTAAATTTAGAGCAAGAAATCGTCTGATTTCTCACCACCGCCGTGAGGTGGCGGAAGAATTTATACAAGCGCAAGCAAAATATCTGCAAAAGTTGCATCAGCAAGCCGCGCGAGGTCGTGCGGCTTCGCCTCAATCTGCCAGCCGATTTTTCCCGCACTGACAAGCATTGTATCGCAATTTTCGGCGGTCGCATCGAATACGGTTCGGTATTTTTTCTTCATACCGATCGGTGAACAGCCGCCGCGGATATATCCGGTGACTTTGTTGATGTCGGCAACAGGTATCATTTCAACCGATTTTACGCCAACTGCCTTTGCCGCCTTTTTAAGGTCAAGCTCACGGTTCACCGGAACATCGAACACATAATAATTTTTGTCTGCACCCTTTGTTACGAGGGTTTTAAAAATTTTTGCCGGGTCGATTCCGAGAAGTCCGGCAAGCGTCATTCCGTCCACTGCACCGTCGCCGTGCTCATATGTATGCGGCGTGTACGGCAGCTTCTCCTTGTCGAATATTCTGTATACGTTAGTTTTAAATTCAGCCATTGTCATTGTCCTTTCAATGGAATTGATTATATTATATCACAAAATTTGCTCTTTGTACAGATAAATCTGTCAAATGTCTATTTACTTTTTGAAAAAAAAGTGGTATACTGTATATGATAAATTATTTTTTGATTAGGAGATATAAAATGAGCTACAAGACCGATTTTATTGAATTTATGGTAAGAAGCGGCGTTCTTCGCTTCGGTGACTTCACAACAAAAAGCGGAAGAAAATCCCCCTATTTCGTTAACACCGGCAACTACAAAACCGGCGCACAGATGGCAAAGCTCGGAAAATATTACGCCGAGTGCTTGAAAAACAATGTCGGCGACGATTTCGACGTTCTTTTCGGCCCGGCTTATAAGGGTATTCCGCTTGCAACAGTTACAGCCTGCTCGCTCTTTACCGAGTACGGCATCGACAAGCCTTACTGCTTCAACCGTAAGGAAACCAAAGACCACGGCGAGGGCGGAAACATGGTTGGCGCAAAGCTTTCCGACGGCGACCGCGTTGTAATCATCGAGGACGTTATCACCGCCGGAACAGCAGTCCGCGAAACGCTTCCCCAGCTCAAAGCAGCGGCTGACGTAAAGGTTGAACATATGATAATCTCGGTTGACCGCATGGAACGTGGACAGTCGGGCACTACCGCAATCAAGGAAATCGGTGCAGAGTTCGGCATCAAGGTTCATCCCATCGTAACAGTCCGCGAGATTATCGACCATATGCACGGACGCGAAATCGACGGTACTGTACCGCTTAACGACGAGGTTCGCGAACGCATGGAGCAGTATCTCGAAATGTACTGCGAGAAATAATCATGGGCTTTGGAGTTGGGTTCAGTATGTTTGGAATAATGTTCGCACTGGTGTTTGTCATTGTTATCGGAACATTCATTGCGACATTTATCAAAAGCATCGGCACATGGCATAAAAACAATAACTCTCCAAGATTGAGTGTTGCGGCATCCGTTGTTTCGAAGCGTACAAACGTATCTCATCATCACCACGACCACCACACTCACCATTCTACGAGCTACTATGTCACATTTCAGGTGGAAAGCGGCGACAGAATGGAATTACATATGTCCGGTGAAGAATACGGACTACTCGCCGAGGGCGATAACGGTAAGCTGACCTTTCAGGGAACCAGATATCTCGGCTTTGAGAGAATATAAAATGAAGCCTGCATCATTCGGTGCAGGCTTTTTGTTATATCACCTTGAAAATAAACATACACGCAGTGAGTATGATGAGAAATCCGAAGTTAAACAGCGAGAACATACCAACATAATATGTCGTTTTTCCCGGATTAGTCTTCGTGTATTCTCTAAATGTAATAAGACTTGCAAGTGATGCAATAAGAGCACCGACACCGCCAATATTAACGCCGAGCAGCAGCTCCGGATAATTATCGGTGAACTGTGACAGAAGTATCGCCGATGGAACATTGCTTATAAACTGACACGAAATAATACTGAACAGCAATGTACTTTTTTCAAGAAGCGCAGAGAGTAAATCGCGTACTGCATCAATACGCGCCATATTTCCTGAAAAGACGAAGAAAAAAACAAATGTGAGCAACAGTCCGTAATCGACCATTTTCAGTGCCTTTCGGTCAACGAAAAGCAGAATGCTCGGAATTACTATAAGTCCTATCCAATACGGAATACCGCGAAAAACAATTACAATCGAAAGTGTAAACAGTAACAGATACAGCACCGTTTTTCCCGGTGCAAGGACAATTTTCTGGTCTGGCAGATTTAATGATTCGGATTTTACAAAAATGATACAGCAAAGCGTAATAAGCAGCACCGAAATAATAAACGGCGGCGCCATTATCGCCATGAATTCAAGATTAGGAATTTCAAACTTTGTGTAAAGATAAAGATTCTGCGGATTTCCGAACGGCGTCAGCATACCGCCAAGATTTGCGGCAATATTCTGCATGATAAAGGTGAACGCCATATATTTCTGCATTCCGGTCGTGGTCAGAACGAAATACCCAAGCGGCAGGAATGTCAAAAGTGCCATATCGTTGGCAATGAGCATCGATCCGATGAAGGTTATGTAAACGAGCGCAAGTACGCTCATTCTCGCCGTCTTGAAAAGTATAACGACCTTTCTCGCCAACATATAAAAAAAGTTTATATTCTTGAGCGCACATACAACCGCAAGCACACAAAAAAGGCAGGTCAGAGTTTTAAAATCAAAATACCCCTTATATTCACCGTCCGGCGGAACTATGAACATCGTTATCACCGCCGCAAGAAGTGCGATTAACATTACGATGTTTTTCTTTATAAATGCGGTCAGCTTACTGCCCGAAAATCTTTCGTCCGTTTCCATTGTCGTTTAATCTCCGTGTAATATTGTTTTATCCCTCGGTATTATATCACATCTGAAAGAATGTGTCAAGCACAAATTTCGGCTTGCCGTCATAACAAAAACCCTTCCCGCTGCAAGGAAGGGTTTTGCAGTAATACAACTTATTCTTCGTCAAGCGATGCCGCAGTTTCTTTTTCGGTTTCGGCATCATACGAGAGCATCGGAGCAACATCCTTGCCCTTTATCTTGCGGTCAACATAGTTCTTTGTAACCTTGATGACAAGCGGCAGAAGTGCCAGAACACCGATAAGGTTGGGAATCATCATAAGACCGTTGAATGTGTCGGAGAGATCCCATGCAAGACCGCCTTCCATAACAGCACCCGAAACAATCATGGCAACGAAAATCACCTTGTAAACCTTAACGCCGGTCGTACCGAAGAGATATTCAACAGCCTTTGAGCCGTACTGCGACCAGCCAAGAACCGTGGTGAATGCGAAGAACAGCATCGCAATTGCAACAAACCATGTACCGGGAGCACCGAAATACAGACCGAACGCCTCGGAAACAAGTGTATCTCCGTTTACTCCCTCGACGGGTGCACCGGTGGCAAGATCAATAAATCCGGTTGACAGAACAACGATAGCAGTCATCGTGCATACGACAAAGGTATCAAAGAACACCTCAAAAATGCCCCACATACCCTGCTTTACCGGCTCCTTAACATTCGAAGACGAGTGTACAAGTACCGAAGAACCGAGGCCGGCTTCGTTTGAGAATACGCCGCGCTTGAAGCCTTGAGTCATAGTCTTCTTTATCAGCATACCAACTCCGCCGCCGATGAATGCCGCAGGAGTGAATGCAAATTTGAAGATAGCCGCAAACATTGCACCAACCTGGTTGATATTAAATGAAAAAATGACAAGCGAACCGATGCAGTAAAGAACTGCCATAAACGGAACAACAATTTCCGCAAAGCGTGCAATTCGCTTAAGACCGCCGATGATGATAAGAGCGGCAATTACAAGCAGCGCAAGACCGAGGATAAGATGGATGATATTGATTTGTGTCCCCGGAATGTTTCCGAGAGAAGCATTCTTAAAGAATGCGGCATCCATGTTAAGTACGATTTTGTTAATCTGCGCCATATTACCGATACCGAACGAAGCTAAAATCGCGAAGCAAGAGAACAGCACCGCGAGAATATTCGCAATGGGACTGAGCCACTTCTTGCCGTAACGCTTTCCAAGACCGTCCTTGAGATAATACATCGGGCCACCCGACCATTCGCCGTCCTTGTTACGGCGGCGATAGTAAATACCGAGCAGATTTTCGGAGAAGTTTGTCATCATTCCGAAGAATGCCGCAACCCACATCCAGAAAACCGCACCGGGACCGCCGGTAACGATAGCCGCAGCAACACCGGCGATATTACCGGTTCCGACAGTCGCCGCCAAAGCCGCACAAAGCGCCTGAAACTGCGAAATTGTCTTCTTGTCGGTGTTTTTTACCGACTTGCTGTCTTTTTTGAAAACACTTGCAATTGTCTGCTTCCACCAGTGTCCGAGGTGACTTATCTGAAAGACCTTCGTACAAAATGTGAGCAGAATACCGGTACCAATAAGCAGCATGAGTCCCGGCAGACCCCATACCGCACCGTTAACCGCATCGTTTACGGTTTTAACGGCTTCGAGAAATTTTTGCATAATTTCTCCTCCTTTGAAATAAAAAAATTGTCATGCCGCGAAAATACGCAGTACGACAAAAACACAAAAAAGCCGTTATAACGGTTAAATCTTTGTCCTTTTGCCTGAGAGTTTGCGCTTAACGCTTGCACCTTCGGCCCCCGCAAGATATGCGGACGTCTCCAAAGCTCTGTCGGTATACAGTCCTCATCCTTGCGGACACCTGAGAGCGTTACTCCTTCGGCGGTGATGACACCGTTTCCTGCATACGTCATACAGAATTATTAAGTTACGTGAATATTATATCACAAAATGTCGAATACGTCAAGGGGTTAGAAAATTTATTCTTAATTACAAAAAAATAAAGGTGAGGTATTTTTTAACACCTCACCTTGTAAGACTTATTTTTCGTTTTTGTAAATTTCCTTAAAGTATTTGTATGTATCAACCTTAAGCTCACCGCAGGCAGCCTCATCGCAAGCGATGATTGCATCCCCATGCATCTGAAGTGCGCTGATTGTCCAAGCATGGTCGACGCCGCCCTCAACACAGTGACGAAGTGCGCGAGCCTTGTTGTGACCGTTTATAAGAAGCATTACCTGCTTGGAATCGCAAACGGTACCAACGCCAACAGAAAGCGCGGTCTTCGGAACTTTATTTACGTCGTTATCGAAGAAACGGGAATTAACAATGAGTGTGTCCTCGGTAAGAGCGCGAACTCCGGTTCTGGATGTAAGGGAAGTAAAGGGCTCGTTGAATGCGATATGTCCGTCAACACCGCTGCCGCCCATGAACAGATCGATTCCGCCGTAAGAAGCAATCTTGTCTTCATATCTCTGGCATTCTGCTTCGAGGTCAGGTGCCATACCGTTAAGAATGTTTATGTTCTCTGCAGGAATATCGATATGATTGAAGAAATTATCGTGCATGAAATACCAGTAGCTCTGGTCATGCTCTCTGGGAAGACCGACGTATTCGTCCATATTAAAGGTGACTACGTTCTTAAATGTTACCTTGCCTTCCTTATTCATTTTAATTAAGTTTCTGTAAACTCCGAGAGGAGAAGAACCGGTGGGAAGTCCAAGAACAAAGGGGCGGTTCTCTTTGTGGTTGTTTATGGCGTCAGCGATATGCTGTGCAGCCCATTCACACATTGCTTCGTAATTGTCTTTGATGATTACTTTCATATTATTTGCTCCTTAACAGTAAAATTTTTCAAATTACATTTTAATTATATCACTTATCAACTGATTTGTAAAGGCATTTCTAACATTTTGTGTAAAAATATCCGTTCCGTTTTTTGTCCTCTATAGGCGTATATAATTGAAAAAGCCCAACGTATTCTCGTTAGGCTTTTAGACTCATAGAATAAATTTGCACTTTCTTGCATTCAGCTTTTTATATCCGATTTGCACCGAGGAAATTTTTATATTCCGCAAACTCGCGATCATTCGGTATAGTTTGAAGCACAAAAGCAATTCTCCCTTTAAGTGAAAGAATATATTGTTCCTTATCAGATATACCCATTTTTCTCATATGCTCATCAAGTCCAAATTTCTTAATGTAGTATATTTCTTGACGAATTTTCTTTTTATATTCTTTTGTAATGTTAACTTTCTCGTTAACAACAATTCCCGTTACAGCTTGACGTTTTGTGGCAGGAATGACCGCTGTTTTTCGATTTTTCAAAAACAGGCCGAGCTTATAAAGCTCATCCTTAACAAAGCCGATAATTTCCTTCTCATCGAAATTTCCGGAAAAAGTCATATCGTCGCAGTATCTTGTATACGCTATATTTTTATTGCTGCAATAAGCGCCGACCTTCTCATCAAAATCATACATAATAATATTGGTAATAGCCGGGGACGTTGGTGCCCCCTGCGGAAGTACTTCTTTATAATAGCAAAGCATTGTTAAAAGGATTCGAATCGGTTCTGCGAATTTTTCCTCGTAAAAAACAGTATCCTTTATCTTCGAATACATAATATGGTCAAAAAAGCCCTCTATGTCAAGCTTGAGAATCTTCTTCTTTCCAACGTGCGGCAATGCATTCTGCTGAACGCTACTCCCCGTTTTATATGCTTTGGCATATCTTGAAACCGGGTATTGAACCAGGATGTTATCAGCGATAGATTTCTGCACCTGTTTCAAAATCAAATCAGGAACGGAGAGCTTTCGTTTACTTCCGTCACTCTTCGGAATGAACACGTTGTGATAATGCTTCTCGAGATTGTTACTCAAGCCATAAAGGGTTCTAGCCGGGAACCCCAGATCTTGTTCTATCGAAGCAAGTTCTTTATAAACGATCATATAGCTCTCCTTTCCCAATTGATGACAGAACAACACTAATTTGCATGGCGAAACGCGCAGGCGTAGAGCAGCAAAGCGAAGTTTACGAAGCCTTGCTTCTGCTACGTCGAGCATTTTGGCTGAGCGGAATAAGCCGTTAAGCAAAAGTTTCCGAAGTGCGACTGCACGAAGGAAGGCTTTTGTAGGCTTATGCAGTGAATAAGATAAGCATGAGTGAAAAGATGACGACTCGTCATCCCTTTCGAAAAACGAAATACACTGTTGTTCTATATTCTATTATATCACAAAAGCTCTATTTTTTCAAGCCATTTCGATAAAGTAGCAGATGCCAGGTTTCTTGTCTGCTAAACACGGACATTTTGCAAGAAAAAGAAAAAAAGCAGAACGCCTTTTGGCACTCTGCTTTCCTTTGGGTTGCACCAACAAATTTAAACCTTATAATTAAAAATAAGTAGATTAGAACACCGGAACTAATACGGATTCGCCATTTTTCATAGCAGATTCGTGAGCGCAAATGCCTGCCGCAGTGATATTTCCTCCCAGTTCTTCATCGATCCATGGCTTTCTTTCTTCCACAATACTCATAACAAACTCATGAACAAGATGAGGATGTGAGCCGTGATGTCCGCCTCCCAGTCCCTTTTTCAAGGATTCCTGAGGGTTAAGAGGATCGTAATTATAGCCAACGGTAAATTTTTGTATCTCCTCAGGCAAGTAACTATAAACATTTGGCATTTCCTGCTGCACAATTGTCGTAGGGTTACCACGCTGACCGGTGGACTCGCCCAAAGTGGTTACATAGGGCGCATCGAGGTCAGTAACCCCCCATTCAAAAGACTTTTTACTTCCGTACACAAACATACCTTCTTGATACATACGTGCCGTTTCAAACATGCTGCGCGTCGCCTCACCTTTTAGACCATTTTCAAATTCGAACAACGCACTCTCCACGGGGTATGGATTTCCATATTGCTTGTGAAGGGATTCATCCATGGTGCCTGAGCCAAAGCAAACCACCCTTTTTATCCTCGATCCCGAAAGCGCGACCATAGGTGCAATAGCGTGAGTACCGTACCACATGGGGGGGAAGCCCGTCCAATAACCGGGCCAACCGCTCATATCCTGATAATGGGAACCGCGCAAAAACTGTATTCTTCCAAGCTCCCCACTGTCAAGCATCTGCTTCACATAGAAATACTGATATGTATACAGCGTGGTTTCCATCATCATATAATTCTTACCTGAGCGTCTCTTAGCATCGGTAATACGCTGTATTCCTTCAAGAGATGTCGACATCGGCACAGTACAAGCACAGTGCTTTCCTGCCTCAAGTGCACGTACACTCTGCTCCTCATGTAAAGGAACCGGTGTAACAATATGTACTGCATCTATCGTTTTATCATTTAAGATATCATCAAATGATTTATGAACTTTCACTGAGTATTTTTCGGCAAATGCAGCCAACTTTATCGGGTCGGCATCAAAGAGGCTTACCTCTTCTACATTTGGATGATGCTTATAGATATCCACAAAAAAACGACCAAATCCACAACCGATAAGCGCAATTTTAATTTTTTTCACAACTACAACCCTCCACAGATTTTGTATTATCTCTATTATATCTTATCCGCGACTCCAAGTCAATGGATACACGCGAAACGATAATGTAAAATAGCGTATATTTTCTTGACATTTCATTTTTTTTAATGTATAATAGAGAAAACAAGATAGGAGAAAACGATGTATCAATTTGCAATTTCCGACAGCAGGATAATAGAATCAGCCAACTTTTGCTTTTTTGATAGGCCTTGTATGCATCCCACAAGAAACATGATCGTTCACGATTTTATTTTTATGATAGAGGGCGAGTGGAAGATCAAACTTGAAAATGAAGTCTTTGAGATGCACGACAATGATGTTTTGATACTTCCTGCCAATCAACACCATTACGGAATTACTCCATGTGCCGCACAAACAAAAACCATGTATTTTCATGTTTACAGGCATGCCGGAGACATCCCCACCGAAGAAAAGACAGCTGGTGAAAATATAATCGTGAAAAATTTCTTAAATACTACAACTGCACCAAATATAAAGCTACTTTTCGAAAAGATTCTGAAAACAAAAAACAACTCCAAGATTTGCACTGCCTATCTGAATACACTACTTTATGAGCTTGGCGAGCTTTCTGTTGAAAGAAACAATGTTTTAATAGCACAGGCGATCCATAACTATATAGTTTTTTCAAATCGCATCCTCACCAACAACGAAATTGCCGCTCATTTCAATATCAGCAAAAGAAGCGCAGAAATACTTTTCAAAAACCATTACAATACCACAATTCATAAGTTCAGTCTTGAATACAAGCTGAAAGAATCCAAGAAATATTTAGTAGATTATCCTGATATGAAAATTCTATCTATAGCCAAGACCTTGGGATTTTATGATGAATTTCACTTTAGCAAAAGCTTCACCCACGCATTTGGAATTTCTCCCAGTGCTTATAGGAAGCTGCATTTGCTTCCCTCAAAAAGCAACTGAGAACGCATTTTTTAATCTTTCGGGAACAGTTGTAATATTAAAAAAAGATATTTTCACTCATAAAAGCACGAAAAAACGTAAAAAGCAAGGACTCTTTGAGGTATGATGTAATTCGGTTATTAGTTTTCGGTTGTGCGGAGCGCAACATCGTAGGCGTAAACCCACATCATTTGTGACTGAGGCACAAATGAAAAAATCCAAGCCAATCGGATTGGATTTTTTGTTCCCCAGCAGATCAATGAAATCGTGCTTCGCACGATGAAATCCGAGCAAGCTCGGATGAAATCTTCAGCCTGCGGCTTCAGATGAAATTAAATCCGCCTTTATCTCCTGCCGCAAGGCAGATTTCATCGCAAAGCGATTTCATCCCACGCAAGTGGGATTTCTTCCGCCATCGGCGGATTTAGTTAAAAAAGCACTTGCGATTGCAAGTGCTTTTTTCTGGCTCCCCCTGCTGGGCTTGAACCAGCGACATCATGATTAACAGTCATGCGCTCTACCGACTGAGCTAAGGAGGAATATTAAATAAAGTGAACGGAGGAAATGAAGAAAGAGTGCGCATGACTTTGTGTCATGCTTGCTT
>JAZQXA010000038.1:0-21148 GCA_045632605.1 Candidatus Flemingiibacterium sp. | reverse complement strand
GACATTCATCTTATCCTGATCCTGATTTCCGCACTGCGGGCAGGTCCAAACGAGTTTTCCGCCTTCCTCGCGTATCTCAATCTCGCCGTCAAAGCCGCAAACCTGACAGTAATCGCTCTTCGTGTTAAGCTCGGCATACATGATGTTATCGTAAATACAGCGAATAACCTGCATTACCGCTTCAAGATTGTTCTGCATATTCGGAACTTCAACATAACTGATTGCACCGCCGGGCGAGAGAGCCTGGAACTGTGCTTCAAATATCAGCTTGTCAAATGCATTTACATCCTCGGTAACATGAATATGATACGAATTTGTAATATACGACTTGTCAGTAACACCCTTTATGATACCGAAACGACGTTGGAGGCACTTTGCAAACTTGTATGTTGTCGATTCAAGCGGCGTGCCGTAAAGTGAAAAGTCGATATTATGCTCTGCCTTCCACTTCTTGCAAGCGGCGTTCATGTATTCCATAACCTTGAGCGCAAACGGAGTTGCTTCAGGGTCAGTGTGAGATTTTCCGGTCATGTAGCGTACACACTCATAAAGTCCGCCGTAGCCGAGCGAAATTGTCGAATATCCGCCGTAAAGCAGCTTGTCAATGGTTTCACCCTTTTCGAGTCTTGCAAGCGCACCGTACTGCCAGAGTATCGGAGCTGCATCGGAAAGTGTACCCTTGAGTCGGTTGTGACGGCACATCAGTGCTCGGTGACAAAGCTCAAGGCGTTCATCGAATATCTTCCAGAATGCATCCAAATCTCTCTCCGAAGAAAGCGCAATGTCAACAAGATTTAAAGTTACAACGCCCTGATTGAATCTGCCGTAATATTTCGGCTGACCGTTTTCGTCAACATACGGGGTCAAGAAGCTTCGGCAGCCCATGCAGGTGTAGCAATGCCCCTCACCGTTTTTGTCGATTTTAAGCTCGAGCATCTTCTTTTCGGAAATATAATCGGGCACCATACGCTTTGCCGTGCATTTTGCCGCCAATTTTGTGAGATAATAGTAAGGCGCATCCTCGTTTATGTTGTCTTCCTCGAGAACATAAACAAGCTTCGGAAACGCCGGTGTTACCCAAACGCCCTTTTCATTCTTTACGCCCTGATAACGCTGATTCAGAACTTCCTCGATTATCATTGCAAGGTCGCGCTTTTCAGCTTCACTCTTCGATTCGTTAAGGTACATGAACACCGTAACGAACGGTGCCTGTCCGTTTGTGGTGAGAAGCGTAACAACCTGATACTGTATCGTCTGAACGCCGCGGCGTATCTCCTCTTTAAGTCTGCGCTCAACAAGCTCGCTTATCTGCGCATCGGTAAGCTCACGTCCGACATCAGCATTTTCCGCCTTGACATCACGGGTTATTTTCTCACGGCTGACCTGAACGAACGGCGCAAGATGTGTTAGTGAAATTGACTGTCCGCCGTACTGATTTGACGCAACCTGCGCAATAATCTGCGTTGCGATATTGCAGGCAGTCGAAAAGCTGTGCGGACGCTCAATAAGCGTGCCGGTGATAACCGTGCCGTTCTGAAGCATATCTTCAAGGTTTACAAGGTCACAGTTATGCATATGCTGGGCAAAATAATCGGTGTCGTGGAAATGTATAATACCCTCGTTATGCGCCTTTACAATATACTCGGGAAGCAGGATTCGGTTTGTGATATCCCTCGAAACCTCGCCTGCCATATAGTCACGCTGGGTAGAATTTATTACGGGATTCTTGTTTGAGTTTTCCTGCTTTGCTTCTTCGTTGTTGCACTCAATAAGCGAAAGGATACGGTCATCGGTCGTGTTCGACTGGCGGACAAGGCTTCGCGTATAGCGGTAAGTAATATAAATTTTCGCAACCTCAAATGCGCCGTGAGCCATAAGCTGATGCTCAACCATATCCTGAACTTCCTCAACCCCGGGTGAACGTCCGAGTGCCTCACAGCTTATGACAACGCTTTCGACAATACGTTCAATCTGAAGCGGCGTTATGCGAACCGCTTCTTCAACGGCATTATTCGCTTTAGTTATGGCTATCGCAATTTTATCCTTATTAAATTCAGCCTCAGAGCCGTTTCTTTTGATTATCTTCATAATTTTTTATCTCCGTAATTATTAAGATTTGATTTTCGGATTTTTGAAAAAACCACAATATATAGTGGGTGTTGCTTTTACATGATACCATATCTTGTGGTGTTTGTCAATAGAAATTCGCACATATTTTATTTTTTGGCGTTGTGTACAAATAAATACTACCATTTTAGTATACTTTTATGCTCATGCAAACCGTAACAACCGCACAAACGAAAAATTTCTTTCTTTTCGCAAAAAATCACTTATTCGGTATATGTCTTGACACGTCAGGATAAAGATGGTAAAATATATAGTGCTAAAACTCATAAAACGGAGTCACAAATGAAATATCTTTCGCAAATCACAATAGTAACCGCCATATCATTTCTCGGCGAGCTTCTTCATTATTTTATTCCTCTGCCGATTCCCGGCAGTATATACGGTCTTGCCTTAATGTTCATTGCCCTGCTTCTCGGCATAATCAAGGTAAGTCAGGTCAAAGCTGTCAGCGATTGGCTTATCTCCTTAATGCCGATAATGTTTGTCGCCCCCCTCGTCAGTCTCATCGGCAGCTTTGAGGAATGCAAAAAGTTTATTTTACCGATTCTTATAACGGGAACGGTTTCAACAGTCGTCGTCATGGCTGTAACCGGAACTGTTTCGCAGATTCTCATAAATATACGCGACAAAAAGGAGGCGAGAAAAAATGTTAAATGACCTTGCCGCCTCGCTTCCCTTTTTCGGAATATTTCTGACAAGTACCGTTTATTTTGCCGCACTGAAATTACAGCAGAAAACAAAATCCGTAATTTTAAATCCCCTTATCGTCAGCAGTGCGGTGATAATTATTTTCCTGCTTCTCTCGGGCATTGATTACAGAATTTTCATAAACGGCAAACCGCTCGCAAACGGCACATATGACGGAACAGGCGCGGCATTTTTTCAGATTATGCTCACGCCGACAACGGTCTGCCTCGCAGTTCCGCTTTATGAAAAAATCTCATATCTGAAAAAATATCCCCTCGCCATACTTGCCGGAATCACATCAGGAGCACTTACAAGTGTTGCCTGCGTGCTGTCAATAGGACTCATTTTCGGAATAACCCAGGAGCAGTACATCACGCTTTTACCTAAATCGATAACCACCGCAATCGGCATGGCAATGTCTGAAGAGCTTGGAGGAATCCCCTCTGTTACGGCGGTGGTAATCGCTTTCACGGGAATCACCGGCTATTCCTCTGCAGCACTAATAATGAAGCTTTTGAAAATAAGGCACCCCGTTGCCGTCGGACTTGCCTGCGGAACCTCCGCGCACGCAATCGGTACCTCACGGGCACACGAATTCGGTGAAATTGAGGAAGCCATGAGTGGGCTGTCAATCGCCGTCTGCGGACTAATAACCGTAGTTCTTATGACCTTCTTCGCAATGATTCCAATGGGAACGCTGTAAATTGTAATATTCTTCCCCTCGTTGTGCAGACTTTGAACTGCAGATGAGGGGATTTTTCTTGAATCTTTGTTATTTTGTTGACAATTTGATGAAATGATATAAATTATTTTGGCAATTTCGTCGTTTTTACTCTTGCAAAATTTCCCAAGATGTAGTATAATGTAATTATGATTGAATTTTTTCATTTTCACAGAAAAAGAGGTGATTTTGTGGCACTGACCTTTAAAGGCGGAATTCACGTAAGTGAACACAAAAATACCCGAAAATGCGCGGTGGAAAAGATGCCGGCACCCAAAACCGTATCAATTCCAATGTCACAGCATATAGGAGCGCACGCAGAGCCATGTGTTTCGGCAGGCGACATTGTTGAGCGCGGTCAGGTAATCGGTACAGTTGAAGGAAAGCTCGGCTGTCCCGTTCATTCAAGCGTTTCGGGAAAAGTAATCAAGATTGAAGAAAAAAAGGCAAATAACGGGATACTCATCCGTAATGTCATCATCGAAAATGACGGAGAAAACCGTCTGCACCCGGATATAAAGCCGTACGGCAAAAAGCTCGATGATACCACCACCGAGGAAATTATTGAAATCGTCCGTAAAGCCGGAATCTCCGGCATGGGAGGCGCAACCTTTCCGACATATGCGAAGATTCAGTCGGCGCTCGGAAAGGCTGAATATGTTATCGTCAACTGCGCCGAATGTGAGCCTTTTATAACAGCAAACCACCGTTTGATGCTCGAAAAGCCCGAATGGGTAATCGGCGGACTGAAAATACTGATGAAAGCCTTTTCGCTGAATGAGGGTATAATCGCAATCGAGGATAACAAAAAGGATGCGGCAAAGAAACTTCTTGAAACCCTCGGTGATGAAAGCAATATTAAGGTCAAGCTCTTAAAAACGAAATATCCGCAGGGCGATGAGCGCCAGCTTATTTTCGCTCTGACCGGAAGAAAGCTTGCCGCAGGAAAGCTTCCGGCAGATGTCGGATGCTGTGTTTTCAACACGGAAACCTGTGCGGCAATATACAACGCATTCACAACCGGTATGCCGCTCGTTGAGAGAATCGTTACCGTTGACGGTGACTGCATAAAAGCTCCCAAGAATATCCTCGCTCCGATAGGTGCTACATACCGTGACCTTATCGCATTCTGCGGCGGTTTGACACAAACACCGAACAAAATTATCTGCGGAGGCCCGATGATGGGTGCGGCGCAATGGGATATTGACACTGCCGTTACAAAAGGTACATCAGCTATAATTGCCCTTTCAAGAAAGGCTGAACCGCACTTTGAACAGCCGGCAGCCTGCATTCGCTGCGGTCGCTGCGTAAACAACTGTCCGATGCGCCTTATGCCGAGCTATCTTACAATGTTCGCGGCACAGAACAAGCTCGACCTCGCAGAGGAATTTAACATTTTAAGCTGTATTGAATGCGGAAGCTGCTCTTACAACTGCCCGGGACACGTTCCGATAGTACAGTATATCCGTGCGACAAAGGTTAAAATAAATGACCGAAAGCGTGCAATGCAGGCGGCTCTCGAGCAAAGTAAGCTGAAACAGTAAGGAGGCGATTCAATATGGAAAAAACAAATACCACCGTTCTCAAAACGGAAGACAGCATCACCTCCGAGGCTATGGGAACAAATCCCGGTTTATCCGCAGAGAATGAATCCGATAACATGGAGAAGTTCATTCCCGAGCTTCTGACGGTAACGCCCCCTCCGCATATCCGTGCGCATGATACAACGCGAACAGTAATGCTCGATGTCTGCATCGCGCTTCTGCCTGCACTAATCTGGGGTGTTTACATCTTCGGCGCACGTGTGCTTATGCTCACAGCGATATCGGTAATTTTTGCAGTGCTTGCCGAAGTGGGCTACGAAAAACTGATTGACAAGCCGATAACCGTACTCGACTTTTCTGCTGTCGTCACGGGCTTGCTTCTCGCTTTAAATCTTCCCGTTTCAGTACCGCTCTGGATTCCGGCAGTCGGCGCTGTATTTGCAATAGTCGTTGTAAAACAGCTTTTCGGCGGAATCGGAAAAAATTTTGTAAATCCAGCCCTTGCGGCGCGTGTGTTTCTTTTCGCATGGCCTGAGCTTATGAATACATTCACGGCTCCGACTGAAAAATTATCCGCATTTGCAATCGATGTGCCTGATGTCGTTGCAAGCGCAACTCCGCTCGCATCACTCAAAACCGGCGCATTTCCCGGAAACGCTTCCCTCTTTAATGCAATAATCGGTTATGAAGGAGGTTCAATCGGCGAGATTTCTGCGCTTCTTCTCACGGCAGGATTCATTTATCTGCTTGCAAGACGCATTATAACCTGGCATATCCCCGTTGCCTATATCGGAACAGTATTCGCCCTTGCGCTCATCTTCCCAAAAGGTGCTCCGGCACTCGATTTTGCTCTTTGGGAAATATTCTCCGGCGGACTTTTCCTCGGTGCTATTTTCATGGCGACAGACTATGCAACCTCTCCTATAACAAAACGCGGCAGACTTATTTACGGTGTCGGCTGCGGCGCACTGACAGTCTTTATCCGCTATTTCGGCGGTTATCCCGAGGGCGTGTCCTTCTCAATACTCATTATGAATCTTCTCGTGTGGTACATTGACCGTTACACGAAGCCAACAAAATTCGGAGGTGGTAAAGTTGCAAAAGCAGATAAATGACAAAAAATCAGCCCCCTCCGGAGCAAAGTTTATCATTGTGATAACCGTTAAGCTTCTCGTTATAAGCATGATAACCGCACTTTTGCTCTCTTGCGTAAATGCCCTTACAGCGGAAAGAATCGCAGACAACATCAAGCGTGAAAAATCTGCTGCGATAACCGAAATCTTCCCGAATTCAGACAGCAGCGAACAGCTTGAGTTTGCATTTGAGGAAATGTCGGCAGTTTATAAGGTTTATTCAAACAGCAGTGTCATCGGTTATGCCGCAGAGGTAACTCCTCTCGGATTCGGCGGTGAAATGACAGTCATGGTCGGCGTAAACACAGACGGAACAGTTTCCGGCGTGAAGCTGATATCTCACTCCGAAACTCCGGGACTCGGAAGCCGTGTCGGTGAGAACACATATCTCATAAAGTACAGCGGCAAAAATGCATCACAGCTTAATGAAGTTGATGCAATCACCGGTTCAACGGTTTCGTCCGAAGCTATCCGCGAGGGTATTTCAAATGCTCTTTCCGTATACACAACCCTCATTCCGGGGAATGCAGGCGGAGGTGCAAAATGAGCAAATATTCATTTAAAGATTTCAAAAACCAGCTTCTCGACGGCATACTTTTCAAAAATCCCGTATTTATGCAGCTTCTCGGTATGTGTGCAACACTTGCGGTAACCACATCAGTTTCAAATGCAATCGGTATGGGGCTCTCAACAACAGCAGTTCTTGTTTGCTCTAATATCTTCATTTCGATTCTTCGCAATTTCATTCCGAAGCAAATACGCATAGCATCTTATATTGTAATCATTTCGGGATTTGTTGCGGCGATTCAGCTGCTTATCAAAGCATATCTGCCGGACCTTGACAAATCGCTTGGTCTCTTTATTCCGCTCATCGTCGTAAACTGTATTATCCTTGCACGAGCGGAATCGTTCGCATCAAAAAATCCCGTGCTTCCTTCTGCTGTCGACGGTCTGTCGATGGGTCTTGGATTTACGTTTGCACTTGTGGTTCTCGCCTCTGTTCGTGAAATTATCGGAAGCGGAACATTTGCAGGCGTACGTGTTCTTCCCGAAATTTATAAGCCGGCAATCATTTTCGTTCTGCCTTCCGGTGCATTCCTGACGCTTGGCTGTCTTATCGCGGTGATGAATAAGCTCATGTACATAAGAAACAAGAAGCTTAAGGCAAAGAAGGCCGAACTAGACAAGATGAAGGCGCTGGAAGAACTCAAAGAAATCGAAAAGGAATATACCGATTCAAACGAGGCATCAATCGAGAAAGCGGAGGTAAATTAATATGGATTATTTAGTTGAAATATTACTCCTTATGCTCGGTGCAGTGCTCGTTGAAAACTATATTTTCTCAAAGTTTCTCGGAATCTGTCCGTTCCTCGGCGTTTCGGAAAAGCCCGACACCGCACTTGGTATGGGTCTTGCCGTAACCTTCGTAATGACACTTTCGAGTGCGGCAACATGGGCAGTATACCATTTGATACTTGTCCCGTTCGGACTCGAATATCTCGAAACAATCGCATTCATTCTCATAATTGCATCGCTCGTACAGCTCATCGAGATGTTTTTACGCAAGTTTGTTCCCGCACTTTACGGTGCGCTCGGAATATATCTGCCGCTTATTACAACAAACTGTGCTGTTCTCGGTTCTGCGCTTATTAACATTCAGAACGGCTACGATTTTCTTGAGTCGGTCGCATACGGCTTTTCATCGGCAATCGGCTTCACGCTTGCAATTATCATATTCGCCGGCGTAAGAGTACGTATCTCGTTTGCAAAGCCGCCGAGAAGCTTCTGCGGCACACCTATCGCACTTATTGCGGCAGGACTTATTGCAATGGCATTTTCCGGATTCTCCGGAATGAAGTTTTAATCTGGTAGGAGGAACATATGGAAAATATACTTTCTGCCGTTATCTGGTTCGCTGTCCTCGGCGGTGCTATGGGAATACTGCTTGCCATAGCATCAAAGGTTTTCTTCATCCCGCCGGTTGATGAGCGAATTGAGGAAATATCCGAAATTCTTCCCGGTGCAAACTGCGGTGGCTGCGGCTACGCCGGATGCTCGGCACTTGCCGAAGCTATAGCAAAGGGTGAGGCTAAAACCTCTGCCTGCGTTGCCGGTGACGAAGAAGTTGCCGCCAAAATTGCCGAAATCATGGGCGTTCCGGCGGAAAAACCGATTCGTATGCGTGCACAGGTAATGTGCTCGGGTACTGCGGAGTACGCAAAGAAAAAATACATCTATGAGGGCGCACTTGATTGTTTTGCCGCATCAAAAATGGGCGGCGGCGACAAGCTTTGCCCTAACGGCTGTATCGGTCTTGGAACCTGCGCAAAGGCTTGTGCATTCAACGCAATTAAGGTTGTAAACGGCGTTGCCGCTGTTAACTACGAGGAATGTCAAGCTTGCGGAAGATGCGTTGAAGCTTGCCCGAAAAACATCATCAAGCTGATTCCGTACGATTCAACTCACTGGGTCGGCTGTATGTCGGTTGATAAGGGTGCTCTCACCCGTTCTTACTGCGACGTCGGCTGTATCAGCTGCAAAATCTGCGAAAAAGCGTGCGGTCATGATGCAATTCACGTTTCAGGCGGCGTTGCGTCCATTGACTACGAAAAATGCGTACAGTGCGGTGAGTGTGTTGTAAAATGTCCGAGAAAGATAATCTGGTCGGATAAGTCGCAGCGTGTCAGCATTGTAATCGAGCCTGAAACACTCGCAAAATCCTGATAAATATTTGGGTGCAGTACAGCTTTGTGCGGCACCCAATTGTCACGTTTTATGAAAGGAACCGTATGATAAAAATATACATTTCCGCGTCAAAAAAGACAGATGAGCACATCACCGGTGTATCTCTTGCACAGTATGCCCTCTTTGACACATACGGGTTCACTTTGCCGCTGCTGTATGACTCACGCGGAAAGCCGTATTTCGACTGTGATAGCATATATGTCAGCATATCTCACTCGCATGAAAGATGTATTGCCGCAATAAGTGACAGCCAAATCGGCGCAGATATTGAATTTAATTTTGCTGACACCGAAAAACTGGTTCGTCTGTCCGAGCGATATTTCACAAAAGAGGAAGCTGAATATGTAAAAGCACAGCCGTGTGAGCGTTTTTATGAGGTGTGGTGTGCCAAGGAAAGCTACATCAAATATACGGGCGAGGGATTTTCGTGCCCAATGTCCTCATTCTCTGTGTTGGGCGGTGAGCTTCACTTCTCACATTTTAACCTTGACGGATATACGGTTTGTGTCTGCTCAAATCAAAAAGCCGACACACCGCCGATATTTATTGACAAACTCAAACTGCAAACCTGAAAACCAAGATTGGAGCAAATATGCGAACACTGTATATAAAAGAAAACGATGCCGGTCAGCGACTTGACAAATTCCTTTCAAAAGCAGTCAAGGCATTGCCTAAATCGCTGATGTATAAATCCATACGAACAAAAAAAATAAAGGTCAACCGCAAGCGTACCGAAATCGGGTATATACTCAATGAAGGTGACACTGTTGAACTTTTCATCTCCGAGGAATTTTTTGCTGACAACGCCTCTGAAGAAGCATTTATGAAGCTTACCCCGAAGCTTGATATAATTTACGAGGATGACAACATTATGCTCCTCGACAAGCGCCCCGGGCTTATCGTTCATTCAGACGATAACGAGGACGTAAATACGCTGATAAGCCATGTAAAGGCATATCTTTACCGCAAAGGCGAATATATACCAAAGGATGAGCAGTCGTTTGCACCGGCACTCTGCAACCGCATTGACCGAAATACCGGCGGAATTGTCATTGCCGCAAAAAATGCAGAAGCGCTCCGTGTGATGAACGATAAAATTAAAAATGATGAGCTGTCAAAGTTCTATCTTGCGGCAGTTCACGGGCGGCTTGTGAAAAAATCGGACACTCTCACGGGATACTTGAAAAAAGACTCATCAAACAATATCGTTGATATAATAACCTCTCCGCGTCCCGGCTATAAGGAAATCGTCACAAAATACCGCGTACTCGACGAAAAACATAATCTCTCGCTCGTCGAAGTTGAGCTTGTAACCGGAAGAACACATCAGATACGCGCACATTTTTCCTCAATAGGTCATCCCCTGCTCGGCGACGGTAAATACGGCATAAACCGTAATGACAAAAAGCTCGGATATAAATTCCAGGCTCTCTATTCCTACCGACTTGAATTTCACTTCAAGGAAAAAGGTACGGCACTCGACTATCTCGACGGAAAAGCGTTCTTTGCCGATAAGGATAAAATTTGGTTTCTTGACGAATTCAAATAATATTGCATTTATGTTTACAGTTATCCCGATTGTTATTCATAGAATTATGATAGAATATATACTGTAAATTTGACGTATTTCCCTGAAAGGATGATATAAATGCCGAAATTCCTGAATGCCGCCGCAAAGCCTTTCCGCTGGTTCACAAATGCACCGCTGCGCTTTGCTTTCCCAACAGTCGCCGCAGTATCCCTGATTCTTAATTTGATTCTTGAGCTTTGCGAGCGAAAATCAATTGCTGACGTGTTTGTCCATACGTTCACTTCACCGCTCGTCTTTATTGCAAACACCGCAATCCTTTTCGGAACTTTGTCGCTCTGCCTTTTATTTAAGCGCCGGGTTGCGGTTGCATCACTCGTTTTCATTTTATGGCTGGCAATGGGTATAACCAATACCGTTATTCTCGTGCACCGTGCGTCCCCTCTGTCAGCAATAGATTTCCTGATAATCAAAGATGCCCTCGGTGTCATTAATGCATATTTTTCGCTAATCGAAATTATACTCCTCGGCGTACTTATCATAGCAGTAATCGCATTTATAGTTCTGCTCTTTATTAAATGTCCCAAAGTGAAAAAAATTGACTACCGCAGGTCTGCAGTCTGTACCGGCTCAGCTTTAGTGCTGTGTGCTTTGTCTGTGATATTAACTCTGCTCTCTGCTGCTTCCGGCGACAATCTTATCGCAATTTACGAAAAGCAGGGATTTGCGGCATCGTTCACTCAAAGCATCTTTGTCCACGGCGTTTCAAAGCCTTCCGAGGATATGAAAGATAAAGCAAACGAGCTGATGGAACAGATTTACAAAGGAACGGAAAATGACCAGACAGATATACCTGTTATTTCAGACAGTTTGTCAAGTCCGAACATCGTTGTTGTACAGCTTGAATCGTTTTTCGATGTAAAGCATATAAAGGACATCAGCTTTTCAAAAGACCCGATTCCGAATTTCACTCGCCTCAAGGAAGAAGGAATCTCCGGTTACCTGCAGGTTGCATATCACGGAGGCGGTACGGCAAATATTGAATTTGAGTTTCTTACCGGAATGAATCTTAATCATTTCGGACTCGGCGAATTTCCGTATACAACAGTTTTAAAATCCCGTGCCTGCGAAACAATGGCAGCTAACCTGAAGCCGCTCGGTTATACATCCCATGCACTTCATAACCATATTGCAACATTTTACGACCGTAATCTCGTTTACCCCTATCTTGGGTTTGACACCTTCACGCCAATCGAAATGATGGCTGAAACCAAGCGCAATATACTCGGCTGGGCAAGCGATTCGATACTCACTGATGAAATAGAATCCGCACTCGATTCAACAGACGCACAGGATTTTGTTTATGCTGTAAGCGTTCAGGGACACGGCGGATATCCCGACCACTCGGTGGCGCACGTTGTTCCCCCGACTGAGGATGACGTTGACGTATACGGCTTCGAGGATGAAAAAGTATATTATCAGTACCATTTCTACTGCAATCTGATACGCCAGATGGATGAGGCAATCGGCGATATCTGCGATATGCTTGAGTCACGCGGTGAGCCTTATGTTCTTGTGTTATACGGCGATCATCTTCCTGCAATACCGCTGACACGGGAGCAGCTTGAAAACGACGATATGTACGAAACCGAATATGTAATCAAAACAAATATGACTCTCCCTGCCATTTCGGCACTTGAAGATGTTAACGAGCTTGACCGTGACCTCGAAACCTACCAGCTTGGAGCGTATGTTCTTAATTTGCTCGGCATATCCGAGGGGGATATAACAAAGCTTCACCAGCATGAATTTGAGTCAGGTGAAAATTTCGACGATGTGCTGAAAACCCTTACATATCAGCAGTTGTATGAAGATGAAGCACTCTATGAGCCTGCCGAAATGTCATTCGGCACAAAGCCGATAATGGTTGAGTCATACAGCATCTCCGGCAATACTCTGTATGTAAACGGATACGGATTCAACCGATACAGTAAGGTTAAAACAGACGGAACATCACGCCCTACCGTTTTTATTGATGAATTTACTCTGAAAGTGGAAAATGCGAACTCGGACTTTACAGAGCTTGATGTGGTTCAAACCGCAGATAACGGCACGGAGCTTTATTATGCAGTAAAAATTTCCGAATAATAAAAATGTCCATCGGCGTGACAACCGATGGACTTCTTATATAAATCAAATCGAGCTGTCCGGAAAAAATGCGGACAGCTCGAAATTTTTTATTTCTGCTTGGGATGTGGTCCCTGGTGCTTACTGGGAACAACACCGCGTGCACTTGTTTTATTTTCGGGGATAATATCGCCTGCTTTAGTGAGTGCAATCTTTGTTGCAAGCGGACCAACGAGCTCGAGAATAAGAACCGAGAAAAGAACTATATTGCGTATCAGGAGCTGGTCGCCTGCGGCAAGGCCGTCAAGCTGCTGTGACATACCGAGAGCAACACCTGCCTGGGGAAGAAGGGTTATGCCGAGATACTTGCAAACATTCGGCGAACACTTCATCCATTTTGCGCTGAGTCCTGCACCGCCCCATTTTCCGATAGCACGTGCAACAAGGAATATTAAGCCGATAAGGAGAACCGTTCCGTTTTTAAATACGGAAATATCAAGCTCCGCACCGGAGAGAACGAAGAATATTATAAACAACGGGGTTGTCCAGCCGTCAACACGCTCCATGAGCTCCTCTGAATAGTCACAGAGGTTACAGAACACTGTGCCGAGCATCATGCAGACAAGAAGCGAGGAAAAACCGATTTCAACCGGTCCGATATGGAATTTGCACATCGAAAGCGCAACGGTGAGGAAAACGAACGTAATCGCCATCGACATACGCTTCGAACGTGAATGGAAGAAGCGCTCAATAAATGTAAGCACCGCACCCATAATTGCACCGAGAACAAGAGATGCAACGATTTCAATTATCGGATTAACAACGACAGAAATAACATCAATCTGTCCGTTTTCAATAGCACGTCCGATTCCGAGCGAAACTGCAAAAACGACAAGTCCGACAGCATCGTCAATTGCGACAATCGGAAGAAGCAGGTCAGTGAGCTCACCCTTTGCCTTATACTGGCGAACAACCATGAGGGTAGCGGCAGGAGCAGTTGCAGTTGCAATCGCACCGAGAACAATTGCCGCGGGAACAGTAATTACACCTGCAAAGCTGAGTCCGACAAGCACCGCATCAACGATGAGTGCTGCAGCAACAGCCTGGAATATACCGATAACGGTTGCAGCCTTACCGGTTTTCTTAAGCTGTGACAAACGGAATTCATTACCAATCGAAAAAGCAATAAATCCGAGCGCAGCGGTTGAAATAATGCTAAGCCCTTCGATGCTTGCATGTTGAAATCCAAATCCCTCGATGTCGAGCGCACCGATACAGAACGGACCGACAATAATTCCCGCCACAAGATAAGCGGTAACAGCCGGTAACGAAACAAGTTTAGCGAGTCTGGAGAGCATAAGCCCCATAAGCATCGCAAATAAAATTGAAAGAAGTAATGTCATAATAGCACTTCCATAGATAAAATATATTTGCCGCGCACTTACGCGACCTATAATATATTAGTACGAAACGGCGATTTTGTCAATAGTTAAAATCAACAAATAATAACATACTTAAGTTGATTATTTCTCGGGGTGAAAATTTTCGCCTATATAATGGCAAAAAGCCGCCGAAAGGCGACTTTTTGAAATCTTATTTAAACATCGGAGTTGAGAGATATCTCTCACCCGTATCGGGCAGAAGCGCAACTATAACCTTTCCGGCATTTTCGGGGCGAAGCGCAAGCTTGGTTGCCGCATGAAGCGCCGCACCGGATGTTATTCCGACGAGTATTCCCTCCGTACCAACAAGTATACGTCCTGCCGCATAAGCCTCATCCTCTGTGACGGCTATAATTTCATCATAAATTTCCGTATCAAGCGTATCGGGAACAAAATTCGCACCGATACCCATAAGTCCGTGTCCTCCGGCATATCCCTTTGAAAGCAGGGGCGAGGAAGCCGGTTCAACCGCAATAATTTTCACATCGGGATTCTTTTCTTTGAGATAACGTCCGGTTCCCGACAGTGTTCCCCCCGTTCCGACTCCGGCAACGAAGATATCCACCTTACCGTCAGTATCGTTCCAGATTTCGGGGCCGGTAGTTTCATAATGTGCCTCAGGATTTGCAAGATTTGTGAACTGACCTGCAATAAAGCTCCCTGGAATTGATTCTGCAAGCTCATTTGCCTTTTCGATGGCACCGGTCATTCCCCGATCTCCCTCTGTCAGCACAAGCTCTGCACCGTAAGCTTTGAGCAGATTGATTCGCTCAACGCTCATCGTATCAGGCATTGTAAGAATCACCTTATACCCCTTTGCCGCGGCGATTGCGGCGAGTCCGATTCCGGTGTTGCCGCTGGTCGGCTCGATTACCGTAGCCCCCGGCTTGAGATTTCCGTTCTTTTCTGCATCGTCAATCATTTTTGCGGCAACCCTGTCCTTTACGCTTCCGGCAGGATTAAAATATTCAAGCTTTGCAAGCAGCTTCGCCGGCAGCTTATTCGCCTCATTATAATTTTTTGTTTCGATAAGGGGCGTATTTCCGATAAGCTCCGTGAGCGATGTATAAATTTTCATAATATTACAGTACCGCACAAGCGGATTCCTTTCTGTTTTTTCATGATTTTATTATATCACCGAGATAAAGAATTGTCAAGTGAATCTCATTTTTCGACATATTTCGAGATTTTTATATTGATTGAATCCAAACCGTGAATACGATATTCATAACTACTTCCAATTGAAATTAAGTCTGATTTATGATATAATATTTATATGTGAAGAAGAACGATTTTAAATAAAAAGGAGAATTTCAATGTCAGTTTCCACGTCTCCGCAAACCGTCTATGACACGGATGAACTTCACCGACTGATTCCTTTACTGTTAAGCGAAATAGGTGTTCCCTCACATCTTAAAGGCTACCAATATCTATCCCTTGCCGTTAGTATGGTATATTCCGACTATACCATGATAAGAAGCGTCACCACCGGACTTTATGCTGTTGTTGCAGAGCAGTATAATACCACCGCCGCCTGCGTTGAACGTGATATGAGAACAGCTCTTAAAGCTGCTGTAAATTCCGGACAGCTGATACGCTTTGACAGTTATTTCGCAAGTGTACTTACCGCATCAAACGCAATTTCCGCACGCAGCTTTATTGCAATAATATCGGAAAAGCTTCGCCATAATCTCATTGCCATCCCAAAGATAAGGGGCGGTAAGCCGGCATGAATACATATCTACCGTATTTACTCGGCAACGAACTTGATAACCGTGTCACTGACATTCTTCTTAGGTTCGGAATAAGTGCAAGCTCCTGCGGCTATGAATATATCCGCTGTGCAATAATTCTCGCATATCAGAATCCGGAAATCACCGTGTATGCAACCAAAACACTCTATCCAAAGGTTGCAAGACTTTGCGGTGCGGTATCAAGCGCAAGTGCCGAACGTAACTGCCGCAGAGCAGTCGAACGTGCTGTTTTAGCTCATTCAAAAGTGTTAACCGAAATTTTCGGAGATATAACACCCGAGCATCGCCCAAATTGCGCAAGCTTTATTCTCACCGTGGCAGACTATCTTCATTCTTTTGACACAGCATCGTCAACACAATCATGATTTTGCTCCAAACTGACGATTTTCATTATAAAAAACTGTCCGAAATTAAAATCGGACAGTTTTCTTAATTTATTTCCATTTGAAACTGCTTGCAAGTAAGGTTACAAGCTCATCGCCAACGCTAAGGAGCCCGCCATCAATGCTTCCGACACGTTCATCCCCGTCAGAGAGAAGCAACTTGCAGTCACAGGGTTTAAGCGCTGTCATAAACGGGATGTGCCCTGCCATTACAGCCAGCTCACCCTCAAGTCCGCGAACATCGAGCTTCGCTGCCTCACCGTTATACATATCGCCGTCGGGCGTGGAAATTTTCAGCTTGAATGTGTTCATCTTAAGTCACCGTCAAGCGTTTGCTTTTGCCTTTTCAACAGCCTCGTCAATGCCGCCGACAAAGAGGAATGCCGATTCGGGCAAATCATCGTGCTTACCGTCGATTATCTCGGCAAAGCCGCGTATCGTTTCGGAAAGCGGTACATATTTTCCTGCAAAGCCGGTGAACTTTTCTCCGACGGTAAACGGCTGTGAGAGGAAGCGCTGAATCTTACGTGCTCTCGCAACGAGCACCTTGTCGTCATCCGAAAGCTCGTCCATACCCATGATTGCAATAATATCCATCAGCTCCTTGTAACGCTGAAGAATGCGCTGAACCTCGCGGGCAACACGGTAATGCTCCTCACCGAGCACCTCTGCCGAAAGAATACGGCTGGTTGATTCGAGCGGGTCCACCGCAGGATAAATACCCTGCGATGCGATTGAACGCGAAAGTACCGTTGTTGCATCAAGATGTGCGAATGTTGTCGCCGGTGCCGGGTCTGTCAAGTCGTCAGCCGGGACATAAACCGCCTGAATTGACGTAATCGAGCCGCGTTTTGTCGATGTGATTCTCTCCTGAAGTGCACCCATTTCGGTTGCAAGCGTCGGCTGATAACCAACCGCAGACGGCATACGTCCGAGAAGTGCGGAAACCTCGCTTCCTGCCTGGGTGAAACGGAAAATATTATCGATGAACAGGAGCACGTCCTGTCCCTCTGTATCGCGGAAATATTCCGCCATAGTAAGACCCGAAAGTGCAACTCCCATTCTCGCTCCGGGCGGCTCGTTCATCTGACCGTAAACAAGGGCTGTCTTGTCGATAACCTCCGACTGAATCATCTCGTTGTAAAGGTCGTTACCCTCACGGGTACGCTCACCTACACCGGTGAAAACAGAAAGACCGCCGTGCTCTTTTGCAATGTTATTGATAAGCTCCATGATAAGAACCGTCTTACCAACTCCGGCACCGCCGAAAAGACCTATTTTACCGCCCTTTGAGAAAGGACAGATAAGGTCGATGACCTTGATACCCGTTTCAAGTATCTCGGTAGAAGTCGAAAGCTCCTCATAATCAGGCGACGGACGGTGAATGTTCCATCTCTCAACGCCTTCGGGGTCGGGCTTGTTGTCAACTGCGTTTCCGAGGACATTAAAAATACGTCCGAGCGTTTCTTTTCCGACAGGAACGCTTATTGCGTGTCCGGTATCGGTAACGGTTGTACCGCGCTGAAGACCGTCGGTCGATGCCATTGCGATACAGCGTGCGGTGTTGTCACCGATGTGCTGTGCCACCTCAACCGTGAGCGTACGCTCACCGATAGGCATAGTCAGCGCATTATATATGGCAGGCAGTCCGCCTTCCTCAAATCGCACGTCAACGACAGGTCCCATGACCTGCGCAACAGTGCCGCTGTGTGTATTTGCCAAAGGTATCACTCCCTTTAATAATTATTGTTCGCCGGCGCCTGCGACGATTTCGGTAATTTCCTGCGTAATCGCACCCTGACGCGCACGGTTATACTGAAGCTGCAGACTGTCGATCATCGCGCTTGCATTCTTTCCGGCACTGTCCATCGCCATACGGCGTGCCGCAACCTCCGAAGCAAAGCTCTCGCGAAGTGACCCAACAAGCATACCCGACACATATTCGGGCATCACAGCATCAAGCACAGTCATTTCGTCAGGCTCAAAAATCATGCCGGACGCCCTTGCTTCATCTCCGGAATCAAACGGAAGAAGCCAAGTGATTTTTGCATTCTGCGTCATCATCGAAACATATTCGGTGGAAATAATTCCAAGCCGGTCATATTCCCCTGCCGCAAAATCATCGCATAGCGACTTTGCCAAGGTATAAGCTTCAGCTGAAGAAAAATTCTCGGAAGAATTAATTTCCGCACCGTATTTTTCGCAGGCACGCTTTCCTATCGGAATAAACTTTGCTCCCATATAAGACACCGCAAGTCGAAAAACATTTGCATTATAACCGCCGGCAAGTCCTCTATCACCCGCGATAACGATGATTCGAGTACGCGAAATATCATCGCCGCGTGACTGCATATATGGGCTTCTCCTGCAATCGCCGCCCGACGAAAGCTCGTCAATAAAGCCGCGAATTGCCGCCGTATATTCACGCCCTTTTTTCATGGCATCATTAGCACGGCGTATCTTCGAGGATGCGACAAGTCCCATCGCTTTCGTCAGATGTAGCGTTGAATCAACGCTTTTTATGCGTGTTCGCAGTGCTTTAATATCTGCTCCCACTGTTATTTACCTCTTACTTCATTAAGGTCGGTGCGAAGACGGTTAAGCTCGTTAAGTGCCACTTCAAGCTCATTAATGTCCTCTTTTTCCCACGAACCCTTTTCAAGTCTTGTGAGTAAGTCATTGTACTTTGCTTCAAGCAGCTCATAAAGCGCACTTTCCCATACACTTACATTCTTGACCGCAACACCGTCGAGGAAGCCGTGAATGACTGCGTAAACTATCGCAACCTGACATCCGACTCTTACGGGCGCATTTCTTCCCTGCTTTAATACCTCGACGATACGTTCACCGAGCGCAAGTCTTGCCTTTGTGTCAGCATCCAGGTCACTTCCGAACTGTGCAAATGCTTTAAGCTCAAGATACTGCGAATAGAGTAGCTTAAGCTCACCCGAAACCTTTTTCATCGGCTTTAACTGTGCCGAACCGCCGACTCGGCTTACCGAGATACCGGGATTAATCGCCGGCATAACGCCCGAGTGGAAAAGTTCAGTTTCGAGGAATATCTGACCGTCGGTAATCGAAATTACATTCGTCGGGATATACGCCGAAACATCGCCTGCCTGCGTTTCAATAATCGGGAGAGCTGTAATCGAACCACCGCCGTATTCGGGTGCAACACAAGCCGCACGTTCAAGCAGTCTTGAATGTAGATAGAATACGTCACCGGGATAAGCTTCACGTCCCGGCGGACGGCGTATAAGCAGTGACAGTGCGCGGTATGCAACCGCGTGCTTTGACAAATCATCGTAAATTATAAGCACATCCTTGCCCTGCTCGCGGAAATATTCCGCCATAGCGCAGCCGGAATAAGGTGCAATATACTGAAGCGGTGCAGTTTCAGACGCCGATGCCGAAACAATTATTGTGTAATCCATCGCACCGTGGCGTGTCAGCTCGTTTGCAATTTGAACAACAGAGGTGTTCTTCTGACCGATGGCAACATAGATACAGAGAACATCCTGCCCCTTCTGATTGATTATTGTATCAATCGCAATTTCTGTCTTACCGGTCTGACGGTCACCAATGATAAGCTCACGCTGACCTCTGCCTATCGGTATCATCGAGTCAATAGCCTTGATACCGGTTTGAAGCGGTACAGATACGCTCTTGCGTTCAATTATGCCGGGAGCTTCAGATTCAATAGGACGTGTTGCATTATATTCAATTGCCCCTTTACCGTCAATCGGCTGACCGAGCGCATCAACGACACGACCTAGCATAGCTTCACCAACCGGCACAGAAAGTACCTTTCCCGTACGCTTTACCGTCGAGCCCTCACGTATACTGTTTTCGTTTGAGAGAAGCGCAACAGAAACGGTTTCGTTTTCAAGGTTCTGCGCCATACCGAAGCTGCCATCATCAAATTCGAGCAGCTCGTTTGCCATACAGTTTTTAAGTCCGTACACACGCGCAATTCCGTCACCGACCAGCACAACGCTTCCGGTTTCGGTCATCTCGATGCGGGACTTGTAATTTTTAATTTGATCTTTTATTATATTTCCGATCTCATCGGGACGAAGATTCATTTTTTAATATTCCTTTCTGTAAGAATATTCAGTTTCCGATAACATCGCCAAGCTCGGCGAGCTTTGTTCTGATGCTTCCGTCCATGATATTACCGTCGACACGTATTACAATGCCGCCGAGAATACTCTCGTCAACCTGGCATACAAGCTCAACCCGACGTGAAAGCTTTGCTTCGAGCTTTCTTTTGAGTGTTTCCTTCTCCTCATCGGTGAGCGTGACAGCACTTGTGATATTCGCTGTTGCAATACCGTACGATGCCTCGTATAACTTCATATATTCGTCGATACACTCGTCAAGGTCACGTATATGCCCGCGCTCACAAAGAAGCTTTATAAACGAAACTGCATATTCGTGCAAAGCCGCTCCGAAAGCGTTGTCGATAACCTGACACCGCTCGTCAATCGGGATATTAACCGAAGCGAGAAGGTCAATATAATCCGGGTATTCAAGGGCAAGTGTCCTAACAGTCTTTAGCGAATCGGCAACCTCATGCCCAACATTTTCCTCTGCGGCAAGCGTAAAAAGAGCCGCCGCATATTCTTCACTTACCCGTGTCATTTGGCGTCACCGATTTCTTCAATAAACGAATCGATAAGCTCACGGTGTGTGTCGGCATTCACTTCCTTGCCGATAAGTTTTTCGGCAAGACGTGTCGAAACATCTGCAATCTCTCGCTTCATATCGGACTGTGCCTTCTTTTTATCAAGCTCGATCTGCGCCTCCGCGGCACGGACAATTCCGTCAGCACGTGCATTCGCCTCAGCGATAATGCGTTCACCGTGGCGCTTCGCCTCATCAGTTGCGCTCTTTCTCATTTGGGCGGCTTCCTGCTCGGCATTTGAGAGCTTTTCTTCATATTCCGACTTATCTG
>JAZQXA010000037.1:0-43873 GCA_045632605.1 Candidatus Flemingiibacterium sp. | reverse complement strand
GCACCGCCCTTAACGCCGAATACCGGGCCGAGAGAGGGTTCGCGAAGCGCAATAACTGCGTTCTTTCCGATTTTCTCCATAGCCATTCCAAGGCCGACAGTTGTGGTAGTCTTTCCCTCGCCTGCCGGTGTGGGATTGATAGCAGTGACGAGAATCAGCTTACCGTTTGGCTTGTCTGCGGTACGCTTGATAAAATCGTCGTTAATCTTCGCTTTGTACTTACCGTAGTACTCGAGTTCATCCACGGTAACGCCGAGCTTTTCGGCAATTTTGCCGATTGGAAGCATTTTTGCTTCCTGCGCAATCTGGATGTCTGTTTTCATAAATTTTGTTCCTTTCGTTGCAGGAGCATTATTCCTGCACAGCATAATAGTATTCTAATGAGTATATTATACCATATCTTATTTACGCCGTCAATAGGTTAACAGTTTTTCCTATATAAGAAAAAAGCACCTGCTTTTCAAGAAAATCTGTGAAAACTATTGAAAAAATCCCTTAAATATGATATAATAATTATAAGCATATTTAATACCGAGGTAATAAAATGTTATCCATTCTTCCAAATATTATGACCGTCTTCCGTATCTGCGGTTCTGTTTCTCTTATATTTATAAAGCCGCTGACTCTTGCTTTTTTCATAATTTATACCCTCTCCGGAATAAGCGATGCTCTTGACGGCTGGGTGGCAAGACGCTTTAATGCAACAAGTGAGCTTGGCACAAAGCTTGACACAGTTGCGGATTTTGCGTTTTATACTGTTATGCTCCTCAAAATATTACCGCTTTTAAAGAAGCTTCTTCCGCGCGGAATATGGCTGTTCGTAAGCATAATAATTCTTCTGCGTGTAATTTCATATTCCCTTGCGGCAATAAAATATCACCGCCTCGCAACACTCCACACATATCTCAACAAGCTCACGGGAATCACGCTGTTTTTTGTTCCGTACTTCATAAAACTTCCTTTCGGAGATATACTGTGCATCATAGCTTGTACTGTTGCCGGAATCGCCGCTGTTGAAGAATTGATTATTCATTTAAGCTCGAAAAATTATGATTCATCAAAAAAATCGCTCGTCTTTACAAAACCTAAAAAACCCAACGGTGCAGTTTAAACTGCACCGCTTTCATTTTTCACTTTATATGCACAACACCGTCTTCAACCGAAAGTCTGTCTGAACAGAAAAGCTCAATTGCTTCGGGAAGCAGCTTCCATTCTGCCTGCTCCATAATACGCTTCTGCAAAGTTTCGGGAGTGTCGCCTTCTTCAACTGCAACTGCTTTCTGAGCAATAATGGGACCGCCGTCGCAAACTTCGTTTACAAAATGAACCGTTGCCCCTGAAACCTTAACGCCCTTTGCAAGCGCCGCCTCGTGGACATGCAGACCGTAAAAACCGTCGCCGCAGAAGCTTGGTATAAGAGCCGGATGAACATTGATAACACGGTTTTCAAATTCGCGTGTAAAGGCTTCGTCCAGAATTATCATAAATCCCGCAAGTACAACAAGGTCGATGCCGTGCTCTGTAAGCGTTTCAATAAGCTTTTTTGTATATTCGGCACGGTCAGGATAATCCTTTTTCGGGATAACAATTCCACGAACGCCGTGATTTTTTGCACGTTCGAGCGCATATGCTCCCTCTTTCGATGAAACAACAAGCTCAACTTTTCCGTTTCTTATAATACCGGAATCACAAGCATCAAGTATCGCCTGAAGATTAGTGCCGCCGCCCGAAACAAGTACTGCTATTTTTTTCATCGTCAACCTCAGTTAAGCTCCGCCTGAAGCTTTGCATCCTTTGCAACAACGCCGGCTTCCATTTCAGCTTTGAAGCGCTCAAGTCTTTCTGCAAGTGAGTCATCTGACAATGCAATCATCTGTGCCGCAAGGATTGCCGCATTCTGTGCGCCGTCAATTGCAACCGTCGCAACGGGAATACCGCCCGGCATCTGTACCATCGAAAGAAGCGAATCAAGACCGTCCATTGTAGATGACTTTATCGGAATACCGATTACGGGAAGCGTTGTATATGCGGCGATAACACCGCCAAGATGAGCCGCTTTTCCTGCTGCCGCAATTATTACTCCAAAGCCGTTTGCCTTTGCTTTTGAAGCAAATTCTTCAGCCTGACGCGGTGTTCTGTGCGCACTGATAACATGAGCTTCATACGGAATGCCAAATGCAACAAGCTGATCGATACATTTTTTAACTACAGGCAGATCGGAATCGCTGCCCATGATAACTGCAACTTTTTTCATTGTTTTTGTTTCCTTTCCAAAACACTAAATTTCATGTGATAATTATACCATATTCGCCGCTAATTGTCAATATCAAAACAATTTCCGCGAGAAGATTTAAATTATAATCGCACCTATTCTCCTTGGCTCGCCGATGCAGCAAAGCTCTGCAAGCCGCTCGGCTCTCATATGCCGTGCATACTGCTCCGACACCTCAAGACCGACAACTTCACTTGCCGCCGACAGTTTTGAAAGCACTGTAATACTCGAGCGTTTTCGCGAAAGTGCGAGCAGTTCACGTCCCTTTGAATTTGCCGCAAGGACAGCGGTAAACTGTGGCGGCACTTCAACATCGTGCATAGTAAATCCAAGCAAATATGCAATAAGCAGCCGGCGAAGCCGTGACTCCGAATAATGTCTGTTTTTCGAAAGCGCAACAAGCTCTGATATAGTTCTGCACTCATCAGCAAAATGGTTAATCCGATTCTCGATTCCGCTTGACACCTCCATAATTCCGGACAGTGAGTACGGTCCCTCACAACGGAGCTTTGCCAGCACTGCCGCATCGAGCTTTGCGAGAGAATAAATACGTCCCTCCTCCATTTCACGAACTAATATTTCATGCGATTCGTCAGGCATATATCTTGACAAATCACGGCGAGAAAAATCTGAAATCTGTGGGTTAAGAACACGCCGTATTGCGCTTGCAGAGCATATATCTGTAAGCTCGTCGGAATTGTAAACCTCACCAATTCTCTTTACTGCTTCAGGTTTAATCGAACTATCAAGCTGTTTTAATGAACGGATATATTCGAGTGCGAGAATATCGTTTGAAGCCGCAAAATGCGACTGTTCACCGTACAGGCTTGCGTAAACCTCTGCACGAAGTGAAGCAATTCCAACGTCACGTTTCGCATTTCGTGCCGCTGAAAGCGCGGTGATAAATTCGTTCGAAGATAAATTTTCCGCGCAGGAAATGAGCGATTCTATGTTGCCCGATTCACTTCCGAAAGCGAGCGAATCAACGATACCAAGCCCGTTTGCAACAGAAACGCCGCCAAGCGCAAAAAACTCTGCTCCCGCGAAGCACCACGGAGCCGGAAGCTCGAGAACAAGGTCAACTCCGCACCTAACCGCTGCTTCTGCACGGGCATATTTATCAATAATCGCAACATCACCACGCTCTACAAAACTTCCGCTCATAATGGCAACAACCGCACTGTTCCCGTCTTTTTTCAGCGTATCAACGAGATATTTATGCCCGTTGTGAAATGGATTAAATTCCGAAATAACTGCCCAAACTTTCATTTTCACTCTCCGTGTTCAAAAAATCGGCATAAATTTCACAATACCTATTGAAATTGCGAAAAAGTTATGTTATAATGTATTGTATAGTTTTATTTTACCATAAAATAATTATAAATGCAATAATTTACGGAGGAAAAATCATGAAAGTTTTAGTTGTAAACGCAGGCAGCTCGTCGCTTAAGTATCAGCTTTTCGACACAGCTACCTATGAAGTAGTCGCAAAGGGTATCTGTGAGAGAATCGGTATTGACGGTAAAATCACTCACAAAATGCCCGGCAAGGAAAATTATGTTGCTGAGCTCTCAATGCCTAACCACTCTGTAGCAACAAAGATTCTCGTTGACACTCTTGTTTCCGAACAGTACGGATGCCTCAAGTCAATGAGTGAAATCGAAGCAGTAGGTCACCGTGTCGTCCACGGCGGTGCTTACTTCTCCGAGTCTGTTCTCGTAACTCCCGAGGTTATTGAAAAGCTCAACAAGTGTATCGACCTCGCTCCTCTCCACACTCCCGCACACCTTATGGGTATCGAAGGTATCACAAATGAGCTTCCCGGTGTTCCCCAGGTTCTCGTTTTCGACACAGCTTTCCATCAGACAATGCCCGACTACGCTTGGATGTACGCTATTCCGTACGATATGTATGAGAAGTACTCCATCCGCCGCTACGGTGCACACGGTACATCTCACCGCTTTGTTGCAGGCGAAATGTGCAAGATTCTCGGCAAGACCGAGGGCACAAAGATTGTAACCTGCCACATCGGTAACGGTTCTTCCATCTCTGCTGTTAAGGATGGCAAGGTTATCGACACTTCGATGGGCTTCACTCCCCTCGACGGTGTTGAAATGGGTACACGCTGCGGTTCTATCGACCCTGCAATCGTAACCTTCATCATGGAGCATGAGGGTCTCACTCCCAGCGAAATGAGCGACTTTATGAACAAGAAGTGCGGTTTCCTCGGAGTATCCGGAATCTCCTCCGACAGCCGCGATATCGAGGCTGCAATCCTCGATGGCAACAAGCGTGCAGAGCTTGCTGCTAACATTCTTGCATATCAGGTTAAGAAGTACATCGGTATGTATGCCGCTGCAATGAACGGTCTTGATGCTGTTGTATTCACCGCAGGTATGGGTGAAAACAACCCCGAGCTTCGTGAGCGCGCTTGTACTAATATGGACTTCCTCGGCATCAAGATTGACAATGAACTTAATGCCAAGACTCTCCGTCAGCCCAACAATGTTAAGCTTTCAACAGGTGATTCCAAGGTTCAGGTTTGGGTGCTTCCCACAAACGAGGAGCTCGTTATCGCTTCCGACACAGAGGCTATTGTAAAGGCTCTTTGATTAAATAACGCTATAATTAAATAAACTTTAACGGGGTGAACCGCTATGAAAAGATTTCTGTCGCTGACAACACTTATGCTTTGGACTATAAATCTTTTTGCCTGCGGTTCACCCGTTGTTTATGATAAGGTTATCGAAACCGATATAATCCACGAGGACGGAATCGACTCCGAGTGGCATATCGGCAGAGGAACAAAATATATAAGCATAAAATGTAATGATAACGGTTATCCGACCACGCTCGGAATTTCTTTAAGCTCCTCTGTAACAGTTGACGGCGCCGATCTTTATGAATACAGCTTTATGTCACACCGCCGTTATACCGACACCTCGTCAATACTGAAATTCACATTTGACGGCAGAGAGTCGCTTATTGTAATTCCGGACGAGCCGCTTGAGGGCAATCCCACAGTATGGCGCACGGAATTTTTTGAAGCTTTCGATATGGCAGATAAGGCTCTTCTCGAAAAAGGCTGGCATATCGTTTATCACAGTGTGAGCGATATGTACGGTTCGCCGGATTCACTCACAATGATGCATGAATTTCAGAATTTTATAACCGCCGCTTTCGGACTTTCAAGAACTCCCACGTTGTTCGGATTTTCACGCGGCGGACTCTATGCCGTAAACTATGCAGCAGCATATCCCGACTGTGTTGGCGGAATCTATCTCGATGCGCCGGTTCAGGATATCCGTGACTGGCCCTGCCGAGATGATTTAAAAGGGACACCTGAACGCAGAGGTTGTATGCGTATTTACGGTCTTACAGATGACACACTTCCCTATTTTGACGGCAATCCGATTGACAAGACAGAAGAAATCGCACATATCCCAACAATTATTGTTGCCGGGCTTGCCGACACCACCGTCGTCTGGGAAAAGAACGGTGCAATTACCGCAGAACGTCTTGAAGCGTTGGACGCAAATGTTAAGGTTATTTTGAAAGAAGACTGTGCACACCACCCGCATTCTCTTGAAGACCCAACGCCGATAGTTGAATTTATCGAAAAATACTGTAAATAGGGTCGGTGATTAAATTTGACAGCAAAATTATTTTTTGAAGCAATCATAAAA
Organism: Candidatus Flemingiibacterium sp.; assembly: GCA_045632605.1. Classification (GTDB taxonomy): domain Bacteria; phylum Bacillota; class Clostridia; order Oscillospirales; family CAG-272; genus Flemingiibacterium. Next base: position 37,915 of record JAZQXA010000037.1, on the reverse strand, counting down.
TTTTTATTAGGCGTAATTTTGGTTGGCTTACTCGTATTTCTCCCTGCAGGGTCACTCATGTTTACGAACGGCTGGCTTTTCATGGGAATGCTGTTTATCCCAATGTTCATTGCCGGAATCATCATGATGATAAAAAATCCTACTCTTTTAAAAAAACGCCTTAACGCAAAAGAAAAACAGCGTGAACAAAATCTCGTTGTTAAATTAAGCTGTCTTATGTTTATCGCAGGATTTGTTGTTGCCGGACTTAATTATCGCTTCGGCTGGTACAGTCTGCCCAAATATGTTGTTTTAATTGCCGCTCCGGCATTTCTGATATCATATATCCTATATGCAGAGGTGTTGCGTGAGAACGTCTATCTTTCGCGTACAATCGAGGTTCAGGAAAACCAAAAGGTCATTGACACCGGCTTATACGGCATTGTAAGACACCCCATGTACAGCGTTACGCTTCTTTTGTTTTTGACGATTCCCCTCATTTTGGGTTCAATATATTCGTTTATTATATTTCTCGCATATCCTTTTATAATTTCAATCAGAATTAAAAACGAAGAAAAGCTTCTTGAAAAAGAGCTTGAAGGTTACAGAGAATATATTAAAAAAGTTAAATACCGTCTGATACCTTTTATATGGTAAACAAATACATTAATACAAAATGCCCGACAGATTTTTAATTGTCCGTCGTGCATTTTTATTATTCGTACTTTTAAAATTGCTTGTAGCTTTTTAAAATTTCTTCGGCAACCCATTTGTTTGTTTCTGGAGTATAATGTACAACATCGCCGAGGAAAACTCCGTTTCCAACTGTATCGGGAACATAGTGCGGCGCATTTCTGACATCAAATATTGAAACAGATTTATTTTCATCAGCTATTTTTTCAAAAACTTCGTTCATGTAATTCATTCTGGTAAGCTGTACACCCGAAGCATCATCACGAAGCTGTCTTTCCCGGCAGATAAGGCGGTGCAGTACTGTTTCTGTGTTTTCACTTAAAACAGAAGAAAACTCCGAAATCATTTTTTCGTAAAGAGGCTTCAGCGTTGATTCAAGCTCCGCATCTGATGCGGTTACATCGTTTTCACCGCCTCGCCAATGAATTTTTATAATTTCCGGATTTTTTCCAAGTGCAAAAAGGCTTTCGCGAACAAGCGAAAGTATATGCAGCGTGTACGGATACAGCGAAATTTTTACCTTTGTAGGTTTTCCGGGAATCAGCATTTTTTCATATCCGGGATTCCACATATACCCCTCTGTTATTCCCTGCGCACCTATCGCGATATGAACTATATATAAATCCGGAAGCCCGTATTTGTTTCCCGAATCAATCTCATCCTGCCACAGCTTCGCAAGACAGTTTGCAACCGAATATGTATTATCCTGAGCTTCGGCAAGATTCATTCCGGAACTTGTGTAGCCCGACCAAGTGAGCGTTTTGTTGTCAAAGCTCTGATTAAATTCACGGTTAAGACCGAACACATTTGTCATCGGCTCGATTATTTTATCGCAGTCTGCCATCGGTATGCCGTGACCAACCGCATTAGATTGACCGAGCAAAATAAAAACTGCCGCTTTGTTTTCTGGATTCTTCATAATAATTTCACCGCTTTAATTAATAACGGAGCTGCCCATATCCATGTGGAACAGCTCCGTTTATATTTACCAATTACTTGCTCTGTACAAGGTGGAACGCAAAGCCTGCGATTTCGTCTGCAAAGTAAACCGCAGCGAGATTGCCCTTCGCGTCATACTTCTTCGATGCTTCGTTAAACTTAACACCCATATTCTCGAAGTAGAATATCGCGCGATCAATAAAGTTTGTACCGATTGCGATATGTCCGTTTGTTCCGAGATACGGCTCGTACATAAGCTCGATTCCGGTACCTGCAAATGCACTGCTGTTGCCGTTCTTTCCTGCAAAGCCAAACATGGTTTCAATAAGAGCGAGTGCCTTTTCCGCCTCTGCCTTATTAGCGCAGTTGATGCCGACGTGCTTGAGTTCAAAGCCGAGCATCTGCATTACAGCATTGCGTGTAAGCTCTGTAATCTTGTCCCACTCACCTGCATTCATGAGGTCAGCCGAAACCATGTAGCTTCCGCCGCAAGCGAGAATCTTATTGAACTTTAAGTAAGAAAGGATATTAGATTCGTTAAGTCCGCCGGTCGGCATGAATTTGAGGTTACCGTAAGGCGCACTCATCGCCTTAATCATCGGCAGACCGCCTGCCGCTTCTGCCGGGAAGAATTTTACGACATCAAGACCAAGCTCAAGAGCAGCCTCTATATCTGAGGGGTTAGCACAACCGGGAGTAATCGGCACTCCGATTTCGGTGCAGTGCTTTACAACTCTCGGGTTAAGTCCGGGCGAAACGATAAATTTTGCACCTGCCGCAACAGCCGCATCAGCCTGCTCGGGGGTAAGGACTGTTCCTGCACCGACGAGCATATTCGGGAACTCTGTTGTGATAAGCTTAATTGCCTCTGCGGCACAAGCTGTACGGAATGTGATTTCCGCAACGGGCAGACCGCCCTTGCAGAGTGCACGAGCAAGCGGCACAGCCTGCTCAACATTGTCAATTTTAACTACGGGTACAATACCGTAAAGACCAATTTTTTTGAGAATCTCGTTCATTTTTTTACTCCTTGAAATTATTTATAGAATGCCTTAACAGCTTTATGAACCATATAAACATCGTACTTCGCAACAAGCTCATACGGAGCGTGCATCGAAATAACCGGTACACCGAGGTCGATTACGTCGATATTGTTGTTTGCAATAAACTTTGCAACAGTTCCGCCTCCGCCGAGGTCAACCTTGCCAAGCTCTGCCATCTGCCAGTCAACGCCGTTTTCGTTAAAGGTATTGGTTACAAATGAAACAAATTCAGCCGCCGCATCGGAAGTTCCTGCCTTGCCGCGTGAACCGGTATACTTCGAAAGAACAACGCCGTGATTGAGATATGCAGTATTGCGTTTTTCGAAAACTTCGGGGAAATTCGGGTCATATGCAACATTTACGTCTGCAGACAGACACTTAGAATTTGCGCGTACAACTCTCGGATTTCCGCCAAGCGCAAGAGCAATTTCCTCGATAAGGTCAGCAAGGAGTGCACACTGCATACCCGAAACGCCGTCAGAGCCAACTTCTTCCTTATCAGCAATGATATTGAGAAGTGTATGAGGCGACTCCTCGGAATCAAGCATAGCAGTAATAGACGGATATGCACAAACGCGGTCATCGTGACCGTAAGAACCTATCATCGAACGGTCGAAACCGATATCACGTGCTTTTGTTGCAGGAACAGCACAAAGTTCGGAGCTGATGAGGTCAGCCTCGGTGCATCCGTATTTTTCATTGAGCGCCGAAAGCACGGTAAGCTTTACTTTATCGGAAACCTTTTCGTCATCGTAAGGCTCACTTGCAGCAAGAATATTAAGCTGTTCGGCGGTGATAGCCTCGCCGACGTGCTTCTGATACTGAAGCTGTGCAAGATGCGGCGCAAGATCGCTGATATAGAATACAGGATCACTTTCGTCCTCACCTATGCAGACATTAACATCTCCGTCAGGCTTGCAGATAACGCCGTGAAGCGAAAGAGGTGTTGCAACCCACTGATACTTCTTAATGCCGCCATAATAGTGCGTCTTAAAGAAGCAAAGCTCGCTGTCTTCAAACACCGGCTGGGGCTTGAAGTCAACTCTCGGCGAGTCGATATGCGAAGCAGTGATGCGAATACCTTTTTCGATAGATTCGGTTCCGATACGGAACATAAAGAGGCTCTTGCCACGGTTGTTGAGGTAGTATTTTCCGCCCTTTTCGAGCTTATCGCCGATTTTGTAGGACTTATACCCCTCTTTTTCAATCATTTCGATTGATTCGGTTACAACCTCTCGCTCGGTCTTACCGTTGTCGAGGAATTTTTTATATCCCTCACAGTAAGCATTAACGGCTTCCTTATCAGCGTTCTTTGTTTCGAACGCACTCTTGTTTTTGTAGACTAACTTCTCTGAAAGAAGCTGGCCCTGTGTCTTTTCATCCATATTTGTTTATATCTCCTTTAAAATTATTCAAAATATAATTTGCGGTATTTTTCAGCCGCTTCTGTAACTTTTTTAACATACGCCGCTGTTTCCTCAAAAGGAATCCGGTCGAGCGTAACTCCGTCAGCACTTATCCCGGAGTCATCAAGCCAACCACGAACACGTCCGATGCCTGCGTTATAAGCCGCAAGAGCTTCATCCCATGCACCAAACTCTCTGTAAAGATATGCGAGCAACCATGTTCCTCGGTCAATGTTAATCGCCGGCTCGAAAATTCGCTCGGACATTACGTCCTCACCTTTCACGAATGCAATCCACTCGTTGGTTTCGTCAATTAACTGCATGAGTCCCTTTGCACCAACTCGCGAAACTGCGTCCTCTTTGAATGAGCTTTCGGTATGTATTACAGCGTAAACCATCTCGCTTGGCACATCGTATTCTCTCGCACACGCTTCAACTATCTCGGTATATTTTATCGGATACAGATAAAGTTCAACCTGCTCACGTAAAAAACCATTCCATAAAAGAAGCGCGGCACTTACAGCAACAGCTGCGGCGAGAATAAAACATATCAGCTTACGCAAAGTAATTTATCTTTTCGAGGATATGTTCAACCTGTCCCTCGAGGGCATCTATGCCCGAATTATTGTAAACTATAAAATCGCAGGAATCTATGAAAAATTTATCCGATTTCTGAGAACGTATACGCTTTTCCGCCGTTTCCTCGGAAATGCTGTCACGTGAAATAATACGGCGTACACGCACCTTTTCGTCAGCGATAACACCCACAATATAGTCGCAGTGACGGTCAAATCCCGACTCAAAAAGCTGCGGTGCATCAACAACGGCAACAGTGTCACCGCTGCGTTCGCGTTCCGTCAGCCAAGCATTCATGGCATCTATAATGTGTCTGTGCGTAATACGGTTGAGTGCATTTTGCTTTATCTCACGCTTTTCGGCATCGTCTTCACCGAAAACGAGCTGTGCGAGTCCCTTGCGGTCAAGATTTCCGTCGGGAAGAAGTATTCCCTCTCCGAAATATTCAACAAGCTCACGAAGGCACGGCTTGCCCGGCAGGCATACCTCCCGAGAAACCTTATCTGTGTCAAGGCACTTGATTCCGTGTGACATAAGGCAGAGCGAAACCTCGCCTTTACCGGCTCCGGAACCGCCGGTAAGTCCGATAACACGCATATTGTTTATCATATGTGTTCTCCTTAAATTAAGTTTAAATTCAGAAAGATATGGGTGAGCAATCTTCAGCTTTTTGGGTTTCGTCCGAACGGTATGCTGCTTCCATTATGCGCTGAATATACGCGCCGTCGGAGAATGACGGATTTGTTTCTTTATTATGATACACGGCATCAAGGAATGAATACATTGAGCCAATATGTCCGCGAAGCCAGCCGATTGGTGCCTTAACTCCGGGGAATACACCGCCCGGCGCCGGATATCTGCCGCAGCACTCAATTTTCTTGAATCCGCGCTCACCGCCGAGGTCACCCGATTTGTCCGTGCAGTCGTAAAACCACAGCCAGTTAGGCTCCATAAGGTCAAATTTTAGTGCACCCTTTTCACCGTAAATTTCAAGCGAAAAATTATCGTTTGTTCCGGTTGCAAGCTTTGAAGCGATTATTGTCCCCTTTGCACCGCATTCAAGCTCAGCTATCATATAAAAAGCTTCGTCGGCATTTGTCTGCCACTCTTTGCCGTCCATTCCAATACGGACTGGATGAGCAATCTGCGAGCTTCCGTACACATTTTTGAAATTTCCGCAGAGGTGATAAACAAGGTCAATAGCGTGTGAACCGAGGTCAAAAAGTACGCCGCCTCCGCAAACAGTTTTGTCCTGCTTCCATCCCGCACTTTTGGTCAGATGAGTGCATGAATCGTGGAGAAATGCACATCTGAAGCTGATAATTCGCCCAAGTCTTCCCTCATCCACAAGCTGCTTTGCACGCATTATGGGCGATAGGAAACGAGTATTAAATACGACCTGTGCGGTAATTCCGGCTTCCTTTGAAAGTCTTGTAATCTCTGCCGCCTGCGCTTCGTTTATGCAGAGCGGTTTTTCGCAGTAAATGTGCTTCTTTGCCGCAATAGCTTTTTTGAGCGTTTCATAGTGCGCAATATTCGGCGAGGTTATGTCTATAACGTCAATCGACGGGTCATTTATCATTTCATCCTCACTCGCATATGCACGGGTAAAACCGAAATCACGCACTGCATTCTCGCGAGTTTCGGGTGTTCTTGTGTAAATACCGCCGAGCGTCGCACGAAACGGCAGGTCTTTATAAAAATAATTAAGGTTATTTATGGCAAATGCATGGGTCTTTCCCATAGCACCGAAGCCGATAATTCCGATGTTCATTAAGTTATCCTCTCAAAACACAGTCATACATTATTATTATACATCACATTCTTCAAAAATACAATAGCAAATTTGAAAAAATTCTGCGGATTTTTCGCTTAGTGCGGCATTTATCAAATTTCCTTATACATCTTGCATTTTGTTCACAGTTGTTGTATAATGATATCATAGAGTCATATAAAATAAAGGAGATTTCATTTTCAGCTATGATTAACACCGACAAATCATTCCCCGATATAAACAGGCTGCTCGGCGTAAAAAATGACTGTGCCTGCGGCAAAGAACATTCCTGCACAATCAAGCATATTGTCATACGCCACGGCGCACTGAATGAGCTTCCCGCCATAGCGCACGGTTACAAAAACATAATACTTGTATCTGATGAGAACACCCGACGTGTCTGCGGGGAGCGTGTTGATACACTCTTGTCTGACAAAATCGCTTCACGTCTGACTTATTCCGGCGACGGATTTGTTGTGCCAAACGAAGATTCCATTGCGAAATTGGATGCTCTTGTTACGGAAAAAACAGATCTCATCATCGGAGTCGGCTCCGGCGTTATCAACGACCTATGCAAATATGTCAGTTTCGACCACGGTCTTCCGTATTTCATCGTCGCCACCGCCCCCTCAATGGACGGTTACGCTTCAAAGGGCGCGGCAATGATACTAAAAAACATGAAAATTACAACTACAGCTGCCGTGCCAACCGCTATCATTGCAGACACAGAGATTCTGCGTGATGCCCCCATCGAAATGCTGTGCGCCGGCTACGGTGACATCATTGGCAAATACAGCTGTCTTAATGACTGGCGACTGTCCGCACTGGTTAACGGAGAAGAATTTTGTGACTATGTATATAACCTCACTTACGATACTCTCAAATCCGTTGCAGGACTGGGAAAAGCCATTGCCGCACGTGATGAAGATGCAGTCGGTACACTGATGCGTGCGCTTGTTATGATTGGCATCGCAATGGCATACTTTGGAAACTCACGTCCGGGATCAGGCAGTGAACATCACCTCTCCCACTATTTCGAGGTTACGGGCCTTCTGGAAAATGAGCCATACTTTTGTCACGGTATTGACGTGGTGTATTCTACATATGTCACTGCACAAATCCGACAGCGCCTGCTGTCACTGGACACGCCGGAAGCAAAACCGTTCAGCCGCACAGATTACGAAGCAAACATACGCCGCATCTACGGTTATGCGGCAGACGGCATTCTAGCCCTACAGGAAAAGCTCGGCTGGATTTACGAGGATAAGCTTCCGGTTTACCGTGAAAAATGGTCAGAAATACGTAAAATTCTCGCTGACTCTCCAACACCGGACGAGGTGCTGGAATTTCTCACAGATGCAGGTCTTGACATCTCAGAATTCTACCGTTTATATTCCAAACAAAAGATTTCTGATGCAGTGCGCTATGCAAAGGACTTGAAGGATCGCTACACTGTGCTCTGGATGAATGAGCAGGTAAAATAAATTAAACAGACTCATAAAAACTCCCCTTGAACAAAAAGTCAAGAGGAGTTTTATGTATTTTAAAATATTCGCCTCAAACGCTCCAGCCGCAAACCTTATAGTCATTGTACGTCGTTCTTTTTGCGCTTTGAATCTTGTATTTGCAAATACCGTCACCGATTTTTATAAGCTCATATTCGTCAACGTAAACCGGAACAGATTTCATCGGGTCGGCAAAATATGTCACCGTTACACGGCAAACACCGTCTTCCGGTATACCGCCCTTTATTTCACAAAGGCTTGTTCCGAATCCATGTCCGTCGTGGGACTCAATTTCAGCACGTGAAACATCGCCGGTCTTTATTATTATTCCGATACATTCCTCTGAAAATCTGATAAATTCTTCGTAACTCGGCTCTGTTCCTGCCATTCTTGTAAGATAAAGATACGTTTCTATGAGCGAATGTGACACACTGTCAGCATTTGCCGTAACAAAACCGCCGAAATGGGTTGCAAGCGGATAGAGCCATGTTGCGGCTTCTGTAAGAATATACTCCGTTCCAACCTGCTGTGCCGGAATAATATCGATATTTAAGTCCGGTCCCTCACACAGCGTTACAACATATTCCCCTGTCGGATAACGTTCAACATTGCTTTCGGCGATATTTATTTTTAAAGTAAGGGAATCGAGATACGGCGAAACCGGATTCTCGCGTATTATCTCATAATCGCTTATAACCATCCCCTCCCAATCCGAAAGCGTACCTGCTTCGAGGAAATAGTGCCCCTCCAAAGCGTGAACATCATTTTCAACCAACGCTTTCGCCGCCATGAAAAGCCAATTATCCTCATATATGCCGAGCTTTGCATAGTCTGATATATCGTAAATGCTGATCGGATCGCTGCACCCGGGATAAACGGTAGTGTCTATGTAATAGCCTCGAAAATCGCCGCGCTTAAAGTCGCCGAAATATTCATTGGCGTCATGAAGGGTATAGAAAGCGTAAACCTTAAAATATGCATCGGATGTGTTTGAAGTAACATTAAAATTGATCATTAATTCAATATCGTCACGCTCTATAAATTCATATGAAACGGTGATATCCTTGAAATACTCCGCACCACGTCCGGAAGGATCGGCAGCAGCGAGCATGGCATCGAGTGAAACGAGAGGCGTTACCTTTATTGACTTCTGGTCAAACATCCATGCGCCCGATTCGTTATAAACAACAGCACAGAAATCGTCCTTACAGTGATAAGTCTGCAAATTTTCACCGAGCACGCTGATTGCATCCGAGTTAACACTCGGTATTCCTGTCCCCGTATCTCCGGGCGGTAAAAGCAAGTCGAGTACATCGGTGGTTTCCGCATTATCGGTTGTATGAATTTCAACAAAATAAGGATCATTGCTGTTTCTAATCAACGAACACGATGCCGCTGAAAGTGTCACTGTGAGAGCAGTAACAGCTGATAAAAATTTTATATGTTTCATGTGAATCCTCCACGTTGTTTTGCGTTTTAGACGAAAAAACACCCACGATTGTTTCATCAAACGAGGGTGTTAATATATTATTTACATTTTTTCTCAAACGGATAAACGGTGCGGCTGATTTCGCTGTAACCGTCAGCTTTAAGTGTGACCTTAATACCGTTCTGATATGCTTCTTTGGGTACACGGATAACCTTGTTAAGTCTGCCGAGTGTAACAACATCTCCGGGCAGTACAGTAGTTCCGTGGGCAAGATATTTGAGCTGTGCCGCCGGACCTACGAGGTAATCGTCGCATGAGCATTCAATCTCACCGACACCATCAACCGAAAGCAACATTTTTCTGCCGTTAATCGGAATATTCTTAACCTCACCGATAGTCTGATATCCGTCGCCCCATCTGCCGTAAACAGATGCAACTCCCTTTTCCTGCCCAGTATACGGCGGAATAATCTTATCGCTCATCGAAAGGTCGCACACCGAAATCAGCGGTGCATATCCGAGTATGTATTCGTCAGCCTCGGAAACGGCAATTCCCTTGCCCATTTTTTTAATGACAAATGCCATTTCGCAGGAAATTTCAATATCCCCCGCAATCGGTGAAAGGTAAAGCTCGTCCGACTTATCGGTAAGCTGTGTAACGGGGCCGTTAAGCACACGGGATGCATACGAGGTGGCTTTCCAGCTAAACTCTTTTTCAACCTCGCTGAAGTTTCCGTAACAGGTCCAAACTGAATTTACATTTTCAAGTGAGAACGCATCAACCTCGGTCATACCGCTGTCAATGAAATCCTGCGCGGCCGGAACAAGCGGAATTTCTTTTTGCTTTTCGCTTCGTGTGTCACCGATTTTTTGCGGATAGTATGCCTTTGCATTAACCTCGCCGCAGCGTTCGATATATGCACCCACTGTACCGTCATTGTCAAATTTCATATAATCGAGGTCAATCGCAATACCGTCTGTACCGACTGTACCGAGGTGGAGTATATCGCCCGGATGAAGTGTCATAAACGACGAGAAGAACTGCACGAGACGCTCAACGCCTATAAGATAACCAGCTGTGCTCGAATGGTCACGGAGCATACCGTTGGTCTTTGTTTCCACAACAAGGTCATACGGATTTCCGATTTCGTCTTTTGTCGTAATATACGGACCGCATATGCAGTGCGAGTCAGCACCCTTGCCTATCCACGAGCCGGTTGCATCAGCGTGCCAGTCATCGTAACCGGAAAGTGCTTCCTCTCTCGAAATTTCTTTATCACCCGGAATAAAATGCTCATAATAAGTATTGACCTGCGAATCAAATATAACAGTATATCCGGCAACATAGTCGTAAGCTTCTTCGATTGGCACATTATAGCATTCCTTGCCTATTACGATACCAAGCTCAACATTGCCGACAAGCTCGCCGATAAATGTTTCGCCGCTTCCGATAATGGCTGTTCTTGGGCGCTGATGTCCCTGCGGAATAATATTTACATGAGAGCGCATCGGATTTGAACGGAAGAACGACGGACTGTTAGAAACAAGTCCGAAAAAGAGCTTTGCATCCGGAACCGGCGCACGCAAACGCACATCCTCAAGCGGATGTCCGACGCATGAAATGAAATATGTATCCGACTGCTCCATATATCGCTTCAAAAAGATTTCGAGCTTTTTGAGGCGTTCCATGCCAAGCTCACCCATTTCGAGAAATTCCTTGACAGTTGCAGGCCATTCGCGGTCAGGCATAAACTTAGGCATACAGCGGAAATAACCGTTAGTTCCGTTTCCGGCAATTTTTGAAAATGCGTGTTCAAGCTTCGGCGGCTCATATACCCATTCACGTCCGTCCGCAGGATTTTCGATAACGAGTCCCCATGACTGTTTTCCTTCAAAAACAAATGTTGCGATTTTCATATTTTAACTCCTAAAGCAGCGTTTCTGTTATAATTATATAATTTCATTATATCACAAAAAGCTTCAAAAAAATATGCAAAACTAATCACAAAACAGTAAAAATTAATCACCGTCAGTTATTTCGGTGCTGACTGTCTTAACGCTGTTTTTTAAGATACGCAGGAGAATAAATGCCGCTATCGGGAAAATGACAGCACAAAATATTCCGGCTTTAAGTCCTATATCCGTACGTTCGGCTACAAAACCGATCAAACCGGGACCGAATGCACATCCCACGTCACCTGCAAGAGCAAGCGTTGCGAACATTGTTGTACCGCCGAGCGGTATATGGCGGCTTGCGACGCTCAAAGAACCTGGCCAGAATATTCCGACAAAGAGTCCTGCGAGTCCGCAGCCGATGAGAGAAAACAGCGGGATCGGCGCAAAAACGCAAAGCAAGTAGCTAGCAAATATTCCAACAGAACAAACACTCATGAATCTGATAAGATTCAACTTCGCGCCGTAAATTCCGTAAAATGTTCTCGAAAGTGCCATCATGAGTCCGAAAAGGCACGGGCCAAGCAAATCACCGAGTGTTTTTGAAACGCCGAGACCGGTTTCGGCAAAGAGAGATGCCCACTGTGAAAGTCCAAGTTCCATTGCACCGGTGCATATCATCAAAATGAGAAAAAGCGGAAAACCTTTTAGTTTAAACAGTGACAAAAATGAGCCTTTTGCTTCACTGTCGCCTTTGAGAGGGACAAGCGGCACAAAGGTGAATAAAACCCCGTTAATTGCAGGTATCAGCGCCCATAATACCACAAGAATACGCCAATTTTCAACACCGGCAAGCGTGAAAAACAATGTTGACAAAAGAACTATTGCAATGTGTCCCCAACAGTAAAACGAATGAAGCAGACTCATCGCCGAACTCTTTTCCCCCAGCGGAAGCGCTTCAACGACCGGACTTGCCAGCACTTCAATAAATCCACTTCCAAGCGCACAAAGAGTTGTTGCTAAAAGCAATCCGATAAACGGCGGCATAATTGAAGTAAACAAGGCGAGTCCTGTCAGCCCGAGGAAAGACGAAATATGAGCAATCATCATTCCCCGTCTGTGACCGATTCTTTTTGCATAGCGTACGCCTATCATATCAACTATCATCTGAACAATGAAATTATATGATATAAGCAGTGTAATCTGATCAAGCGAAACGCTGAATTCCTTTGAATATGTAACAAATAAAAGCGGACTTAAGTTATTGACGATAGACTGAATAATAAAGCACCCGTAGCAGGATATTAGGGTGTGCCTGTATGTTAGTTTCATGAATAAATCTCCTTAACATTATGTAAGCGCATACGCTAATATCGTATGCGCAAAAATCAGAATCGGTTCTCGTCCGGTATGATGCCGTCGCCCTCGATGCTTGTTACGGGAACATCCTTTATAGACATGAGTGATTCCGCATTTTCATCTGTTTCGGGCGGTACAACGGCAATTCCGGTACAGTCTGTTGCAGAAGCCACAGATCCGTGAAGAAATGCATCCTCACACGGATATTTCGAGGGAAATTCCGCCGGATCGGGAAACGGATATGCACCGAGGAAGGAATCATCCGCTGAGCGCAGAACTGTGACCTTTGGAGTTTTATCAGTATTACGCTTCATAAACTCATGCCTCGATCTGCTTTGCAAGGAATGCAGCAGCTGTACCGACGAGCTTATTTTCAACATCGCCCTCAACCGGGTCGGCATCAGGGATATGCACTGATGCAACACATCCGATAAGATCACCGTCCGCAACTATAGGCATGGCACACGAAACGGAAACGCTTGATGAATCGGAAGTGATTTTTACCGGCTGTGATCCGTCAAGATAGCGATAATTTCCGCGTCCCTCGATTATTTCCTCAAGCTCACTTGAGAGCTTCTTGTCGAGATATTCCTTTTTGGGAAGCCCTGCGCAGGCGATAACCGCATCGCGGTCGCATATTACAACTGCCATTCCGGCGATTCTGTAAAGTGTTTCCGCATATTGAGCGGCAAAGGCATTGAGTTCGCCAATCGGCGAATATTTCTTGAAGATGACTTCTCCCTCGCGGTCGGTAAAAATTTCGAGAGGATCGCCCTCGCGGATACGCATGGTACGGCGTATCTCCTTGGGTATTACGACACGACCGAGGTCGTCGATTCTTCTTACAATTCCTGTTGCTTTCATCTATATAATCTCCTTTAGTTTTAATGTGATACGACAATAGTATCTGTAAAGAAAGGAGAATTATACTGCGAGCATTGACTTTTTTAGTGCGGCTATGGTATAATAAAATAACAACTATATTAAAGAAAGCTAACTTTTGAGATTATAGGATATATTGTGCTGATTAACTCGGTCGTCGATACAGCGTACAATACCGGTTGCTTTCATATATGAAAATCTCCTTTGAATTACAGATTTGACATGCTGGTATCTGCAAAGGAGTGGTATTTATACTGCTTTATAATTCAGATGTGCTATAATACATTTAATAAATTTAGAGGTGAGTAATATGAACTCTGAAAATGAAAAATTTTTTTGGAATAAAAAGGAATTTGTATCTTTTATATTAAGTATTCTTGTGCTATTCATTCATTCTTATTTTGCTCAGGATATTGCAAGCGATAGCATTATTTCTGCGTTTAATCATAAAGTTTCTTTCTTTTTCTCACGGTCTATTACGCAGTTTGCAGTTCCAATGTTCTTTATTCTGTCGGGAATATCATTTTTCAAAGAATACGATAACAAGAAATATTTAAGAAAATTTAAATCCAGACTGTTTACTTTGGTTATACCGTATTTGCTTTGGAATACAGTATGGATGATATGGGAGATTCTTACATCACGTTTTTCCGGCGAGCCGTTGTCCTTGACATTAACAGATATATTGAAAGGTATTTTTTTATACGGATATAACGGCCCTTTTTGGTTTCTGTTCAATATAATTGTGTTTTCCGTTGCGGCTCCCATAGTGTTTTTAATTATACGTAATAAATACGTTGGTATAGCTTCGGCAATTTGCCTGTCTATTGTATCTTTGTTTGGAATACATCTGCCAATTAATATATTCTATTATCCAATGTCGATTGTGTTTTACCTTACCGGAGCAATCATTGGCTACCATTTCTTTGATTGTATTTCTCATAAATCGACGAAACCGGTACAGATAACCTCAGTTGTATTCCTTTCGGTATATGTACTCGCTAAAACCATAGTTCCCAATCAACTACATATCAGAAATTATGTGATAGAAACTGTCATATATACATTAGCCGCGTTTGCTATGTGGAATATAGTGGATATTTTCATTGAACAGATTAAACCGAGAGCAATCTATCGCCGTTCTTTTGCTATTTATGCGATGCATCTTAATATAGCAATAATTATACTGAAACTTTTATCTTTTTGTGTTCCGCAAAGCGAATGGCTGGAATTCCCCAAGTTTATAGTCATGGTTATTTTAACACTTGTAACTATTAATTTTGTATGTGTGCTTCTTGAGAGATTTTTCCCTAAGGTTTATGCTTTATTTATGGGCAATCGTGTAAAGAAACCACAACAAAAGTAACAGAAGAAAATGTAGTATTTGTCCCAGAATATAATTTATACCGCAATGAAGATTTTATCGAAACACAACCTTTCGCAAATAAAGACCTTCAGGCGGCGCAGTCAAACCGGCTCTTGAGCGATCACATGAAGCAATAATATCCGCCATATCGGACGGTTCAATCTTCCCGGCGGCAACTTCGATAAGCGTGCCGACAATGATTCGTACCATATTATAAAGGAAGCCGTCCGCCGCGACACGGATGCGAAAAAGCCCGTTGTCTTCGGTTATATCGAGATATTTTATACACCGTGCCGTATCTGCAACATCGCTTCCGGCAGACATGAATCCCGAAAAATCGTGTTTTCCAATGAAAGCACTCGCGGCATTTTTCATACGTTCAAGAGCATCGTCCCGAAGATTTTTCGGGAAATGCCACACACGCCCGATCATAAACGGATCAGGGATGCTCTTGGCCAGAACGAGATATTCGTATTCCTTATATTCAACGTCATGGCGCACATGAAAATCATCACCGACAAGCTGTGCCGAGAGGACTGCTATGCGTGAATCAATCACAGAATTAAGTGCAAACGGAAGCCTGTCGAGCGGTATATTTTTTTCCGTTTCAAAAGTCGCAAAATACTGCAAAGCGTGAACGCCGGCATCAGTTCGCGAACAGCCTTTCACAGGATACCGCTCACCGTAAAGGGCTTCAATCGCATCCTGAATTGCCGACTGAACCGTTAATTTTCCCGGCTGAACCTGATATCCTGCAAAGCCGGTTCCGTTGTATGTCAGTTCAAGTAAAATTTTCATAATCTCACATCGTTATCGCACAAGGCAGAATATTAAGCAAAATAATTCCTGCAGTAAACGCCGCCATGAGAAAAAATCCGACAAAATCACGCAGCGCAAACTTGAGCTGCGTCATTTTTGTACGTCCGTCGCCGCCGCGGTAACAGCGGCATTCCATTGCGGTCGCGAGGTCATCAGCACGTCTGAATGCGGATATAAACAGCGGTATAAGAATCGGCACCAGCGCCTTTGCACGGCGCATAAGACTGCCAGATTCAAAATCAGCCCCTCGAGCCTTTTGTGCACTCATGATTTTGTCCGTTTCTTCAACAAGTGTCGGAATAAAACGCAGTGCAATAGTCATCATCATAGAAAACTCATGCACCGGAAGCTTTATAACACGAAGTGGAGCAAGCAGACGTTCAAGTCCGTCTGTCAGCATTATCGGCGAGGTTGTATATGTGAGAAGCACCGTCGTTCCAACAAGAAGCGAGGTTATACGCAGAATCATCATAACGGAAAAAACGACGCCCTCAAGATAAATGTTTATCTTCCAGAAGCTAATGAGAAGCACATCTCCGGTTGTCCAGAAAAGGTTAAAAAATGTCGTAAACACAAGGACAAAAATGAGCGGCTTCATGCTTTTTAATATCGTCTTAAACGATATTCCGGACACGAGCACAAGGAATATTGCACTTGCAAGAACTGCCAGAAATGACCAGAGATTTTTTGCCAGAAAAATTGCAACTATATAGATAACTGTAAGGATTATTTTCATCCGCGGATCCATTTTATGAAGCGGCGTATTTCCCGGGAAAAACTGACCCAAAGTAATATCTTTAATCATGATTTTACCTCCGTCAGCCTCTTAATTGCCTCTTTTGCGGCAGAAACGGTATAAATTCCGTGCGGAATATCAAGTCCGCGAGTTCTCAGCTTATTGCAAAGCTCGGTTATCTGCGGTACACTCAGCCCGACATCCGTAAGCTCCTCCGCACGGTCAAAAACTTCCGCTGTTGTTCCGTGCATATATATCTTTGCCTTATTCATAACAACAATTTCGTCTGAATATCGCGCCATATCTTCCATAGAGTGAGAAACGATTACAACAGTATTGCCCTTTTTCCTCTGATATTCGCGTATACCGCCGAGAATTTCTTCGCGTCCCTGCGGATCAAGTCCGGCAGCCGGCTCGTCAAGTACAAGCACCTCCGGCTCCATAGCCATAATTCCGGCAATAGCGACACGGCGCTTCTGACCTCCCGAAAGGTCAAACGGAGATTTCCACAACATTTCCTCGGAAATACCGCAAAATCTTGCCGAATCAAGAACACGTCGATTGATTTCAGCTTCATCAAGCCCCATATTAGTCGGACCGAACGCAATATCACGGCGCACCGTTTCTTCAAAAAGCTGATACTCGGGATACTGAAAAACGAGTCCCACCTTAAAGCGAAAACGGCTTATTTCCTTCGGATTTTCCCAAATATCCTCGCCCCCAACAAGCACTTGTCCCGAAGTTGGACGTGTCAGTCCGTTAAATAGCTGGACAAGCGTTGATTTTCCCGAACCGGTATGTCCCATGAGTCCGGTTATCTTGCCAGCATTTATTTTAAGCGAAATATCGTCGAGCGCAAGCTTGCAAAACGGCGTGTCGGGTGAATATATATATGATACATTTTTTAGTTCAAGCGCAATCATTTATTATCTCCAAACAGCTTCATTATCTCGTTGGCACATTCGTCAACCGAAAGCTTATTAATCACGACATCAAGTCCGTCGTTTTTCAGTCCGTAGAGAAGATCAACAGTCTGCGGCACATCGAGCCCGATTGATTCGAGAAGCTCAACATTTGAAAAAACCTCTGCCGGCTTTCCGTCAAGTTCTATTCTGCCGTCGTTAAGCACAACCACACGGTCACACATCGCCGCCTCGTTCATATAGTGGGTAATGTGAAGCACCGTTATCCCATGCTCACGGTTCAGGCGGATTATTGTATCCATAACCTCACGGCGACCCGCAGGGTCAAGCATTGCAGTGGATTCATCGAAAATAATGCATTTCGGCATCATTGCAATAATTCCGGCGATAGCAACACGCTGTTTCTGACCGCCCGAGAGCTGATGCGGTGAATGACGGGCAAATTCTGTCATTCCAACAGTTTCAAGCGCATCGTCAACCCGTTTACGGATTTCCGCGGATGGAACCCCGAGATTTTCAGGACCGAACGCAATATCCTCTTCAACAATTGTCGCAACCAGCTGATTGTCGGGATTCTGAAATACCATTCCGACGTTTTTACGATTCTCAAAAACCTGATCCTCTGTAAGGTCGGAGGAAGTTATTTCAAGTCCGTCAACGGTGATTTTTCCGCTTGTCGGCGTGAGAATCATATTAAGCAGCTTTGCGAGCGTCGATTTGCCCGAGCCATTGTGTCCGAGAATGGCAACAAGTGAACCGCGCTCGATTTCAAGGTCGAGATCACGCAGTACAGAAACATTATTGCCGTCATCATCGGTGTATGAAAAATTTAAATTTTCGACTTTTATGAATGTGTCACTCATTTTTCGTCCTCATTATAGTTACCTAAAAATCTAAATTCAGAAAGCTCATCCGAAAGCGCACAGATAAGATTGAATGTATGAATATCACTCATCGAACCGTTGAAATCGAGATAGAAACGGTATTCAAACGGCTGCGACGGAATCGGACGGCTTTCAATTTTTGTAAGATTAAGTCCCAGCGCCGAAAAATAGCCGAGTATTCGCGAAAGCGTTCCCTCTCTGTGTGCGAGAGAGAACTGTATGCTAATCTTGTCGGCATCCGGCGAGATTGTTAGCTCACGGGATATTGCAACAAACCGGGTAGTATTGTTTTTTTCGTTCTGCACAGCACGCTTGAGTATATCAAGACCATAGAGCTTTGCACAGTCAGATGATGCAATTGCAGCAATGTCGGTCCTATCGCAAAGTGAAACCGTTTCAGCCGCTATGGCAGTATTTGCCGCCTGAGTTGCGGTGACACCGATTCTGCCCAAAAATTCGGAACACTGGCCGATTGCCTGCGGATGCGAAAGTATTTCGCGGATATCTGAAATTTCAGTTCCCTTTTTTGCCAGCAGACAGTGCTCCACAGACAGTCTGTGAGAATTGCATATGTAAGCGTCGTTATCCATTATAAGCCGATAAACGTCTGTTACCGAGCCGTATATCGAGTTTTCAACCGGAAGCACGCCGTATTCGATTTCGGAAGAATGAAGCGCCGAAAAAATCTCCGCCCAGCTTTCAAAAAACACAATATCCGCCCCGGGATACATCGCTCTCGCCGCCTGCGCTGAAAATGCACCGTCAACACCCTGAGCACCAACTCTGACACCGTTATATGAACCGGAAATATTTTTTCCGGCTTCAAGCGCTTTATTAAAAAAACTGCGCATCGGGGAAAACAGACTCTTAAGCTCATACTGATGGAGCTTTGACATATTCATGATGGCATCATATGTTCCGACTAATTTTTCACGCACATCCTCGGGGGATTTTTCAGCGATTTTATCGAGCACAGCACGCTCACGCACTTCGTCGAAAACCTTCATGTTATTTTCGAGCTTGTATTTTGCAACATTTTCTGCAACGCGGATTCGCTTTTCAAGCAGTGACAAGAGTTCAGAATCTATCGCATCAATCTCCGCCCGGCATTCTGATAAATCTTTAATCATTGGTATCTCCTTATTTTGCGCTCCAGCGCGCACTGCTTCCGCAAGGAAGCACAGCACCGGTCTGTGTCACCGGAAGTCCGATTTCATCGGCAGTAACCTTTCCGCCGTGCTTTGCCGCCACATGGAGATTCAAAAGATATCCAGTAGTCGAAGCGGAAAGTCCGGTTGTATACGAGTTAAGCAGGAAAAACAACGGTTCATCGGAAAGCACCTGCGTTGTAAGAGCAACGAGGTCGTCGATGTTTTCTTCGAGCTTCCAAACCTCTCCCGAGGGGCCGCGTCCATAGCTCGGAGGGTCCATTATTATAGCATCATAGCGGTTTCCGCGTCGTATTTCGCGCTCAACAAACTTTTTGCAGTCATCGACTATATAGCGTATCGGCGCTTCGGCAAGCCCCGACAGCTTTGCGTTTTCTTTACACTGCGCAACCATTCCCTTTGCCGCATCAACATGACAAACAGCCGCACCGGCTTTTGCCGCCGCAACGGTTGCACCACCGGTATATCCGAAAAGATTAAGAAACTTTATCGGTCGTCCTGCCTCGCGAATAAGACGTGAAAACCAATCCCAGTTGACCGCCTGCTCCGGAAAAAGTCCCGTGTGCTTAAATCCCATCGGACGAATGACAAACTCAAGATTTAAATTTTCATATTCAAGCTTCCATTCTGCCGGAAGCTTATTCTCTTTCCAAGCTCCGCCTCCGGAGGATGAACGGCGGTAAACCGCATCCGCCTGCTTCCAGAGCTTGCTTTTCTTTTGTCCGTGCCAGATTACCTGTGGGTCGGGACGGATAAGTATATATTTTCTCCATCGCTCAAGACGTTCACCGTCTGAGGTGTCGAGAAGTTCATAATCCTGCCAATTATCGGCTTTCCACATTATTTTAACCTAATCCTTTACTGTTTATTGTCTTCGCTCATCGACTGTGAAAAAATATCAATCTGCGAATCTGAAACCGCCTGATTTGTGCTCGGCTCACGCCACGGGAGATTGAGGTGCTCATAGGCAAGACGGGTTGCACAGCGTCCTCTCGGAGTGCGTGAAAGATAACCTATCTGCATGAGATACGGCTCATAAACATCCTCGAGTGTTATGGCTTCCTCGCCAACTGTTGCCGCAAGCGTTTCAAGACCAACGGGGCCGCCGCCATAGAATGTGATTATGGTTTCGAGCATTTTGCGGTCGATGTTGTCAAGACCAAGCTCGTCTATCTCCATCATATTAAGTGCCGCAGAGGCAGTTTTTCTGTCAATCTTACCGTCACCGCGTACCTGCGCAAAATCACGAACACGCTTTAAAAGCCGGTTGGCTATACGCGGAGTACCGCGAGAACGTGAAGCAAGCTCAAGCGCACCGTCCGTGTCGATTTCGACACCGAGAATTCCGGCAGAACGGCGAATAATAAACGCAAGCTCCTCGACAGTATAAAGCTCCAATCGCAGAAGCACACCAAAACGGTCACGAAGCGGAGTTGTAAGCTGTCCCGCACGTGTCGTTGCGCCGATTAAAGTAAATCTTGGAAGAGGAAGATGTATACTCTGCGCCGACGGGCCTTTTCCGATAATGATATCAACCGCAAAATCCTCCATCGCCGGATAAAGAATTTCCTCAACCTGCCGCGGCAAGCGGTGTATCTCGTCGATGAACAGAACATCCTTTTCGTTAAGGTTGGTAAGCAGCGCAACAAGGTCTCCCTGCTTTTCAATGGCCGGTCCGCTCGTTACGCGTATGTTTACACCAAGCTCATTTGCAATAATGTTCGAAAGCGTGGTTTTTCCAAGGCCGGGAGGGCCGTAAAGAAGCACATGGTCGAGCGTATCGTCACGCATCTTAGCCGCATCAATACTGATTTTCAGATTTTCTTTAGCCTTCGACTGACCGACATATTCCTCAAGCGCTGTGGGACGCAGACTGCGCTCCGCATCAGCATCTTCAGACATATATTTTGCATCCATAATTCGATTTTCGAATTCGTTTTCCTCGTCAAGATAACTCACTTTTTGCCCTCCTTAAAGAATTATTTCATAAGACGCTTGAGTGCGGCAGTTATAAGCGATTCGAGCGGCATAGACGATGAATCAATACCCGAAAGTGCATTTGTCGCCTCTGATTTTGAGTAACCGAGAACAAGCAGTGCATTAACCGCATCGGAAAGCTTTCCGCTTGACGCAATACCAACCGGCGCCGCTGTAACAGCCTCTGCACCGTATTCCTTTGCAAGCTTGTCTTTAAGCTCAAGCACAATTCTCGCCGCAGTTTTTGCGCCGATTCCGCTCGCTTTTCCAAGTGTTTTTGTGTCGGACGAGCATACAGCCGCCGCAAACTGTTCCGGAGTCAGCGTTGATAAAATCGACATCGCAGCTTTAGGGCCTACTCCCGAAACCGTAATAAGCTGACAGAAAGCAGAATGCTCCTGCATGGTATAAAAGCCGAACAGCTCCATAGCGTCCTCGCGGACTGCAAGATAAGTATAAAGCTTCACCTTATCGCCGAGCTTTGACGATATTGCCGCAAGAGTGGTATTTGAAACAGTAAGCTTATATCCGACTCCTCCGCAGTCAACAACTGCAGTGTGCGGTTCGGTAAGACAGAGTTCTCCGTGTATATGGTAATACATAGCCGTCACCTCGTGTTTTTCGTGTTAATTTTTGCGATTTGCGTAATAATCCTTGTTAAAATATCCTCGCATTTTTGAGTTACCGGTATTGGCATGACAAATTGCAATCGCGAGTGCATCGCAGGTATCATCGAGCTTCGGCGCATTTTCAAGCTTCAAGAGAAGCTCAACCATGTGCATCACCTGCTTCTTCACTGCTCTGCCGTATCCGACGACAGACTGCTTTACTTGAAGCGGTGTGTATTCACTGATGTTAAGTCCGTTCTGCTTGGCACAAAGGAGTATCACTCCACGTGCTTCGGCAACGGGAACCATCGTCTTCTGGTTTGTGTTAAAAAACAGCTCCTCAATCGCCATTTCGTCCGGGTGATACATTTTGATGAGCTCGTCAAGCTGATTATATATCATTTCGAGCCGGGCTTCAACATCGGTGTGCGCCGGGGTTTGAATCGAGCCGTGCGCCAGCGTTGTGAAACGGGAATTTTTATATTCGACAATCCCGTATCCCACAATCGCGATACCGGGGTCGATTCCGAGAATTATCATTTTGTCCTCGCTAAATAAAATAATAATATAATATTATATCATATAAGTGCCGGTTTGTCAATCATTTCCGCGTTAGTCTTTACATTCGTACCAACTTTCGCCGACAGCGGCTGAAACCGTAAGCGGAACTGAAAGTTCTGTACATTTTTCCATTTCGCGGATAAGGAGCTCTTTTGCCGCTTCTGCATCAGACTCTGCAGCTTCAACAATAAGCTCGTCGTGAACCTGCAAAATCAGCTTCGCATCAAGTCCGCTCTCGCGAAGAGCCTTGTCCGCCTTTATCATCGCTATCTTGATAATATCAGCGGCACTTCCCTGAATCGGGCTGTTCATGGCAACCCGCTCACCGAATTGCTTCAGCATTTTTTTGCCCGATGTCAGTTCGGGAATATAACGTCTGCGCCCGAACATTGTCGTTACAAATCCGTCTTCCTCGGCACGTTTTACAATATCGGTAAGATATGCGGCAACCTTCGGATAATTTGCAAGATACGACTCAATATACTCTGCGGCCTGCTTCTTTGTGACACCAATATCCTGAGCAAGCGAAAAATCGGAGATTCCGTATACTATTCCGAAATTTACCGCCTTTGCACGCTTACGCATTTCGCCGGTAACAGCACCGAGCGGTACACCAAATGCCTGCGAAGCTGTTACGGTGTGAATGTCAATTCCGCTCTTGAAAGCATCAATCATAGTTTCATCGCCCGAAATATGTGCAAGCAAACGAAGCTCTATCTGGGAGTAATCCGCATCAATAAGCACTCTGCCCTCTGTGTTGGGAACAAAAAATCTGCGCAGCTCACGTCCAAGCTCGGTACGCACGGGAATATTCTGAAGATTCGGTTCTGTTGAAGAAAGACGTCCCGTTGCGGTTACTGCCTGATTAAAGCTAGTATGAATTCGTCCGTTTTCATCGGCAGCTTTGGTGAGTCCCTCGCCGTAGGTTGAACGGAGCTTTTCGAGCTGACGGTATTCGAGAATATCAGCCACGATTTCATGATACGGCGCCAATTTTTCGAGGATATCGGCGCTTGTTGAATAGCTTCCGTTTTTGTTTTTCTTTCCGTGAGGAAGCTCAAGACGTTCAAAAAGCACCTCTGATAACTGAATTGGAGATTTTATGTTAAATTCGCCGCCCGCAAGGAAATAAATACGCTCGGCAAGCTGATTTGCCGCCGCTCCGAGTTTGTGAGAAAATTCATTGAGTCCGGCAACATCAATTTTGAATCCGGCACGTTCCATTCTCGCAAGTACTGCGGCAAGCGGCATTTCGATATCAAAAAGCAGTGACTCCTGTTCACGTTCAGCATTTATTCGAAGAAGCTCTTTCGAGAGCGCAAACAAATCTGCCGAATCAAATCCCTCTGACGAATCGCCGAGGAAACGTAATTTTAACCGCTCCGGCTCCATATGGCTGTCGTTTGAATCTATTACGTAAGCCGCAAGAATGGCATCGCAGTCGAACAAAAAATCATCGGGAAGCGAACAAGTTTTATAAAGTAATTTTGAATCGTATACATAAAGTTTAATTCCCTTATTTCGAAGCGAAACAAGTGCTTCGGATAAGTGTTCATTTTTTGCGGTAAAAACGTGCGAAGCATCAGCAGAAACCGAAACCTCATCTCCCACAAGTATTGCAATTTCAGAACCGTATTCCAGCGCAAGCGTTACCGCCTCTGAAAGATTTTCGCACTCACGTCTGCAATGTGCATTAGCATCGTTTCCGTCACAAGTACAATCCACTGTTTCTTCAAGCCCAAAGCGCTTTATCAGTGCAGAAAACTCAAGCTTTGTAAAGAGCTCAAGAAGCTCTCCCCGAGATTTGTTTGCACGGTCAGCATAACCGTCAATATCATCGAGTGAGAAACCAATCGGCGCATCCTTAACTATCGTCGCAAGCCATTTTGACATATATGCCGAGTCTTTTCCATCCGCAAGTTTTTGACGTTGCCCCGCCTTAATGCTCGGGCTGTCAAGATTGCCGTAAACCCCGTCGAGGTCGGCAAATTCACTTATCAGTTTGAAAGCTGTTTTTTCGCCGATTCCGGGTACTCCCGGAATGTTATCCGAGCTGTCGCCCATGAGTGCCTTCACATCAACAAAGCGGTCGGGTGTAATGCCGTAAGTTTCAACAAATTTTGCTGTATCGAAAGGTACTGTGTCAGTATTCGTTGCAAGCAAAACGGTTACATTTTCGTCGATAAGCTGCAGCGAATCGCGGTCACCGGTCAGCACATATGCCTTGTCTAAAGAACCGGAAGCAGATTTTGCAATAGTTCCGAGAATATCGTCCGCTTCGTAGCCCTCAAGCGTAATAACCCTCGCACCCATTAATTCAGCACATTTTTTTGCATAAGGAAGCTGCACTGCCAGTTCCTCGGGCATTCCCTTTCGTGTTGCCTTGTATCCGTCAAATTTCTCGTGACGGAATGTCGGGGCGCGAAGGTCAAAAGCAACCGCAAAGCCGTCCGGATTTACCGCTTCGATATTGCGCCGAAGAATATTAACAAAACCGTATACGGCGTTTGTCTGGAGTCCCTCACGGGTGGTAAGCGGACGTATTCCGTAAAATGCCCGGTTCAAAATACTGTTGCCGTCAACAGCGAGAAAGGTTTTCATATGTTATTCCCCCTTCGGAAGTTATTTTCGTTTGCAAATCATAGGAATATTATACCACAAATCGGCTGTTTTGTCATCACGTTTTTGAAATATTTAAGCCGCGACGCAATATTAACAACTCGTTCACAGTAAGGTAATATTATGTATGCTTATAATTTAATATTTTTTGCTATAATATTATAGTTATTATATAAATTTAACGGAAAGGAGCGCATGTATGCCCAATACACCAATAAAGCACACTGCCTCAAGTCCTTCTGATAAAGTCAGCACCCCGTCAAAACCGGCGGTTGAACCCTATTACAGCGCGGTTTCAAAAAAATTCCGTACGGCAAAGCATATCACAGCAATACTGCTTGTCGTGCTTCTCATATTTTCGTTTTCATTCATGCGAGATGATATCACCCTTGAAAATCTACGCTATCTTTTAAAATTCATAAGCTTCACTAACACAGAAACATCGATCACCGCAACTAAAATCAATTATCCGTCCGGTGACCCGAACAAGCTTGATTTATTCATCGGTGACCTTTGCACGCTCTCACCCGAGGGTTATGCTCTCTACGATTCAAGAGGAAATCAAATTATGTCCGAGGACATAAAATACTCTTCCCCTGTGCTGAAGGCAGGAAAGCGCTTCGCTCTCTGCTATGACCTCGACGGAACTTCGTTTACTGTGCTCAACACCTTTACCAAGCTATTTGAGGGCAGCACAGAATATCCTATAACAGACGGCAGCATTGCAGATGACGGAAGCTTTGCGATTGCCTCATCATCGCGTGAATACCGCACGGCAATAACACTGTATAACAGCGATTTTACACCCACAATACGCATATACAAAAATGACCACCTGATGGCACTCGAATTAAAGCCGGATGTTTCACAGCTTGCGGTTATGACCTCCGGCTCGGAAAACGGAAGATTTTATACAAATCTTGAGCTTATCGTCCCCGGCACAGATAAGGTTGTCGCCACCTGCAAGCTCGACGGACTCGGATATTCACTTTATTATACCGAAAACGGCATAATAGTTGTCACCGATATGGGCATATGCTTTCTTGACTCTAATCTTAAACAAACAAAATTCTGTGAACACGGCGATTTGCTTGCAATGTCACACTTCTCCGGAAAATATGTGACGGCGGTATATTCAAGTGCGGTTATCGGAAACAGCTACCGCGCAGTCATTTATGACATAAACGGACGCGAGGTTTACAGCGGCGATTTCGACGGAAAGCTGATTGCGGTTGAGTCTGACGAAAGCAGTGAATACATATTCATTCTTACCGGAACAACGCTCAGCAGAATCAATCTTATAAACCGGAAAATCGGTTCTCTGCAAGTCAGCTCCGGCGCCATAGATATCCTTGTTCCGGCGCCGGATTCAGTACTCGTTGCGCTGAAAAACTATGCGCTCACATATGATCTTAACCCATTTGACGAAAAATACTTCGACCGTGCAGCTGATGATAAAACGGCTGAAAACGGTGAAAATAACGGAGATGAAAAATGAGCCTTATAATTGACCTCATAATAATTCTTGCTGCAATTGCGGCTGTATATCTTGGAGTGTCACGCGGATTTGTGCGCTCGGTGATGCATTTTTCCTCGCTGATACTTGCGCTTATCGCTGTGGTTATCTTTACGAACCCCGTTTCGGCGTGGTTAAATCAAAGCTTCATTAAGACCGGTGTGTCCGATATTATCGAAGACTCTCTTTCGGGGATCGTCACGGCAGGCGAAAATCACTTTGAGCTGTCAAAGATATTCTCCGACCGTCCGAAGGCACTCGACGAAATTGCCGAGCGCTTTGATGTTGACCTTGATGCACTTGAAAAATTTTACACCGACACACTTGTCGGTACAAATGAAAATGATGCACTCGGAGCCCTTTCAGCGGAAATTGCTTATCCGACCTCAACTGCAATAAGCAATGTGCTTGCTGTTATCATCGTTTTTATTGCAGCAATGCTTGTTCTAAAGCTTATAACATTCATCATCGACCGCATATGCCGGCTTCCCGTGCTCAATAAGCTCAACAAATTCCTCGGATTTTTGTTCGGAATTGCGAGCGCTCTTATCACTGCATGGGTTATTGCAAATGTATCGGTGGGTGTTATATCAGCGTTTGAATCCATCAACGAAAGTATGTTCAATCAGTCCGTCATCGACGGCTCGATCATACTGCAGTTTTTCTATAAACACAGCTTAATATTCTTCTGATTTTTAAAGTTTAAATGGCAGCGACCAGGAAAGGAACCTTAACCAATGGAAATGTGTGCAAGATGCCACAAGCGTGTGGCTGTAGTATACGTAACAAAAATTGAAAACGGAGAAACCGTTACCGAGGGAATTTGCCTCAAATGTGCAAAAGAGCTCGGAATTAAACCCGTTAATGACATTCTCGAAAAAATGGGGGTTTCACCGGACTCGATAGATGAGCTCGACCATGAGCTTGAAGACATGGCAGAAAAAATGACCGAGCTTGTTGCAGCAGAACCGGATGCAGACGGCGACGATTCCGCTGGACGTGCTCCATCCATAAACATCTCCCAGCTTTTTGACAACTTTGGCTTTGGAAAACCCGGTCAGGGAGCTGAAAAAACAGACAAAAAGCCTGCCGACAAGCCGAAAGGCGCACCTTCAAAGCTTAAATATCTGACAAATTACTGCAAGAATCTCACAGCGTCGGCACGCGACGGAAAGCTCGACCGAATTGTCGGACGTGAACGTGAGCTTGACCGCGTGATACAGATTCTTTCACGCCGTCAGAAAAACAACCCCTGCCTTATTGGTGAACCCGGCGTCGGAAAAACCGCTATCGCAGAAGCACTTGCGCTTAAAATTGCCGAGGGTAACATTCCGGCAAGGCTTGCTGACAAGCAGGTCTATCTCGTCGACCTCACTGCCCTTGTTGCCGGAACACAGTTCCGCGGACAGTTTGAATCGCGTATACAGGGACTCATCGGAGAAGTTAAAGAGCAAGGCAATGTAATTCTCGTTATTGACGAGGTACACAACATCGTTGGTGCCGGTGAAGCCGAGGGTGCAATGAACGCCGCAAATATTCTGAAACCAGCCCTTTCTCGCGGTGAGATTCAGGTCATCGGCGCAACCACGATGAACGAATACAGAAAGCATATCGAAAAGGATTCCGCACTCGAGCGACGCTTCCAGCCGGTTATGGTCAATGAGCCGTCAATTGAGGAATCGTTTGAAATTATCCGCGGAATAAAGCATTACTACGAAGATTTCCACGGCGTAACCATAAGCGATGATATCGCACGCCGTGCCGTTACCCTCTCCGAGCGTTATATCACTGACCGTTTTCTTCCCGATAAAGCTATTGACCTCATTGATGAAGCGGCAGCACACGTTTCACTTGCAAACACCGTTCTTGCCGATTTTAATAAAATTTCCGGTGAGCTTGAAGCAGCACGCGAAAAGCTTGAGCTGCTCGAGCAAGGCACATCCGAGCTTCCCGACGAAGAACGCTACCGTCAGATTGCTGAACTTAAGACCGAGGAGATAAAGCTCTCTGAAAAGGCAGATGAGCTCCGTCCGGCAAGTGAAATAAAGCCCGCGATAACTAATGAACATCTTGCAGATGTTATCGAAATCTGGACCGGTATTCCGGCTACAAGCATTACCGAAAATGAGTTCCTGCGTCTTGATAAGCTCGAATCACGTATCAAAGAGCATATCATAGGTCAGGATGCGGCAATTTCTGCAGTTGTACGCGCTATAAAACGCGGGCGTGCCGGAGTTACCTCCAAGCGCAAGCCGGTTTCTTTTATCTTCGCAGGTCCTACGGGCGTCGGTAAGACAGAGCTTGTTAAAACAATTGCACGTGACCTTTTCAATACCCCGGATGCTCTTATAAGAGTAGATATGTCAGAATATATGGAAAAGCACGCCGTTTCGAAGATTATTGGTTCCCCTCCCGGCTACGTCGGATTTGACGAAGCAGGTCAGCTCACAGAAAAAATCCGCCGTCATCCTTATTCCGTTGTACTTTTGGACGAGATTGAAAAGGCGCATCCCGATGTTCTCAATATTCTCCTGCAGATTCTCGACGACGGTAAAATTACCGATTCGCACGGTAGAGTCGTTGACTTCTCAAACACAATACTCGTTATGACAACAAATGCGGGCTCATCTGTAGGCTCGGCACGTGCCGGATTTGGAGCAGAGGGCGCATCTCTTGCTGAAAATAAAACCGAAAAATCCCTCTCGGAATTTCTCCGTCCTGAATTCATTAACCGTATTGATGAAATCATCACCTTCCGTCCGCTCGAAGAGGAAGATTTCGCGCGTATCGCCGCAATTATGCTCGGCGAACTCCGCGATGCACTCGCAGAACGTGATATCAAGTTCGCATGGTCGGACGAATCCGCCGCTCTTATTGCAAAGAATTCTTATTCGAGAAAATACGGTGCGCGTAATCTTCGCCGTTATATCCAAACTGAAGTTGAAGATAAGCTCGCCGCCGAAATCATTACAAATTACGACAAACAGCTTTCCCTCGCCTCTCTCAGTGTTCGCGACGGCGCGCTGGCATTTGATCTGTTATGATGGAAAAAGAAAAATTTGAAACATGGTACGACAAGTCGCTTGAGCAGGTTGAAAAGCATTTTTCAACCGAGCGCGGCAAAGGACTTACAAAAGCTGCCGCCGCAAAAGCACGTCGTGAGCACGGCTATAACAACGTTTACGCAACGCCGGAGCGCTTCAGTTTAAAACGCCTTATTCCGACGGACTACGCTTCTCTGATTCTGCTTGCCACAGCGCTGATTGCAATGATATTCGATCTTCCCGTGGCGGCAGGAACCATAGTAACGCTTCTCATAATAAATTATGCCGCCGCACTTTTCACCTATTTTAAGGCACAAAAAGTTCTCGACGGTATGACAGAATATTCGCTTCCTACCGCCAAAGTAATGCGAAACGGTAAGCTTATGCTCGTTGATATGCGTGCGCTTGTTCCCGGAGATGTGATATTCTTTTCTGTCGGAGATATTATTCCGGCAGACTGCAGACTTGTTGCCTCAGATGAGCTTTATATTAATGAAAGTACACTGACCGGCGTACAGTCATCCGTTTTCAAGGATGCTGAATATGCTCATTTCTCGCCCTCACTTCCCCTTGAACTGCAAAAGAACATGGCGTTTGCTACAACCGTTGTAACCGCTGGAAACGGCAGAGGAATCGTTGTTGCTACTGGAAAGGATACTGTTGCATCCCGTCTTGGCAAGGCAAAGGCTCTCGCAACTCACGAAAATCTCGAAATACTCACCATACTGAAAAAATACTGCTCGGTATGGAGTCTTTCCATGCTTGCGCTCGTTTTTGTCATTACCGTAATAAATCTGTTTTTCATATCGTCAAGGGGCGTTTTCGATGTATTCTTAACCGGTATATCGCTTGCCGCCGCGGCTATGAGTGA
This sequence comes from Candidatus Flemingiibacterium sp., assembly GCA_045632605.1. Taxonomy (GTDB): domain Bacteria; phylum Bacillota; class Clostridia; order Oscillospirales; family CAG-272; genus Flemingiibacterium. The sequence continues at coordinate 7,345 of JAZQXA010000037.1, read as the reverse complement.
GCTTTATGTCGCTTTTGGCTACATAATTGTCGGCTGCGGTATTTTCGGTGCAATGAAGCGCCGCCGTGACGTTAACATCGGTGCTCTTATAAAGAATGCCGAAAAGCTCGAAAAGCTCAAAAATATCACAACGCTTATCCTTCCGAAAGACGGAGTTATAACAAGCTCACATTCTGTTGTTGAGAAAATATACACCTCACGAAAGCTTTACAGCGCATCAGATGCTGACCGCGTTGACAGACTTCGCAGTACGGTTTTATCCGGTGTTATTTCAACAGGAATCTACGGTGCAGGTCTTGCAGCACTCTCCGGAAAATCGAGAAAGATTACCCCTGAGGAAGAAGCAATAATCGACCTTGCACAGAATCTCTCGCTATACAATTCGCAAATCGACCGTTCGCACCCGATTATCGAACATATGCCCTCTGGCGGTGCTTCCAAATTTGAAACAACGCTTACCGTCGATTCGGGCGACAGATATATGGCAGTATGCCGCGGCGAGGTTGAAGCAATACTCGATGCATGCGAATATTATATTGAAAATGACCGAATCTTCCGTATGTCCCCCGATGACCGTCTTGAATTTATAAATGTGGCATCAAGCTTAACAAGAAGCTCTTACCGTGTCGTTGCTGTTGCAACCGGAGTCACCGGATACAATAATCTCCAGCGTATCGGCTCAATTCAAAGCGATTTGACTTTCGAGGGATTTCTTGCCATCCGCGAGCCGCTTCAGCCCGGTATCGCACAAACCATATCCCGTTGCAAGGCTGCCGGAATCCGTGTGATTATGACATCGGACAAATATACCGAAAGCGACAAATATCTTGCAATGTCGGTGGGTATTATCGAAAACGAAAAAGGCATTCTTTCAAGTGCTAAATTTGAATCTATGCACAGCGATATATTAAGAACCAATCTTCCGCTTTACAATATGTATGTCGGTCTTTCCTCTTCGCAAATCTCGCAGATTATTGAGCATTTTCATGCGGATGGAGAGCGTGTCGGACTCTTAAGCGGTGGACTGGGCGGCGCATTGCTCTTAAAGCGTGCAGATGTCGGATTTGTTCAGAGCGTTACAATCTCTCCAAAAGCCAAGCGTTCGGGAATTGATATCCGTTCACGCAGTACACCTGCATATTCACGTATCTCCGGCGGAAACGCATTTGAATCCGAAGCTCTCAAGCTGATTTCGGATGTCGTTGTTTCCGATGCTGACGAAAGCGGCAACGGCGGATTTGCGGCAGTAATTTCCTCGCTCGAATATGCCCGAACTATATATAAAAATCTTCTTCGCATGGTTCGTTATCTCACCACCTCACAGCTCGCACGTATTTTTGCAGTGCTCGGTTCGCTTATGATAGGAATGCGTATGCTGACACCGATGCAGTTGATTTTTGGCGGCTTGATAATCGACCTTGCCGCAATACTTACGTCTGCGTTTTCAAGACCCCCGCACAATGCCCTTTCTTTGCAGGATAATGCTGAAAAAACGCTGAAAGCGCCTCTCATAATGAATGTACGTGCCGTACTGTTTGCTCTCTTGCAGGCGGTTTCGGTGCTGCTCATTCCGCCGGTTCTTTCGCTTACAGGCACCTCCCTTTCGGAAGCACAGTTTTCGTCAGTCGCTTTTGTCACGTTCACTGTCTGTCAGCTTATCACCTTCGCCGAACTCGCATCCGAGCAGAGTATTTTCCGCCCGGGAATCCGAATCAGCTTTTCGTATTTGTTCTTCGTCGGTGGTACCGCACTCTTTCTCGCACTTGCATTTTTGTTCCCATCGGTTGGTATGCCGTTTGATATAGTGCGTATTCCTTTGCCGGCTGTAATTGCTTCTGCAGTTGCTTCCCTGCTGACTCTTACGGTAAATGAAATTTACAAGCTGATTGCTCGCCCGGATAAGTCATGATGCGCGAAATTCATAACATTCCGCCAATTTACAGTGAGGACTCAAAAATCCTCATTTTGGGGAGTTTTCCGTCAAAAAAATCACGTGCCGATGCATTTTTCTATGCTCACCCCAGGAATCGATTCTGGCGTATTATTTCAAATGTATGCGATGACACCGAACCGATTACAACGGATGAAAAGCGTTCGTTGCTTCTTCGTCACGGAATTGCACTGTGGGATGTCTGCGCTGAATGTGACATCCATGCTTCATCTGACGCAGCAATAAAAAATGTCGTGCCAAACGATATTTCGCATTTGCTGTCCAAAACGTCGGTAACACATATTTTTACAAACGGTAACACAGCGGACAAGCTTTATGATAAGCTAATTTTTCCGTCAACTAATATATCTGCAATTCATCTGCCATCAACAAGTCCGGCAAATGCTGCGAAAACATTTGATGACCTGCTTGCCGATTGGCTGATAATAAAAAATTATATTTTCTGAAAGGATATCACAATGATAACTGCTCAATCTTTCGCCTTAGGCGAGCTTGGTTTCGAAAGCGATACACTCGGAAAAGAAGCTAATCTCCGCTTTTTTGATGTACGTACAACGCCTGAATTTCGTGTATACGGCGTTATGAATTCAGCTGACGGGAAAGCTTTTGTCCGTATGCCTGAAGATATTGCCGCTAACGTCAGCGAAAGTGTAAAAAGCTTGAACCGACACGCATCCGGCGGACGTATACGTTTTGTTACATCGTCAAATTATATAGCCTTGAAAACAACAGCGCCTGTAACAATGGTGGACGGTAATTTGTGCATTCTTGTATCTGCCGGTTTTGATTTTTATGTACGCAAAAACGAAAAAGAAATCTTCTCCGGTGTAATAATGCCCACAACTCCACATTCTCCCGAGGGCTTCCACGGAATCGTACGTCTTCCCGAGGGTGAAAAGGAAATCACGATAAATATGCCGCTTTTCTGTGCAGTCGAAGGTTTATATATCGGTCTTGATTCAAGCAAGAAGCTCACAAAGCGCGACGACTATAATTATGAAAAACCGATTCTCTATTACGGCTCGTCGATAACACAAGGCGGATGCGCATCACGTCCCGGAATGGCTTATGAAGCCATAATTTCACGTGAGCTTGATGCCAACTACACCTGTCTCGGCTTCGGCGGAAGTGCAAAAGCAGAGGATGCGATGATTGAATATCTTGCATCACTCGACTGCTCGGTTTTCGTTCTTGATTATGACCACAATTCGCCCAGTGAGGAGCATCTCGCCGCAACACATGAAAAGCTGTATCTGCGTTTTCGTGAGACACATCCCGACACGCCGGTAATCTTTGCGTTAATGCCGAATTTCAAGCCTGAATTTCATTCTCGCGCCGGACGCAGAAAAATCATTTACGATACATATCAGAATGCCCGTGCACGCGGAGAAAAGGTACTCATAGTTGACGACTATCACATCGACGACGAATATCTCTGCACAGAGTGGAGCGTTGACGGAATTCACCCGAATGATTTCGGCATGGCATATATGGCAAAATATATCGGAAGAGCTATCCAAACTGCTCTCAAAATGTGAGGAGGTTTGACGTAATATGATAAACTATAAGGGATTCACTGCCGCAGAGCTGGACGTTGACTTTGAACCTATAACAAAGGAAGAAAATCTGCGTTTTTACGACGTGCGAACAACCGATGCCATTCGTGTCTACGGTCTTTATGACTATAAAAACACAAACCGCTTCATGCGTATGCCAAAAGAAGTTGCAGACAATGTAAACGAGTATATTAGAGAAAACCATAATTACTCCACCGCAGGAGGACGAATTCGCTTCGTCACCACATCCGCATACCTTGCTTTCAGAGTAACAATTCCCCACCTTAACAATGTTATTAACTCAAATCCGATTGCCGTTGCCGGGTTCGATATTTATATTAAAAAGAACGGTAAGGATACATACTATTCCTCTGTGTCGCCGTACACAAATATTCAATACTCGCCTGAAAACGTCATTTGGAATATTCAAGCATTGCCCGAGGGTATAAAAGAAATACCTATCAATATGCCGCACCATCAGCCGATGAATGAGCTTTACATTGGTCTTGATTCAACTGCGGAACTTTATCCGAGAGAAGATTATACCTATGAAAAACCGGTCGTCTATTACGGTTCGTCCATCACGCAGGGCTTCTGCGCTTCCCGTCCGGGACTTGCATATCCGTCGTTGATCTCGCGCCGACTTGACACAAACTTCGTGAACCTCGGCTTTGCAGGCTCGGCACGAGGCGAGGACACAATCGCTGATTACCTCTCAACACTCGATTGCTCAGTGTTTGTTCTTGACTATGACTGCAATGCGCCCGATCCGGAGCATCTTGATAAAACTCACGAAAAGCTCTATTTAAAATTCCGCGAAAAACACCCCGACACCCCGGTAATCATCGTTTCAAGACCTCATATCTTTATAAATCACGAAATGTATGCTGAATGTCTTGAACGCCGTGAGATTATATTCAAGACATATATTAATGCCTACCGCCGCGGCGAAAAGGTTATTTTTATCGACGGTGCCACTCTATTTGACGGTGAGCTTTACTATGACTGCGTTGCTGATATCACACATCCGACTGACCTCGGCATGGTACGTATGGCGGATGTTATCGGAAAAGCAGTAAAGCACGCACTTTCGATGTGATTTATATTGACAAGCGCTTCCAGACATGATATAATATAATAATGATGCAAATATTTAGTACAAATATGCAAATTTTCAATGACATATACGGAGGACACTAATAATGAAATGGACAGGTCTTAATGAACTTCGCGAAAAGTACCTTTCTTTCTTCGAATCAAAGGGACATCTTCGCCTTCCGAGCTTCTCGCTCGTACCTAACAATGATAAATCGCTTCTGCTTATCAACTCCGGCATGGCGCCGATGAAGAAATTCTTCACCGGTGAGGTTGAACCGCCTCGCCGCAGAGTTACAACCTGCCAGAAGTGTATCAGAACTCCCGACCTTGAGCGTGTCGGAAAAACCGCACGTCACGGAACATATTTCGAAATGCTCGGAAACTTCTCTTTTGGCGATTACTTCAAGCATGAAGCAATTGCTTGGGCATGGGAATTCCTCACCGTTACTCTCGAAATTCCGGGTGAGCTTCTTTGGCCGTCAATTTACGAGAACGACGACGAAGCATACGATATCTGGGTAAATGAAATCGGAGTTAATCCGGCTCATGTTGTACGTCTTGGAAAAGCGGACAACTTCTGGGAACACGGTTCCGGTCCTTGCGGTCCCTGCTCCGAAATTTACTTTGACCGCGGTGAAAAGTACGGTTGCGGCTCTCCCGACTGTAAGCCCGGATGTGACTGCGACCGTTACATGGAAATCTGGAATAATGTATTCTCCCAGTTCAACAACGATGGCAACGGCAACTATACCGAGCTGATTCAGAAGAATATTGACACCGGTATGGGACTCGAGCGTCTTGCCTGCGTAATGCAGGGAGTTGACAACCTCTTTGAGGTTGACACTGTAAGAAGCGTTCTCGATACAGTATGCAAAATTGCCGGCAAGACCTACGGAAACGGCGGCGACACCGATGTTTCCATCCGTGTTGTTACCGACCACATCCGTTCAGCTACATTCATGATTTCCGACGGCGTTATCCCCTCAAACGAGGGTCGCGGATACGTTCTTCGCCGTATCCTCCGCCGCGCTGCACGTCACGGTAAGCTGCTTGGAATCAACCGTCCGTTCCTTACCGAGCTTTGCGAGGTTGTTGTCGAAACCAACAAGGCAGGATATCCCGAGCTTGTTGAAAAGCATGACTATATCCTTAAAGTTATTTCTATGGAAGAGGAACGCTTCGACGCAACAATCGATGCAGGTCTTTCCATTCTTTCGAACCTCATCCGCCGTGCGCTTACCGACGGTGTTGACACCATTTCGGGTGATGAGGTATTTAAGCTCTACGATACATTCGGATTCCCGATCGACCTCACCCGTGAGATCGCTGGTGAACAGAACCTCAAAATTGACGAGGAAACATTCACAAAGCTCATGAACGATCAGAAGACCCGTGCAAGAAACGCACGCGGAAATATCAGCGGCTGGAGCGACTCCTCAAAGATGCTTCTCGACGGCATGGCAAAAACCGAATTCACCGGTTATGCTGAAACCACCACCGACGGCGCAAAGGTTCTCGCAATCATCGTTGACGATGAGAGCGTTGACTGCGTAACCGAGGGCGACTTCACACTCATTCTCGATAAGACTCCTTTCTACGGCGAGGGCGGCGGTCAGGTCGGCGATATCGGTACAATTTATGACCACGACACTATGATTTCCGTAACCGACACAAAGAAGTCTGACGGCGTTTATATCCATCTCTGCACCATCGTAAACGGTGACGTTAAGGTCGGCGACCTCGTTCGTGCAGAGGTTGATGCAATGAACCGTGCGGCAATCATGCGTAATCACTCTGCGGCACATCTGCTTCAGGCAGCACTCCGTCAGGTTCTCGGCTCACACGTTGAACAGGCAGGTTCGTATGTCGATTCAACTCGTTGCCGCTTCGACTTCACTCATTTTGCAGCTCTTACTCCGGAGGAGATTAATAAAGTCGAAGGACTTGTTAATGCTCACATTCTCCTCGGCGAAAATATCGTCACAAAGGAAACCGACATCGAAACCGCACGTAAAGAGGGCGCAATGGCACTCTTCGGCGAAAAATACGGTGATGTTGTCCGCATGGTAAAGATGGGTACATTCTCCACCGAGCTTTGCGGCGGTACGCACCTTGACAATACAGCAAAGGTAGGACTTTTCAAGATCGTTTCCGAGTCCTCCGTTGCGGCAGGCGTACGCCGTGTCGAAGCAATCACCGGTCTTGGCGTTCTTGCGTTCATCAAGGAACAGGAAAAGGCAATAAATGATGCGGCTCACGAAATGAAAACCAATCCGGCCGAAATCGTTAAGCGTGCTTCCCAGCTCACCGAGGAGCTTAAAAATGCAAAGCACGAAATCGAAGCACTCAACGCAAAGATCGCATCCTCCAAGACTGCAGATATCATGAATAATGCTGTCAAGGTAGGCGCAGTTACTGTTGTTGCGGCTCTTACAGATGGAATGACTCCCGATGCCGCTCGTAATGTTATCGACGACTTCAAGGCAAAGGATGAAAATATAGTCGTTCTCCTTGCCACAAATGTTGACGGCAAAGCTAACCTTGTCTGCGGATGCGGTAAAGCGGCTGTTGCGGCGGGTGCAATGGCAGGCAAGATTGTTGGTGCGGCTGCAGCTGTTACCGGCGGTAAGGGCGGCGGACGTCCCGACAGCGCAATGGCTGGCGGACGTGATACTGACAAGATCGCAGAAGCACTTGAAAGCGCAAAGGCAACCCTTGAGGGAATGCTTAAGTAATAAAA
>JAZQXA010000036.1:0-19389 GCA_045632605.1 Candidatus Flemingiibacterium sp. | reverse complement strand
AGTTCGGTGCTTCCTCTTACAACTACTTCCATTAATTTAAAAGTTACAGTGTAAAGCACTGTTAAAACCCGGGTTTCGGCCCGGGGCATGAGTCCGAGACTAATCTCCTCGGATTTGTGCCCGAGGTCGAAGCTTTCGATTCTCGAACCTTCCCTAAAAGGGGAGCTTATCCCAATATTTTCAGGAGGAAAATCAAATGAAAAAAAAGCGTATTCTATCAATGCTGCTTGCGGCTTCGCTTGCACTTTCGAGCCTATCGTTCACAGTGCTTGCTGAATCGGCGGATGAAGCAACCTTGCCACAGAACGAGTGGGTTGCGGCAAGCGGCCCGAAAGAGCTGAACGTCATTCGCATTGACGAAACAGCCGATGCAAATGCGCCGAAGACGGATGTATATTACCGTCTGTATGATTTCAAAAATACGGCCGGCGCGGATGAGGTTACATATAACCTTGCGTCGAGCCCATTCACTACGGGTAAAACGTACAGAATGTATGTATATATGCGTTCACTTGCTCATGTTAATGAAGCAGCATATAATGACTATCGCACATATGCCGATGTGGATAACAATATGACCGTTCGCATAAATTATATAGGGTCAGAAAAAGCCATTGCCAATATCACAGACGAGTGGACGCTCTATTCTGCTGATTTCAAAGCGTCTGCAGGAGCAAAGAACTTTTCCTTCCAGCGCCATTACTGGGGCTCGGAAGACACCGTGCCGTTTGATATCGGCGGAATTTATTTCGTTGAGCTTGATGCCTCCGGTAACGAGGTCGGTTCACCTATCATCGGTGCGGGAACATACGGCTCTTCGGCAGGTACAAGTCTGCTTGCCGTTAATAAGTCGGGTGAGGTGTTTGACCGCATTGAAGTTCCCACCGAAAAGGGAACCGCCAATGTTACCGGAACAAACAATCCGGAAATGCAGTTGACACAGACCAACACTGTTCCCGTCACCGACGGCTTCGGATTCACAGTTCAGCTCACCGGAAACGATGATATCATTCTGAAGCCCGGTAAATATAACTTTAGCGGTGATTTCCGTCTTGGTTGGTTTGACCACAAAAAACTCGTTCTAAATGATAGGCTTAACATAATAGTTTCCGATAACAATACAGCACCGCTTCAGGCATATTTCGGTTCAACTCTGCTTGGCTCGGCAAGCCTTAATCCGAACACATGGACCAATATCTCAAAATCGTTTGAGATTACCAAAGAAACCCCAATGTCGAAAATAACGGTTGAGGTTGGCGCGATTGTTCCACTCGATTACAAAAATCTCACCCTTGAGCTTATTGAATTCGATTCCGGCTCCGGCGAGGATATCGGAAAAGTTACTCCGTCTCCTGAAAGCTATATTTGCATCAGAGGACGCGACCATAACGAGGACAGCTTTGCATATTCCGATACCACAAAAGCTTACGATCCCTCAAAGACATATGAAATCAGCTTCAAAGCCCGCACCTTGCCTTTTGTTGCGGGAGATGCAACTGTTTCAAACCGTCCTGCGACAATTCGTGTTATTGCGTCCGGAACACTGCTCCTCTATTCGCAGCTGCTAACCTCCGATTGGACGGAAATCACGCTGACTGCATCAAACTATAAGGGTGAATTCAATATTACCGGTTCAAGTAAAGGCTATAGCTTTGCACCGATTGATATCAAGGATCTCGTAATTACCGAAAAGGGGACAACCCAAAACCTTGCAGTTAACGCAGATGCTCCCTTTGAAAACGGCGCAGGCTGGAAGATTCACACAAACGTGGGAAACGGAGTTAAGAATTTCATGATTCAATCCTCCGGCACAGAAGCGTTTTTCCGCATACCGAAGCCTTCATCCGGCATCACCTCCGTCACCTATGCGAGCGATGAAATCATTGAACCCGGCATTTACTATGTGTCAGGCGATTTCAGACTCAATGAAATCATCGATTACGGAAAGTATGTAACTTTAAACAGCTCCGTTCTCGCCTCTGACGGAAACTCTGCAAATCTCAGCGCTAATATTAACGGTACAGCGCTCAGAACGCTTAACTCTGCAAGTGAGGTTTCGATAACCCCTGAAGCATATACAAGCGTTACATTCGTTCTCAAGCTCACCGAAGCTGCAAAGAAGAGCGACATTGAATTTAAGCTCGACGGCGCATATTCGCTTGACTTTAAGAATATTACCGTTGAAAACAAAAATTCCGAATTTGATACCTCTCTTATTCCCGGTGACGGCACGTTCATTTCCAGGGTCCGCGCAGACAGCGAGCCTTATATCCGTGCCGACGGACGCGACTATTTCAGCGACACGGTTGTTTATAGAGACACAGTGACAGAATACGATCCCTCAAAGACATATGAAATCAGCTTTATGGCGAGAACGGATGAATACATCCCGGCGCCTGATCCTATTGGAACAAAACCTGCAACATTCCGAATTGCGATGACCGACGGTGGCGGATATTTTGTCAGAACCCTGACTCTCACCTCCGAATTTACAGCCTGCGGCCCATATGAGCTGACCGGATTTTCCGGCTCACTCGCATTCTGGGGCTCACCGCTCGGATACGGCGTTGCGCCGATTGACATCAAGGATCTCGTAATTACCGAAAAGGGTACATCTGAAAATCTTGCCAAGAATCCCATATCACTCTTTACTGACGGTGCAGGCTGGGAAGCAGGTACAAGCGGCGGATTAGGAATCAAGGAGTTTTTCGTTTCATCCGTGAACGAGGAAAATTATCTTGCTGTTCCGGCAAGCTCCGTTGCAGGCGAGGCAACCTCGTTCTCGTTTGCAAGCGATGAGGTGCTTTTGCCCGGCATCTATCATATCAGCGGAAGCTTCAAGCTCAATGAGCCGATTGATTACAGCAAATACGCCTTTGACAGCGGTTCGTTATACATCACCTCAAATGAAAATACAGAATCTCTCTCCGTAAGCGTTAACGGAAATACACTGAAAACCCTTGACGGTGAGGAAAGCGTTGTCATAAACCCCGAAGCGTGGACAACTCACACGTTCAAGCTCACTGTCGGAAGCGGTGACACGGTTCGCATGAGCGATGTCAGCTTTATTTTCGGAGATGCAATTAACGTTGGCGTGAAAAACATTGCGATCACCGACGGCTCGGCGCTTTATAATTCAAATTACACCGACAGCAGTGGCGACTATGCCGCTGTCATCGATGAATCCGGGGAAGAACCGTATATCTCCTTTGGCGGACGTGACTCCAATTTCGATAGACTTGTTTATACCGCCGGAAACATCCCGACAGGTACATATACAATCACCTTTAAGGCTCGTACAAAGCCGTTTATCGCCGGAGATCCGTCAACTGTTGGCTCAAATCCCTCAAAGATTCGCGCTTATGCTTCAACAGCAACCGGAGGCGAAAATACCCTGATGCTTTACCGCCAGGATCTTACCGCCGAATGGACAGAGATATGTGCAACCGTTACCGATTTCACCGGAACATTCTATATTTGCGGCACGAGCGCAGGATGTGGCTTCGCACCTTTCGATGTCAAGGATCTTACCATCGTAAAAGAAGGTACACAGGAAAATGTTGCATCCAATACCGTGTCCCCTTCGGACGGTGTTTCCGGATGGAGCGCCCTTGAACAGGGCGGCACACTGAAAGCACTTACTGTTACCAGTGACGGCGGTTCGGTTTATAACCGTGTTTTCGCGCCGGAAGACGGTGTTACGGAGATTCATGTATCGGGACTCGGCACTCTCACATCGGGAATTTACAGTATTACCGGAAGATTCCGTCTTGCCGCAGCAGGCGCGATTGATTTTACAAAATATGAAACAAACGGCGACGTGCTAACAGCAGACGGTAACATGATTCTCGCAAACCTCGGTGCATCTGTAAACGGTATTCCGCTTGTGATTGCAAACGGCGTAAAGACCGTTGAAGTTTCCGACAGCTGGACAGAGGTGACATTCATCCTCGACACTGCAGCTGACATTGACGTTCAGGACCTTATGTTTTCGCTTGATTCAGCGGCGGCACTTGATTTCTCCGACATCGAAATAATCCTTGCGGAGAAAAAGCTGACTGCAGAAAATATTAATCTCAGCATAGTGATGACCCTGCTTGCGCTCAAGCAGAAGGAGCTTGATAAGCTCGGGCTTAATGCTCCGTGGGGTGCATCTGATTCCGGCACGGCTGACGTGATCAACAAGATTCTCGCCAAGGAAAATGAGTCAGCTGTTTCAAACAGCTATATCCGTCTCGGAGGACGCGACAACTGCGACGACCGTTTGATTTATGAAAACACCGGAAAGACGCTCGAAGCCGGAGCGTACAAGCTCTCGTTCCGTGCCCGCAGCGCAGACGTGGTTAATGTGCCGTTAAGCATCACCGGCATCACCTCTGTGAGAGTAATGCTGGGAAGCTCACAGGTGATTTACCTTGCCTCCGAAAAAACAGGTATTTTCAACGGCTCAGACACGGTGCTCACCTCCGATTGGGTTGAATATTCGTATATAATCAATCTTGCGAATGAATATCCCTTCAAGCTTATGTTCAGAGGCAGCGTATACGGCAACAGCGTTGTGCCGTTTGAGATCGACAGCCTTTCGCTTGTAAAGCTTGATCCCGCGTCAAAGCGACCGATTGACGGTCAGAACCTCGCCGTGGACAGCGATTCCATCAGAGCTGATTCTGCTTCTGCAGGATGGTATGCAGAGGATGCCGGCGGACAGCTTTATACACTGACGGCAAGCGAGGAAAGCGAATCCGAATTTATCCGCGTTACTGCCGACGAGAGCGGAAACGCAGCCGTCAGAAACACCGGCTCAAGAAAGCTTGAACCCGGCAAATATTTCGTAACGGCAAGAGTACGCGTCGGCGCGCTTGACTATAACAAATACAGCATCAAGAATTCAGCTGTTCTTGAAGCGGACGCAAACAAGGCTTCGCTTCGCGCATATCTCGCAGGCAAAGAGCTTCTCAGCGTTGACGGTAGGACAAGTGAAACGGTTGGCGCAGAGTGGAAAGAGGTTACCTTTGTCGTTGAAGTAACAGAGCCTGTTTCGCCGAAGAAGCTAAGACTTGTTGCAAGCGGCGCTTCGGTGATCGATTATGATTATATCAACCTCGACACCAAGATAAACAAAATCGACATGGACGCGATTGACCCGGAAAACGGAACCGGACTTCCTCCGGTCGTTCCCGGAAACGAAAATGATCTGCTTGACGGCGCAACAAGCAAGGAAATTCTTCCTTACTGGACAGCAGCCGGTCAGACTCTTGAAGCCCGTGAGGACGAAAACGGCGTATACTTCGCCGTGAGCGGCATCGAAAGCAATCTTCTCGGCATCACATATAAGCCCGGATTTAAGGTTAAGGCAGGAACATACCGATTCACCGCTCAGATGAGAACGTCAAATGAGGGCGAAATGAGCATTGTCCGCATAAGCGTTGGCGACGATATCAGCTCTTCAATGATCGACAACACATGGAGAACCGTTTCGATAACGCTCACTGTCTCAAAAACCTCTGACTTCGAGCTGAAGATTTACGGCGGCCCGATGAAGAACAACACCAAGGACTATGAGTTCAGAAATGCCCGCTTCATGGAAGTCAATTATGTTCCGACAGAAGAAAATCTCTATGAAAACGGAGAATTCAACAACGAAGCAACCGTAAGCGGCGAATGGAAGATGGGTTACGGTTCTGGAGATATCACCGTCAACACCGATGAGGACGGAAATAAGTATCTCACATCAAGCGAACGCAAGGATTCCGATGCACCTATCGTACTTTCTCTCGTATATGCGGCTGTTCCCGGAAATGTATACACGGTTTCGTATGACGTCAGAACAAGCAGCGAGGGTGAAGCGATGAATATCCGCAGCGCGATAGGCTCGAAGATTGACGCGCTCTCGCTTCTCACTGAAGGCTATGCGATAACCGATGAGTGGACACATGTTGAACACACCTTCATTCCGCTTTCCACAATGGGGCTTAATCTTTGGATAAGCGGCGTCGGAGACAGCACCTCCTTCGACATTGATAATGTTTCGATAGTTAAGAACGAGGATGTTTCCGCGGCAATCCCCGAGGACGGCAAATATTATCTGAACGGCAACTTCGAGAATCCCGAAAACGCGCTTGACGGCTGGTCAATCGCCGAAGGAACCGGAAAAATCGGAATCGGCTCGGAGAACGGCAACAGCTACCTCACTGTGAAAGAGCGTATTGAGTCATACACTCCCGTGAACCTTTCCACCGGATATCCGGCAATCGTCGGCAGAACATATCGCGTTGCTTATGACGCGAGAACCTCTGACGAGGGCGAAACAATGTACGGACGTACGGCATTTGTTCTCGGCGGAACGACGTATGAGCTTAAGATCCTTGAAGGCTTTGCCGAGGACAGAACATATCTCTCCTCGCTCACCGACGAATGGCAGCACTATGAGTTCACTTACACCGTTGAAAACCCCGGAGAAATCGTACTCCAGCTCAGAGGCGGCCCGAGAGGCGATCCCGACAACAAGAATTTCGATATCGACAACCTCGTAATCGAGCTTGTTGACTGATAGCTTCAATCACCTTTTTGCAGTCAGGTCCCGGCGGAATCATCGGGACTTGACCGCGAACGGCGCCCCATGTGGGCGAGAAAGGAAACCTTTTAAAGGTTATGGTTATATAAAATGAAAAAAAGAATTTTATCCGTCATTCTCACCGTTTTGACGGTTTGTCAGCTCTTTGCGGCATTTGGAACAGCCACAACGGCAGCAGACGATGGCTGGACTCCTCCGCTTTCGATTGCCGAGCCGCTTCCCGAGGGCGACCTCTTCCAGAACGGCAAATTTGACAAGGCGAGCGTCCTTCGCGCAAACTGGACGGCAAACGGTCAGACTATCAATCAGATCAAGGATGCAAACGGCACATATCTCGAGATGACCGACATCGTACACTGTGCAACCGGCTTTGACTATTGGCCGTCTTACTTCGTATATGCCGGAACATATAAGTTCGAGGGCTATTTCCGTACTGCAAAGCAGGGCGAGATTGCGCTGCTTCAGACCCAGTTCTTCTATACTGACGGAACAATGGCAAACCACTATACACAGATTTACCTCAATAACGATTGGCTCAAAATTGAAATGTACATAAAGCTTGAAAAGGAGCTTTCCTATATCAAGTTCCGCGGCGGTGCATTCACTGAATGTATCCAGTCGTTCTGCGTTGACAACTTTGCGATGGTTCCGGTTGCCGAGGAGGATTTCCCTGCGGTGCCCACAACCGTTTTCGGCGATAATCTCGGTCTTGACCGCCGTGGATTCGCTGAACTCAGCTTCACAAAAATGCATATTTTCAAAAATTTCAGAGAATACGATCCCGAATATGAAAAGCAGTTTGAGGTTAACGGCATCATCCTGAATCACGACAATTCAAACTTTTTAAAGTGGGTTAATCAGTATGATATGACCGCAAAGGATATCATCGCCTATGCAAAGCAGTTTGAGGGCACTCATATCACCGATTACATGATAAATGTTAATTCAGAAGGCGTGACCGTATATCCGTCAAATGTGTTTGAGGATTATGCGGAAAGATACACTGTCACCGAAATTGCCGGTGTTCCGGTTGATTTCAAAAACGATTTTATCATATCTGCAGCATACGATCTGCTTTATAATAAAGGCACCGATTACGTTGGACTCTTCTGTGAAACCTTCCCGACAATCGGAATAAATCCGTGGCTTTCGTTCCGAATGAACGATATTCACGACCAGAAAACATCGCTTGCCGCAAATCAGCCCAATAGCGCTATTGCCGAATTCTACTATACAAGACCTGATCTTTACCGCGTTCAGCACCGTGAAAAATCATATACCGACATGGGACTCAACTATGAGCTTGAGGAGGTGCGCGAGATAATGCTTCAGCACATAAACGATGCTCTTGGCACATATGATCCTTACGGAATTGAGCTTGACTATCAGCGTGAAATCAGACTTTTCAGCATTGGCGGCGAATATAAAGGACTTGATATTCTCAACGAGTTTATGCGCGATGTTGACGATCTCGTTGCGGTTTATGAGGAAAAGTACGGACACGAAATCAAAACCGCGGTTCGTGTTGCTCCCGATATTCAGACCAACTACGATTTCGGTCTTGACGTTATCACATGGGCGCATGAGGGACTTATCGACCTTGTAATCCCCACCGGACGCTTTGAATCCGGCGAGCATGACACTCCCGTTCGTACATGGTCCTCGCTTTTAAGCCCTCTCGGAATCGAGCTTGCCCCCTGTATTGAGCAGCAAAAGAAGAACCATAGGAACGGCCCGACATATTCGACATACAACTTTACCTCGCGCACCGGCTTTGCGGCAAACGCATTCTCACAGGGCGCAGATAAGATTGCACTCTATAACTACTTCCTCGCGCCTGAGGCCCTCACATCGGATGAAAAGTGGAGCTATAATTCCGATATTTTCTCGGTTCTGTCAGGACGCGGCGCATGGAATCTGCTCACAACGATAGGCTCTTATGACAAGCTTATGACCGTTGACCGCCGCTGTTTCGCCGGCTATAATGACACCGTTGCAAGCTGGAACGAACATCACTCACAGCTTCCGCTTACTGTTCCTGCAAACACATACACCGCAATCAGAATACCGGTCGGAGATATTCCCGAGGGCGCAAAGGTGACCTTCAAGATATCCTATGACAGCAAGACGCTTCCCGATATCATGCCGACAGTATACGCAAACTCCAAGCTTTGCGAATATGTCGGAACAGAAACCTGCCGCGACGTTTTCACGTCCGATATCCTGCTCTGCTATGAAATTCCCGTGGAGGCTCATGACGGAACATATGTCCTGGCGGAAATATTCTGCAAGGATTACGGCTTTACCGCAGAACACGCAGAGGTGTTTATTAAAACCTCGAAAAACTGAAAATATCTACAGGGAGCGATTAAAAGCTCCCTGTATGACTAATTCCACCGAAGGAGAAACACTTATGAAGGGCATTATTATAAATTCAGACACTGACGGTATTCTCAAATATATCGGTCACCCGGAGGCGAAGCCGACGTCGGTTGAGGACATCCGAAATTTCGCATGGGAGTTTGAGGGTACACACGTCACCGATTATTTTTTAAACGTCACGGGGCAGCTGACAACATATCCGTCAAAGCGTTACACAAGCTATCTTGACAAATATCACATGACCGAAGAAAACGGCTATCCGGTTGACTATAAATACAACAAATGTGCCAAGGGCGCACATATCGTTTTTGATGAGCTTCAGGTTGACCACAACGCCATCATGATCGAGGAATTCAAAAAGGCAGGAATAAATCCGTGGCTTTCCTTCCGCATGAACGATTACCATGACCGCGGCGCTGACACCAAAACCGGGTTCAGTCTTCCCGATTTTTACCATAAGCATCCCGAATACCGTATGTCACAGCTTCCTCCCGGATTTACCGCGTACGGACGCGACAGAGCGTACGATTTTTCATATGCAGAGGTTCGCGAGCATGAAATCGGCAAGATCGAAGAAGCACTTTCGCTTTACGACTGCTTTGGAATTGAGCTTGACTTTTTAAGAAGCCCCTATTACTTCCGTTACGGAATGGAATATGACGGCGTTGAGATAATGAACGGATTTGTTCGCGATGTTGATGCGATCGTCAAACGGCATGAGGAAAAATACGGACATAAGATAAAGATAGCAGTTCGCGTTCCGGCGGATATGAAAACCTGCTTTGACCACGGCATGGACGTTATGCAGTGGGTTCGCGAGGGAATTGTTGATATGCTTTGTCCCGGAAGCTTCCTTTGCATTGACAACGATATGCCGATAAAGCTTTGGGCAAATCTCGTGAAGCCTTATGGAGTTGAGCTTGTTCCCTGTATGGAAATAATGTATCTTTCGGCGTATCCGGGCGCACACTCGGTTGAGCCGAACATCGAAACCTTTGCAGCATTTGCAGCAAGCGCATATGCTCAGGGCGCGGATAAGTTTTATGTATACAATTATTTTCTCAGCAATGTGCATTTGCGTTTCGACAGGGAAGCGGAGCTTGACTTTGATCCGAACACACGCTTCTGGAACAGCTCGATTTACTGGACTATAATCAATACTCTCGGTGACCCGGATGCCGTTCAGCGGATGAACCGCCGCCATGTCGTAACCTTTAACGACGTCCGTTCCTTCTGGGCGAGGATGAACCCGGGACAGCAGCTTCCGATTCAATTTACAAAGCAGTGTGTCACAGGCAGCGCACACGTTTTTGCCGGCGATATTCCCGAAAATGCAGAGCTTACGCTTCGCATAGCGGTTTCCGACACAGATGCGGCGATTGCAGAGCCGCCGAGGCTTTATGTTAACGCATCATGCTGTGAGTACATTGGAAAGGAGCAGGATGACCGTTTTGCCAAGTCAACTGTGCTTTGCTATTCAATTCCGAAAGAAGCGAATTTCCATCAGCTTTGTCCGCGATTCTCGTTCGCTCACGAGAATTCGATTGTTTATCTTGAAATTTACGTTAAAGCTGCAAGGTGATGCGTTTTAACGCAAAATTAAATACAAGACAGATCTGTGTTTTTGCGTTAAAGATCTTTTCGGTTCGGAATCGCAGGGCGTAATATTTCATTTTCGGAGCTGATATTGACAGATTGGCGTGATTATGGTATAATGATTACACCAATGAGAGGGGGCATACTATGCAGTGTTTATCGGTTGTTGATGCAATGGAGCGTTACACATCACCGGAATGGGGGTTTAATAATATAACGCGTCCGTTTTCGATAATTTACTATTCGCTCGGCGGCTCGGCATTTTATACCTTTGATGGAATGGAACGTCGCTTTAAGAAGGGAAACCTCTATATAATGCCGGCAAACCGTACTTTTTCTTTGCGTGAACATGAGAACGATAAATTTTACGCATTGTATATTCATGCTTACACATTTCCCGAGATAAACGAGATTATTGAAATCGATGTTTCACTTGATGAGTATATTGGCGATATACTGAAATTACTTCGCAAATATACGAAAAAAGAGCAGCACAAGCCGTTGGCTTCCCGCGGAGGAACAAGGGTCTTAAAGCTTACCGATATACTTATTTCATATGTTTCCGAAACGAAGATGGAAAACATTCTCTCGCTTAATGATCACATAAAAAAATATGTTGAGGAAAACTATGTTGAGGTTTTCAAAGAAAATAACCTTTCACGAAATTTCAATTATTCCAACGAATATATTGCGAAGCTTTTCAAACGCGAATATAATATGACCCCAAAACAATATGCAAAGCAGTTGATTCTTCGTGATATCACGAGGCTTCTTGAAAATAAAGTTTCGGTTTTGGCTATAGCAAACCAGCTCGGATTTTCTTCTCCCGAGAATCTATGCCGCTTCTTCAAATCGGCATACGGCTGTCCACCGTCAGAATATGGCAGATCGAGTGGCAGGAATAATTTCGAACCGTAATAATTCGGAATTATTCCTACAACATCACGAAAAATAACCAATATATCTGACAATTATGGATGTTATAAATTGCAAATAAAGTGGACACCGATTTTGAAAACACTAAAAATTCGTAAATAAAATAGTAAAAACCCTGATGATTTTCGAACTCTTATGTCCATTTTCATATAGAAGAATAAAAAGCGGCTTCTTTTGCGTTTGGCGTTTTGTTGCCAAGTGCTGAATGAGGCCTTTTATTATTGTACATTTCTATGTATTTGCCGACCGAATTTTTGAAATCTTTGACGGAACGGTAGTTTGTCCGATACAGTTCCTCGCTTTTCAAAATAGAGAAGAAGGTTTCGATCATTGCGTTGTCATGAGGCGTGTGCGTTCGGGAATATGACTGCGTAATATTCATCTCGCGGACGGCGGTACAAAATGTTTTTGATATAAAATTGCTTCCACGGTCCGTTTGAAGAATAAGGTCGCTTTCGGGTTTGCGAGAAAGATATGCGTCCTTCAAGGTAGCTTTGGTGAGCTGTGTGCTGTTGTTTTGCGAGATGCGGTATGCTACGATTTTTCTGGAATACACATCAAGGATTGCGCAAATATAGAAAGAAGTTTCGCCTAAGCGGAAATATGTAACATCACTCAACCACAATTCATTCGGTTTCGATGCAGTGAATTGTTGATTGGTTCGGTTTACATATTTTCGCTGTTGTCTTTCGTACAAGAATTTTGCACCACTGCGTACACTATGCAAGCCAAGTTCGTGCATTAACTCGGATACAAATTTTTCGCTGACGCGAAAACCACGTTCTCTGAGAATTGCTGCAATTTTCCGTGCGCCCAAAATCTGGTGGTATTCATCGAAGATTTTCTGGATTTGCTCACTTATCTCAACTCTTCGCTTAACAAACCAAGAGTCTTCCTTCTTGCTTCGGAATATGTGATTGTAAAACGTTCCGCGGGAGACGTTTAAAGCTTTGCAAAGTGCGTGGACGCTGTATTGGCCGTACAGCTTTTCAAGAGCATTCAGTTTTTCTTTGAGTGGAGCTTGTGCGGTGCAGTCAACGACTTTTAGTATTTCCGTGATTGCGGTGAGCTTCTGCACGCGTTTTTGAAGAAGATAGGTTTCACGCGGTGAAGCGGAGGATTCGTCGGTTTGCTTTTTAAGCCAAAGGTATAGTGTGCTTTTGGATATACCGGTATCTTCCGCGATCTGGCGAATTGACTCGCCGCCGTTTATGTAGCGGTCGATGATGATCGCTTGTTGGGCTTGAGGTGTATATTTTGAACTCATGGGAGTGTTCTCCTGATTGGTGTTGTGTATGGATATTATATCATGCAAATGTTAGGAAGTTATGACTTTAACCACGAATTTTGCAATTTAATATAATTTACTCGATAGCGGTGGATAACGTTAATATGATATTGTGGTGTTAAAGTCACTCATGGAAACATGTGTAGTGTGAGAAAATAAGTGTACGAATAGTTTTCGTGTTAACGAAAAAACTTGAAAAAACATGCCAAGTGTGGTATACTATATATAGTATATTACATATGAAAGGACGCTAAAAGCAGTGAATATGTTCATCAAAAATATGTGGAAATATATAAAAGAAAAGTGCATAAATATAAAAGATATGATTGTACTTAAATATCGACTCCGGGATAAGTATAGTGATTTAGCACCTATCGAAAATATATCTAATGGGAAAGAATATCTAAATGCACTCCATTGGGCAATTCAAAATAAACGAATCAAGAATATTGCTCTTACCGGCCCCTATGGTTCGGGTAAAAGCAGTATCATTAATACATACTTAAAACACCATCCAATTATAAAGTCTAAACATCTTCGCATTTCAATGGCAACATTTGTTGAAAGTGGAGTAGGGAAAAATGGGGAGACTTAAAAATCGATGTTGATCCTAACCACATTCAGGAAGGAATACTTAAACAGCTTTTTTATAAGGTGAATCATCGGAAAATTCCTCAAAGTAGATATCGCAAGTTATATAAAATTAGTTTCCTGGGTGTTTTTCTTATATCCACCTTGCTTGTGTGTGCTATAGCGTTTTTTATGTTCATTTTCACACCCGAACAATATAATATGATTACAACTTTGATTGTTGAAGCAGGTGCAAAGTTTAAACTTGGCAAAAAAATAACTTGGTGCATTTTTGGCGGTGTTGCACTTATGATAATTGCTGTGCTGTCGTATGTATGCCGTCAGTTATACTCTCGTCTGGGTGTCAAGGAGTTAAAGATCAAAGACACAACTATCACTCGCCACCCCAAAGACGACGAATCCATTTTCGATAAAAATATGGATGAAATTGTCTACTTCTTTGAGGAAACAAAATATCGTGTTGTATTTTTTGAGGATTTGGACCGGTTAAATTCTTCAAAGATATTTGTTCAATTGAGAGAACTGAACACTTTGCTAAATAATAGTGATACGATAAAACGTCCTATTGTTTTTGTTTATGCCGTAAAAGATAATATTTTTACAGAAGAGGATCGCACAAAATTTTTTGAATTTATTATTCCAGTCATTCCGATAATTAACTCGACAAATTCTGGCGAGGTGATGCTGGAACTTTTCAAGGCTAATAGGAGTGAATATCTTAAGCACGATATCACGGTTGACTACATTCTCGATGTGTCGCCATTCATTTCTGATATGCGCGTACTACAGAACATTCACAATGAATTTCTACTATATAAACGCACATTACGCACTGCTCAGGGGCTTGAATTGTCGGATCAAATGACGCTTTCACTGATTATTTTTAAGAATCTGTATCCTAAAGATTTTGCTGATCTGCAGAAAGAGAGTGGTGTTGTTAAGCAAGCATTTGACGATAAGCAAAAGTATATTGACAAAAAGAAAAATGAACTGCAACGTGCTATTGATGCGTCTGCTGATGTTATTGCAACCGTTAATGCCGATACAATAAAGAGTACGAAAGAACTTAAGGTGGCAATGTTAAGTGCAGTTATAGACTGGAAAGGCGTAGTGACATCTGTTGGACCATCCTATTATGGGAATAACTACACAGTTCAAGCGATTTTTGATGATTCATTTGATTTAACGAAGCTATGTGAAGGAGATAAATGGTATGTTAACTACCAGAGTTGGGGGAGTAGTAGTTCAACAAGAACCGAAGTTAGTGATTTTAAGGAAATATGCACAAGTTATTTTCAACGTTACCAATATATTAATGAGTATGAAGAACGTCAGCTGTTAACTATTCAAAAAGAAATAGAGAAGAAGAAGCAAACCAAAAGTGAATTATCTACTTGGTCACTGAAAAAACTGATTGACACTGAAGGTGATGAACACGTTTTTTCAGATAGTGTAAAGGCCAATAAGCTACTGATCTTTATGCTAAGAAAAGGGTATATTGATGAAAAATATGTAAGCTACGTGAACTACTTCAAAGGAAATAGCATTACAACTGACGATATGAACTATATCCTCAGTGTTAAGAACTATGATGCCAAGCCGTTCGATTATGAAATTATTAAGATATCACAAGTT
This sequence comes from Candidatus Flemingiibacterium sp., assembly GCA_045632605.1. GTDB lineage: Bacteria > Bacillota > Clostridia > Oscillospirales > CAG-272 > Flemingiibacterium. Next base: position 4,387 of record JAZQXA010000036.1, on the reverse strand, counting down.
GTTGATCGAATCCTTCCACATGAATTTAAACAGCGAGAGGTGCTGAATTTTTCCGTGCTGGAATATCTTCTCTCAATGAAAAAATGTGATGATAAGCTGTTGGCTATGATAAATCAGCTTTCTGACGGTTCAGAACTAAGTTGGCGATTTATTGAAGAATTTGTTATGCGAACATGCAATCTGTCTCATTTCATTCGATTACTCGCTATGAACTGGGATCAAATGTGGGAACATATTTATAATGACCAGGTATTAACTTATAATCGAAAGGCATATTACTTAGAACTTCTTTTCACTTATGCTGGAGTCGATATAGCATTGAACCTTAATGGAAAAGACAAGCTTATCACCAGATTTTTTGAAGAACATGAAGATATCCTACAACAACTTTCAAGCGTTGAGCCGGAAATCATGGTTTCTCTTATACCCAAACTTGATATTTCCTTTTCAAAACTGAAAATCGAGGGTGTTGATGGCGACGTCCTTAATTGCATTTTTGACAACTGTTTCTATGAGATCAATCCCGATATGATACATAATGTTGTTGCGCATAAAGATGCTTCATTGTGCGGTAATCTGCAAAGTAAAAACTATACAACAATTGTTTCTTTGGGATATATACCTCTGATTAAGTATGTACATAATAATTTGCCTTTTTATATCGATAACATTGTTCTAACTGGCATAAATAGAAATGAAAATATCAACCAGATTATCGATCTCATTAAACGTAGTATTTCTAATGTTGGGCGGTGCGAAAGGATAATCCAATTTGAGGAGTTCTGCTTAAGTAATATTTCTCAGTGTTGTGTTGAAGAATATTCCGATCATAAGGAAGATCTAAAGCTGGTTTGGAATGCACTCTTAAATCATAGTAAAGTCGAACCGAACTGGGAAAATGTCGATAAATATTGGTGCCACTTCGGTTTAACCAAAGCGCTTACAGAATATGTTACTTTAAATGCAGATGCTCTTGCGGATAAATCCAGCACGTGCTTGGATGATGCTTTACGGCGTGAGATTATCCAATCGGGAATTAAGCCGCCGATTTTCACTAAGCTTCTAAAGCACTTGAGGATAGATAATTTTGATATTCCTATAGGCAATATTTTTGAGGTAAATGTTGAAGCAATGATTAAAGAACATTACTTTACATTTTCCACAGAAATGTATGCAGAACTTGCGGATAGCTATCCTAATTTGTGCGTAACGTATGTGTTGGAAAACAAAGAGGCGTTCTTGGCTAAAATAGCAGCTGTTCCATTGGGAAAAGAAGCATTTGAAAAGTTGGTTGCTTCGAAACAAACAGATTTGGTATTTAAAGAATGCATTATCAAACATCATGGTGCGAATCTCATGACTGAAACAGTTGCGAATCAGATCTGTTCTGAAAGATTTTCAATCTCAAGGGATATATTCCATGCAACATGGGAAGTCCTTGATTTAAGCAAAAAGAAAAAGCTGATGCTCGATTATTTGGATATTCTCAACGCCGATGATTTTGAATTGTGCTTTTCCATACTTGGAAAACCTTATCATGAACTATCTGATAGAAGTAGACGCCATAAAGTAATGATTCCATATAGCGAAGAACATATGAAACTAGCAAAGCGATTACAACAAGTTGACTATATTACAAGCTATGATGATACCGGATACAGCAAGGAATATGATTCATCCTCGCATAAGATGGTAGACACACATGCAATTCTTTGCCGAGTAAAAGCTATTATAGCTGACAATAAATAAGTGGATACCCTGCTGTGATTTGATCCATTGTGTGATGAATGCAGTAGGGTATTTAATTTTTTAACCAGCACCTGTCTGTAAAATCTCTTGTTCTCCCAGTAACAAAATGGAAACACTTTTCGTTCTCGCTGGCATGTAATTAGCAGGATACCCCTTTTTTGCAGGCCTACCGTAGGCCTATCAATAGGGGTGCCATGCATCTTTTTTGTACGGTGTAGCCATCTTTTTTGTAGGGTGTAGCCATCCATCGTTCTCACTTGCTTCGCATGTTGCGTCATACAGTCCCGGCGCTGAGGCATGGATCAAATTGTTCAACATGGATGCTGCGGCAATCAAAAATGCTGAATAAGCAAAAATAAATATACCCAAACGGTGTTTTGCGAAACTGCCCTGAATTGTACTGTCCGTGCAATTTAGGGCAGTTTGGTTTTTCGTGTGTTTTGATAATATTTTATGTTTGCTTTTCTAAATCGGTATAAAGTATAAGGCGCCTTACTACCGGCCATTTTACCCAATGTACCACCTACACCGGACAAGGCTGACAATTCACGATTTATTCGTTTTCGCAAGCCTCTTCAACTCATTTCGTCCGATGACTACCGCTTGAAAGGCCAAATTCGGTACTTTTGCATCCTTTGGAGATGGATTTTGCAGAGAATAATACCTATAATCAACCTTTTTCGACAACGGTTGCCTCTACAATTTCTTTATAGAAAAACAAAACAGTCAAAGCAAATGTGATTATGCATTTACTGTTTGACTGATAATAGTGTTTATGTTTTTTCGAAAAAAGAACAATAATGCAGTTTGGTTTGTGCAAATCGGAGAAAATCCGTCGGAATATAACAAATAAATATATATCTATTGATTTATTTGGTGGTTCGTGATATAATTAATGATGGATACTTATATAATTTAAATTATATTTTTTATTCGTGAGAACTTGGATGAAAATCCTCACCAAATATATTTTACCAAGGAAGAAGATGTTGATAGATGTCAAAAACTTATGAGCATAAAAAACAAAAAAATTATAATGCTCTTTATACTATTGTTTCTGCCCTACTGATCATTGCGGTCTTTTTTGCAATGGCTACTTCATTTTTTAAGCAGGCTGAGAATGACGCTTATGAAATACTGCATATGCAGACAAAGCAGATTAAGGATAATTTGACTCTGCAGATGATATCAGACAGGGAAAACCTCAGTACTCTATCAAACTTTGCCGCCAGACTTTACGCAAATGGTGATGATTACAGTCTTATGTTTGATTCCTTCAAGCCTATCGGTCTGTTTTCACGAATTGGTATTCTCACTCCGGAGTGTGTATTTATTACAAAAGACATGACTGTTGATCTGAGCGGAAAAATCTCCTTTGAAGAGCAGGCACGCTTGGGTGAATACGTTACCGGAAGAACTTACAGCTATTCTATACCCGATGAGCAAGTGGTTCGCAGTTCCGTTCCGATTAAGGTTGACGGTGAAACTGTCGGAATCATGTACGGTATAATCAATATTGAAAATATTAATGAAAAATACACCGCTCTTGTCAAAGAGCTGGATGCTCAGCTTTTCGTGTACGATAAGCTGACCGGTAAATTTATCGTTGACTCGATCGATAAGAACCCGGGGGAATTATCTCAGCTTTCAACCAGAGAATACAACGAAGGATATTCCTATGAAGAACTTCGGAATTCGGATAAGGGTTACTCTTCCTTCAAATCCAAATTTACAGGCGAGAATCTATATATTCATTACGCTACGCTGGAAGAGTTTGGCTGGGGAATCATGCTTGCTCGCTATGAAAACCAGGTATTCGCAGATATGCAAGATCTGTTCCACTATTTGATGCAAGTCAGCATCATTATCGCGGTTATCATTGTTATCTATATTATACTGCTGTTAAAAAACGAGAGAAACAAAACGCTTTTGAGTTCTGAATCCTCAGCAATCCGTCATTTGCTTCTTGAGATTAATCAGCAAAAAGAAAATATCGATTCCGCTTTAAAACGTGTTAAGGAGTTTTCAAAGGCGCGTTCCTGCTTCTTCGCCGATACGGACGGAACAGATTATTATTATGTTAAGCCGGAATTAAGAGATCAATGCTTAATGGGAGCGGACAGAGAATATTTTGTCGCAGAGCTTTTCAAGTATGTATCGGATGTGCATACTGACAGCTCATCTAACGAATATATGGAAATTATCCCCAACGAGCATCTCCTGAAAACAAACCAAGAGTTATACCAATTTATGAAAGCGCATGATATTCGCAGCGCATCGTTTGTAATTCTGTCGGATAAGCGCAATCTTGTCAGCATTCTCGGTACGATCAATCCGAAACGTCGATTTGCTGTCAGATATCTTGTATATGACGTTGCAGTTTGCTTCTCCATCGCAATATACAATCAAAAGCATCTCAACCACACAGAACGCGTTGCAATTACCGATGCTCTTACCGGTGTATCAAATCGAGTGGCATATAACAAGGATATTTTGGTTTTTGACGAGAAAAAACCCACTGATTTTTCTTGTATTTATATTGATGTAAACGAGCTTCACATAAGAAACAATAAATATGGACATGCTGCAGGCGACGAAATGCTCCGGTATATTGCGAATACATTAAAGGAAGTATTCT
>JAZQXA010000035.1:0-11040 GCA_045632605.1 Candidatus Flemingiibacterium sp. | reverse complement strand
AAGAAAACCAAGCTGTGCGACTTTTATCTTTCCATCTTCACGGAGGATACCGACGGAAAATGGCTCCGTTTCGACGAGGAACAGCGTGAACGCTGTTATTCGCTTAAGACGGTGAAAAAGCTTCTTTCCGAGTCCGGGTTTGAGCTTTGCTCACTCGCATCCGATTTTAACGGCGGCGAGGTTGACAAGGATACCGAACGCTGGCATTTTGTCGCACGAGCCAAAAAATAATAGTAATTAGGAAATAATAATGAACAACAATTCCACCATTCTGCGTGCAATGACCCGTGACGGCAGTGCACGTGCATTTGTAATCAATTCAACCGAGATGGTAAACACCGCAATCGGTTATCATAAAACAACCCCGACCGCATCGGCACTGCTCGGCAGAACACTTACTGCGGCTTCGATGATGGGTACACTCCTCAAGGATAAGGGCAATACATTAACCCTTAATATCCGCGGTGACGGTCCTGCGAAAAATGTTATCGCTGTTTCCGACTATGCCGGAAATGTTAAAGGATACATTGCAGAGCCGTATATCGACATCCCGAAAAAATCGAACGGTAAGCTCGATGTTTCGGGGGCAATCGGTAACGGAACGCTTTCCGTTGTAAAGGATATCGGGCTAAAAGAGCCTTATTCCGGTATGATAAACCTCGTAAGCGGCGAAATTGCCGAGGATATCACGCAGTATTTTGCAGTGAGCGAGCAGACGCCGAGTCTTTGTGCGCTCGGAGTGCTCATTGACCGCGATTATACCTGCAAGGCGGCAGGGGGAGTGCTTGTTTCGCTTTTGCCTTTTGCGGCTGAGGAAACGATTGCACAGCTTGAAAAGAATGCAGAAAAGCTGTCAAACATTTCCCGCCTTTTCGATGAGGGAAAGAGCTGTCAGGAGGTGCTGGACATCGTTCTTGACGGAATTGAATATGACCTTTTTGACGAGCTTGAGGTTGGATATGCCTGCGACTGCTCGAGAGAGAGATGTGCGCGTGCTCTTGTGAGTCTTGGCAAGGATGAGGTTGAGAATGTTCTCGCCGAGTGCCGCGACGAAGGCAAGCCCGAGGAGATACAGTTTGAGTGTCATTTCTGCGACAAAAAATATCTTTTTACCAAAGAAGATATCAAAAAGATGTTTTAAACCGCAGATTGTATTTTATCTTTGAAATCAGGGAGAAAGAAAAATGAAAGAATATATTGTTACAGATTACGGCGTTGTTGCAAATACTGATGAACCGCAGACAAAAGCAATTCAGGCTGTGCTTGATATGTGTAAGGACGGCGGAGGAAAGGTTATATTCCCCGAGGGTGTTTACAATATATCGAGCATTCGTATGTGGTCAGACACCACTATACTTTTAAAGACGGGAAGCGTACTTCTCGGAAGCACCGAATGCGACGACTATGAGGTTTATGAGGTTCCCGAGGGAGTTGAGCTTCGCACGGATATGCAGCTTATCACGCAGTATTATGTAGGCAAGATACGCGATGAATACCGCCGCGCGATGATTTCCGCTTACGGCGAGAAGAACATTACAATTATCGGCGAGGGAAATGCGCTTATCGACGGACGCGACTGCTTTGATGAGGGCGGCGAGGAAAACTTTCGCGGTCCGCACGGCATTTTTATCACAAACTGCGAAAATGTTGAGCTTCGCGGATACACCATTATGAACAGCGGAAATTTTATGCACCAGCTTGACAACTGTACAAATGTCCACATGAACGGACTTACTGTTCTCGCCGGACATGACGGTGTACATTTGCACCACTGCAATCATATGCTTGTTGAAAACTGCCGCTTTAATACCGGTGACGACTGCTTCGGCGGCATAAACGTGCAGAATCTCACAGTACGCAACTGCGAGTTTAACACATCGTGTCAAGTTTTCAGACTTGGCGGCATACATATATTAATAGAGAACTGTCATGCATTCGGCCCGGGATATTATCCCCACAGAATGACCGTTGTCAAGGGCAAGAATAATTATCTGCCGCGAACCGAGGGACGTCATACCACCGTTTGCTTCTTCCTTTATTTCGCAAGCGCGGATATACCGTTTGAGGCTTCGCACGATATTGTTATCAGAAACTGTACGGCTGACGATGTTGGCAGCGTGCTTTGTTACAAAGCAGACTGTCCTCCGCTTATGGCGGGAACACATCTGACCGATATAAAATTTGAAAATGTGGAATTCACAAGGCTGAGCAGATCGTCGCTCATTCGCGGAAGCGCGGACGAACCGCTGACTGTTACCTTTAAAAATGTTACTTGCAGCTTTAAGGAAGGTGTGACAGCAACAGATCCGTTGGATCCCGATTCGCAAAACGTAACGTATATAATTGAAGATTAAAAATGAACCGCTTTAAAATACTTGCCTGTGACCTTGATGGTACACTGCTTGACACTAACTCCGAAGTCAGCGAACGCAACATTGCGGCTATCGAAGAAATTACCAAACGGGGCGTGCATTTTGTGACGTGTACGGGACGTACATATGTAGAAATCCCGGAATCGGTCAGAGAAAACGAGAACGTACGCTACGTCATACTCTCAAACGGTGTTGCCGTGCTTGACAAACAAACAGGAACCCGACTTTTTTCTCGCTGTATTTCGGCAGATACCGCTAAAAAGGTTTTTGATATTCTTACAAGGTTTGAAACGCATCTGACTCTGCGTTATGACGGAAAATCTGCTATCCCGTACGGCACTTTGACTACTTATGCATGGGAGTATTATAATATGTGTCCCGGACATATTGATGCTCTTGAAAACTATGCGGAGTCTGTTCCCGAATTTGACACATGGAAATATACTGTTCCCAATATTGAGGTCATTTCTTCTTTCTTCCACAGTAAGGAGGAGTAGGAAGAGTGCCATAAGCTACTGTCACAGATTGACGGTATATTCATTGTCTGTGCTGCCGAATATAATTTTGAAATATTCAATGCAGAGGCAGGGAAGGGTGTTGCACTTCACGGTCTTGCCGATTATCTTGGAATCGATCATCTGGAAACGGCGGCGGTTGGTGACAGCGGTAACGATATGTCCGTCATTAAGGCGGCCGGGATAGGCTTTGCCATGTCAAATGCAACGGATGAACTTAAAGCTGCGGCTGACGAGATAGTTTGCTCAAACGGCGAACACGTTATCGAGTATATCCTTGGGAACTGTCTTGAAAAGTGATAAAATCCCGACAAAAATGCCGGGACTGCAGCCCTCAAAATATTTTTTTAAAAAATTTCAGAAAAGGTATTGACAAATAAAGTTAGACGTGATATAATATAAAAGTCGCAAGGCAAGAGTCTTGCGAGATATGGAAGCTTAGCTCAGCTGGGAGAGCATCTGCCTTACAAGCAGAGGGTCACAGGTTCGAGCCCTGTAGCTTCCACCAGCGATCTTCGGATCGCTTTTGGCCGGGTAGTTCAGCTGGTTAGAACGCTAGCCTGTCACGCTAGAGGTCGTGGGTTCGAACCCCATCTCGGTCGCCATTTTGCCTCTGTAGCTCAGTTGGTAGAGCAGGGGACTGAAAATCCCCGTGTCGTTGGTTCGATTCCGACCGGAGGCACCATGCTTCGGCAATAGCCGGAGCGATATGCGGATTTAGCTCATTTGGTAGAGCGCGACCTTGCCAAGGTCGAGGTGGCGGGTTCGAGCCCCGTAATCCGCTCCATTTTTTTATAATCTATGCGCACCGATTTTCGGTGCGCATACGGCGCCATAGCCAAGCGGTAAGGCAGAGGTCTGCAAAACCTTTATTCCCCGGTCCGATTCCGGGTGGCGCCTCCAAAAAATCCTGCACGAAAGTGTGGGATTTTTACTTTTTATATGCTTGAAAAATATCAGGGGTCACGATATAAAAAACGTAATGCGGTATTGTTTTACCTTGACAAAGTGCACGGATGGTGGTATAATATAAATGTAAGCTTTACAGTACAACCAACAAGGAGAATTTATCATGAAAAAACTTTTAGCTTTATTGCTCATATGTGCAATTGCCACGCTGTCCACCGGATGTTTTGTTGATTTGTCAGATAAGATTATTGGCGGTGACGATGACAAAACCATTGAGGCAAAGAAACCGGAGCTTTCCCGCGGAACCTTTGACGGGAATGTTTACGAGAGCGAATTTTTAGGACTCAAATTCACAAAGCCGGAATCGTGGGTATATTCCACCGACGAGGAAATTTCCGCTGCAATGGGCTACAGTGCAGATATACTTGGGGAGAATATTAAGCAGGCTTTCGAAAATAATACAGTTGTTTACGATATGATGGTACGTGATACTCTTTCGGGTACAAACATCAACATTTCTTACGAAGACCTTGCAAAATCTTTGGCAACTAACATAACTGAAAAGCAGTATATTGAGGCTGTAAAACAGCAGTTTGCCAATGTTGAAGGCATGACAGTTACATTCTCGGACGAGATTGAAACCGTGAAGCTTGGCGACTGCGATTTTACACGGGTTATTTGCAGTTCAAGCATATACGGTGTTGAAATGACACAGGTTTATTACATACGCAAAATAGAAAACTATATGTCCAATGTGATTGTAACCATTGTAAGCGACCTTACAATCGAGGACATCGAGGCAATGTTCGAATAATACCGTATAATTACGCGGAAGGTTAAAAGCCTTCCGCTGTGTTTTTATGCCTGCGAAAAATAATTTGTATTTTTTTAAAAAAGCTATTGACAAACTTGAATGGTTGTGATATAATAATATGGCTGAAAACAAAGCCACACCATGCGGATTTAGCTCATTTGGTAGAGCGCGACCTTGCCAAGGTCGAGGTGGCGGGTTCGAGCCCCGTAATCCGCTCCATTTTTTTCGGTTAATTCCGAAAACGGAAGCTTAGCTCAGCTGGGAGAGCATCTGCCTTACAAGCAGAGGGTCACAGGTTCGAGCCCTGTAGCTTCCACCATAGATTAAAGCACGAGCGTTTTGCCCGTGCTTTTTTTCGCACAATAATAGGGACGACCGTTCGGTCGTCCCTTATGCTTTGCAAATATATTATGCTTTCTTGCCGACAGCTTCGCCCTTGTATTCTTCAAGGAAGTCTTCGGCTGTTTTTTTCATTTCAACCTTTACGCTGTCGCCGTCAAAGGTGAACTTTATATTGAGCTGTGCGAAGTATTCGTCGATTACCTGAACACGGAGCACCATTGTATCGAGCGATTCCCATGCGTGGGATGCGGCACACTCATATGTATGTCCCGGCTCGCTGACACTTCCGATATCCTTGGAGTATCCGGTCTGGGGGAATGTGCAGTATGCGTTGCCGTAACCGCGTCGGCCGAAGAGTATCTTTTTATCGCCCTGTGCGTTTGTATAGTCAAAACATCCACCTTTTGCGTCAAATGTGAGCTTGAAACGGGTAATGCCCATCGGGTTTTCATCGAGCTTATATTCAATGCCGTTGATATCATCCTCGGTGTACGAGGTGGGGTCACCGATTGCTTCGGCAAGACGAAGCGTTTTGGTGTATGCGATAAGGTCGTTATACGCCTCGGATTCGGGCAGAGGCTCGCCCATATTCTTTACGATAAGCTGATAAAATGCACGTGCATAAATATCATCGCAGTGTATGTCGGTATCACAGCCCTGAGTGTCTGCCTGAATAACGAGAATCATATCGCTGTCAAAGTCTGCGAGAACAATATTTGAACCCATTCCGCGGAATGCGAAGCCGTTTCCAAGTGAACGCCAGAACTGATAGCCGTAGCCTTGTGTTCTGACACTTTTGGGGTCACCGGGGGCACTTTCGGAAAGTCTTGCGGTTGCTGCTGTTGCATACTCTTTATTCAGAATCTGCTCACCTTCCCAGCTTCCGCCATTCATCATGAAGCGTGCTGTGTAAAGGAAGTCACGTGCAGTGCAGAGCATTGCCGAGTCACCCCACGAATGCCCACCGGGACACTTGAGGCATTTTGCTTCCTTCGAAAATCCGATACGGTCAAGGAATTTTTCACGCATATATTCCATAAAATCTTTACCGGTGACACGTTCAACAAGTGCGCAGAGAATAAATGAACCGTTGCTGTCATATTCCCACTCGGTGTCGGGACGGCGAGTGTCGATTCTGTCTTTGAAATAGTGAGCGACACGGTCATCGGTGCGAGCTTCAAACCAGTTTTTTTCTACTCTGCCGGCTGTTCTCATCATTAAGAGATTCTTGATAGTAAGGTCGAGAATGTCGGGGTTATCGGTAAGCTTGCTTTCCTCGGGGAAATATTTGCAAAGCTTATCATTAATATTAAGTAATCCGTCCTGCTCGGCAAATCCGACTCCGATAGCAGAGAAGCTCTTTGTTGCCGAATAGATGCGATGGATGTAATCCTTATGGAAAGGAGCGGTATAGTTCTCGAACAGAATTTCATCGCCGCGTGCGATGATGATAGCATGAGTTGCGAGATGATGATTTTCAAGCATTTCGAGGAATGCTCTGATATGCGCGCTGTCAATACCGGCACGCTCGGGTGTTGTCGTTGTAAACATTATTGGATTCCTCCTTGTTATTTCCTTGATTTGATTATATCGCACCGGTGGCGGTTTGTCAAGGGGGGATATCTATAATGAGCGAATATATTAATTATTTGAATAAAATGTCGGATTTCATAAAAGAAACCCCGTCGCAGTATAGCGACGGAGTTTAATGCTATGCTTTTTTACCCGTGGCTTCACCGTTATATTCTGAGAGAAAATCTTCGGCGGATTTTTCCATAACGACTCTTACGTTATTACCGTCAAAGGTGAAGCGTGCGGTGAATGTACCGAAATATTCGTCGATTATTTGAACACGGAGTATGAGAGTATCTAACGATTCCCAAGCGTGGGATGCGGCATATTTATACTTGTGTCCCGGTTCACTGACACTTCCCACATCCTTTGAATATCCGGTCTGTGGGAAAAGTCCGAACGCATTACCATAACCGCGACGTCCAAACGGCAGTTGCTTATGTCCTTGCGCATTTGTGTAATCCAAACAGCCGCCTTTTGTGTCGAATGTAAATTTAAAGCGCGTGATACCCATCGGATTTTCATCAAGGGTATATTCAACCCCGTTGATGCTATCTTCTGTATACGAAACCGGGTCGCCTACTGCTTCAGCAAGACGTAGCGATTTTGCGTATGTCATAAGGTCATTGTATGCCTCTGACTCCGGAAGCGGATTGCCTGCATTTTGCACGATAAGACGATAGAATGCCTCGGCATATACTCTGTCATGGGGATTTAATCCCTGTGTGTCTGCGTTTGCTATGAGTATGAGGTCCTTTTCGGGGTAGCAGAGTGCAATATTGGCGCCAAGGCCGAGAAAACCGAAGCCGGATTCGAAACAGCGCCAGAACTGATAGCCATAGCCGTATGTATCGAAATGCCAAGGCTCAAATTTACCGTTTTCGGTGAGGTTTGAAGTGGCAGTACGGACATATTCCTCATTAAGAAGCTGTTCGCCTTCCCAGCGTCCTCCATTCATGACAAAACGTGCCGCGGCGAGGAAGTCACGTGCTTTACATATCATTGCCGAATCGCCCCACGAATGACCACCGGGACATTTTAACATCTTTGCTTCCTTTGAAAATCCGATGCGGTCAAGAAATTTTTCACGCATATAATTCATTAGATTCTTTCCGGTGACACGCTCAACGAGCGCACCGAGAATAAATGAGCCGTTGCTGTCATATTCCCACTCGGAGTCGGGCTTTCTTGTGGCAGTTCGATTCTTGAAATAATGTGCAACTCGGTCGTCAAGCCTTGCGAAGAACCAGTTATTCGGTCTGCCGGCTGTTCTCATCATAAGCAGATTTTTTATAGTCAGGTCAAGGATGTCCTGGTTGGTTACATCTTTACTTTCTTCCGGAAAATACTTGCAGATCTTATCGTTTATATCAAGCAGCCCTTCCTGTTCGGCAAAGCCGACGGCAAGCGATGTGAAACTTTTTGTCGACGAATATATACGGTGACAGAAATCTTTGTCGAATGGCTCGATGTAATGCTCGAAAAGGATTTCATTTCCACGTGCAATTATTATAGAATGGGTTGGGAAATGGTGATTTTCAAGCATTTCGAGGAATGCTCTGATATGAGCACTATCTATACCGGCACGCTCGGGCGTTGTCATTGCAAACATTATTGGATTCCTCCTTGGCATATTTGTTGATTTGATTATATCGTATATACGCAGGTTTGTCAAGAGTGGATACCGTATGAAATATATTAATTATTCAAAAAATGTTGCACTTTTCATGACAAAGATACATCCTGTCGCTGCGAGTTGGCGGCGAACATACAGTTGCCGTCAGCTCGCGTTGACGGAAGTGAATCAACCGGTAATTATATCAGCGATGTTCTGCATCGCCGAGCCGACGGTCCGCAGAATACATCCTGCGCCCTTGGTAATGCTGTTAAGCCTTGAGTGCTTCTTTCTTTTTGTGCTCGGAACTGCAACGAGTCCGACTGCACTGCCGAATACTGCTCCGGCAATTGCCGCTTTTGTCACACCGGTGAATTTATTTGACATGGTAATTCTCCTTTTTTTATTTTATTGCAGGTTTATTTTACTGCATATTGCCTTAAAATATATGTGCCAATTTGAGGTTTACAAAATTTACCCCATTAATGTGCTAAAAATCGGTGAAATTTCTATTGACATAAATCGAATAATGGTTTATAATAATAGTAATCTGTATAATTATATCTACTATTGGTAGAATTTTTGGAGGTAATTTATCATGAACAGAGTTTATAATTTTTCCGCAGGTCCTTCGATGCTTCCGATGCCCGTTCTCGAAAAGGCGGCTTCCGAGCTCGTAAATTACGGCGATGCCGGTATGTCAGTTATGGAGATGAGCCACCGTTCACCTGCCTATGACGCAATCATCAAGAAGGCTGAGGCTGATTTCCGTAAGGTTATGAACATTCCGGACAACTACAAGGTTCTTTTCCTTCAGGGCGGTGCATCCACACAGTTTGCCGCTGTTCCGCTTAATCTTATGAAGACCGGCAAGGCTGACTACATTCTCTCAGGTCAGTTCTCAACAAAGGCTTATAAGGAAGCTCAGAAGTACGGTGATGCAAAGGCTGTTGCTTCTTCCAAGGAGGACAACTTTACATACATTCCCGAAACCACACGTGAGTCCTTCCGTCCCGATGCTGACTATGTTCATATCTGCTACAACAACACAATTTACGGCACAAAGTTTAACTATATCCCCGACACCGGTGATATTCCGCTTGTTGCCGATATGTCCTCCTGCATCATGTCAGAGCCGGTTGATGTTACAAAGTTCGGTGTTATCTACGCCGGCGCACAGAAGAACATGGCTCCCGCAGGTCTTACTGTCGTTATCGTTCGCGAGGATCTCCTCGGCAATGCCCGTCCCGAAACTCCCTCGATGCTCGACTGGCAGCTTATGGCTGAAAACGATTCCATGTACAACACTCCTCCTTGCTATGCTATCTACGTTGCAGGACTTGTTTATGAGTGGATTATCCAGCTCGGCGGTCTTGAGAAGATGAAGGAAATGAACGAAAAGAAGGCTAATCTTCTATACGATTATCTCGATTCACAGGATTATTATATCGCTCCCGTTAAGAAGCAGTCCCGTTCGATGATGAACGCTACTTTCGTTACCGGCGTTGAGGAGCTTGACAAGAAGTTCCCGAAGGAAGCTGAAAAGGCAGGTCTTATGAACCTCAAGGGACACCGTTCTGTCGGCGGTATGAGAGCTTCTATCTACAATGCAATGCCTTATGAGGGTGTTGCGGCACTCGTTGACTTCATGAAGAAGTTCGCGGCTGAAAATCCGAAAGCGTAACTTTAAGGAGAAACAAAATGAAAAACGTACAGCTTCTCAATAAAATTGCAAAATGCGGCACAGATATTTTCGACGAAAACTATGCTGTTGCCGATAACATTGAAAATCCCGATGCAATAATGGTTCGTTCGGCTGTCATGCACGACATGGAGTTCGGCGACAATCTTAAGGCAATCGCACGTGCAGGTGCGGGCGTAAACAATATTCCGCTTGACAAGTGCGCTGAACAGGGTATTGTTGTATTCAACACTCCCGGCGCAAATGCAAACGGCGTTAAGGAAGCCGCTCTCTGCGGTATGCTTCTCGCTTGCCGTGATATCGTTGGCGGTATCAACTGGGTGAAGAGCACAAAGGATGACCCCAATGTGGCAAAGCTCGTAGAAAAGGAAAAGTCCAAGTTCGCCGGCACTGAAATTAAGGGCAAGACTCTCGGTATTATCGGCCTTGGCGCAATCGGCGGTCCTCTCGCAAATGCGGCTGTTCATCTCGGAATGGATGTTCTCGGCTGTGACCCTTACATCTCTGTTGAGGCTGCATGGAATCTTTCACGTGCCGTTCACAAGGTAAATACACGTGAGGATATCTTCAAAAACTCCGATATCATCTCGATTCACGTTCCGCTTATCGACAATCCCGACCCGTCCGTTGCCACAAAGTACATGATCAACAAAGACACCATCGCAATGATGAAGGACGGTGTTATCATCCTCAACTTCGCACGCGATGCCCTTGTTAATGACGATGACATCGAGGCAGCTCTCAAGTCCGGTAAGGTAAGACGTTACGTCACCGACTTCCCGAACGCTCGTACAGCAGGTATGGAAGGCGTTATCGCTATTCCTCACCTCGGCGCATCTACAGAGGAGTCCGAGGACAACTGTGCTGTTATGGCGGCAAAGCAGCTTCGTGAATATCTCGAGCTCGGTAACATTGTAAACTCGGTTAACTTCCCGAATGTTTCGATGCCCCACAGCGGCGATGTACGTATCTGCGTTCTCCACAAGAACATTCCCAACATCATTGCACAGATTTCCGGTGTTGTTTCCGCTGAAAACATCAACATCGAAAACATGGCTAACCGTTCAAAGAAGGATTATGCTTACTCCATCCTTGAAATTGTCGGCAATCTTTCCGATGACACTATGAACGACATTGCAACCAAAATTTCTGCTATCGACGGTATCATCAAGACAGTTATCCCCATGTTCCTTAAGGAT
>JAZQXA010000034.1:0-1624 GCA_045632605.1 Candidatus Flemingiibacterium sp. | reverse complement strand
TAAGCCCTTCTGTCCATCCTTTGGATGCTATATACTCATCCATCATTACATCAACGTCTTTTTCTTCAATCGCACATTTCGCCTGTGACGTTTCCTCCGGAACAGACGCCGTCTGTTGTGCCATTACACTACCTAATACGGCAAATGTCGCCGCAAAAACGAGCTTTTTCATTTACTACTTCCTTTCTTTTATTTATTTTTCTGAATTCATAATTTTTTCGTTATGTTCAGCCATCATACGGCTTATCATTGCATTTATAGCTTCGTGCACCGGCTTTTCCATCTGCTTAAAGGCTTTTTCGGCGCAGAGTTCACGCTCACGTTCCGGATTATTAATGCACACGGCGCTTTTACGAGGATTATTAGGAATAGAAAGCAACTCCTCCCCAGACTTCGACAGCACTTTAATAGTCACAGAATACTGCGTATATGTCTGATCCTCATCCATAGGATTCTTCACACGGCGATATTCCCCGAAAGCATTAATGCAAAAATCTGCCTCTGCGGAAACAGTTGTTATCCTGAATCCAAGCTTCCGGAAAAACTGCCCGAACCTAGCGGCAATCTGTTTATCCTCAAGATCCGAATCACTCGAAGTGCAGTTAAGATAAAACAAAGGATCTCCCAAAGCCTTGAGATGAACACGATAAGAATCAAGAATCCTCTTTTTGGAAACCTTTGCAACAACGGTAACACGCCATCCGAGAGAAACCTCCACCTCTTCGGTCACGCGATAAGTATCAACAAATCCCTCCGCTCCGGCAAAAATCTTATTGCGAACCGTCACGTTGTCGGAAATTTTTATTTCTCCAACAACCATAGTGCCTACAACCTGCTCTACGGCTGCTCGAAGCGCCATCTGAACAGCGTGTTGATGTGTTTTGGCTTCGCCTACAGCGCAAACAGTCCCCTCGTCTCCCATAGCGTTAACCGCAGCATTAAGTTCTGCCGTCTTATCTTGGGCTTTTGTTGTCAGATACACAACTACTGTCACCGTTTCCCCATCGTCATCAGAAGATAAGTCCTGAACACCTTTTAAAAGCTGCTTAACGTCAACTTCTGTAACGGAAGAAAAGAACTCCTTAATTTCAGCACGTCCATTCACTGATGATTCAGAGACTTCACTGCGGGTTTTCGAAGAAATCTGAGCACCCATAAACGTCGCAATCTTTAATTTTGCATCCGCGCGAGCCCCTTCTTTAGCACCAGCTTTAGTACCGCTTATACGGGCACTGCCAGAAGCTACAACGAAGACACCTAGCCCTTTTGAAAATCCCGCTCGCACTTCTACACCATCGGACTGCATTTCTTTTGCCACCCGTACAACAGGTTGCGGCACTTCGGCAGATGCCGCCGTTACCCCAATACAGGCGAGAATTAGCGCTATCGATTTAAAATTATTCATAACCTATTCCTTATTTATTAACACTCTTCTCCCAATCAGCGGGAATTGGCATACCAAAGGCTACCGCATAAAGCCCATTTTTCTTATCACCCTTGTAATTTCTCAAAAACTTGCGCGCAGAGCCGCGGATTTCATCCACAACTGCATCAGCATCATCGTTATCGGTATTCCAACGATATACGCGAAGCTGCGAAGTGCCGTCATTCTTCGGCGTTGCTT
>JAZQXA010000033.1:0-7433 GCA_045632605.1 Candidatus Flemingiibacterium sp. | reverse complement strand
TACTGCTGACGACGACACCACTAAAGCTCCCGAAACCACCTCCGGTGACGACGATGGCGAAAAAGAGGGAAGCGTAAACACCGGTGTTATTATCGGTATTGTTGCAGCAGTTGTTGTAGTTGCCGGAGCAGCTATTGCACTTGCAAAGAAAAAGAAATAATTAAATAAGCTAGAAACTGCAGTAAAATGCGGAATCGTCTAAATTTCTTCAGCCAAAACGGCGTGCCAAATAAACGGCACGCCGTTTTGGTTTATATACCTTATAAGTGATATCATCGACAGATTCTTGTAATAATTTACATGAATAGGAAATTTGTATATATCAAAATCAAAAACGACAGATTTATATCGTAAAACGACAGTTATGTAACCTCTTAAACTGTTGACAGTTTTTTGAGATTTTGATATAATTTAATTGATATAGTTGTATATTATGAGATTATATCGCGAAATAAACTATTATTTTTAGGAGGAAACAACCATGAATAATAAAAGACTCCTTTCATTGTTGCTTTCGGCTGTACTTGCCTCGTCGTGCTTACAACTGACAGCAATTGCAGCACCCTTATCGGTTGCTGAACCGTTAAGTGTCGCAACTCTTGTTGAATCTAACGGCTGGCTTGCAAACAGTGCTGAACCGATTTTGACAGATGATACCGACGGCAATGGCGACGGAAAATACATCCATATAAGCTCTCCGACATATCTTCCAATGGTTGGTTACAAAAACAGTGCTGTCAGTCTCAAAGCTAATACAAAATATCAGCTTTCGGTCTGGCTTCGCCGATCGACAGATGTAATTTGTAACGATTCGGATGCAACCGTTGATATACGTGTATTGTTAAACTATGACTCTGATAATATGATTACCGGTCCAAGCGGTACAAATTATGCCCACATCAAGCCAATTTCTATTACTCCAACTCCGGCTTCAAAGGGTACAATTACCGCTTATGAAACGTGGACCGAATATAAAATAGTATTTGAAACTAAAGGTAATTCATTTGCACTCAGCGGCGGAGGTATTATTTTTAGAGGAGCTTCCGATTATGATGACTGGGCTTCCTTTGATATTGACGGTATGTCACTTTGTGAAGTTGAAAAAACTGAATCGGGAAGATATGTTCCCGTTGAAAATGCGATTAATCTTGTTTCGGGATATCTTAATGCATCAAGTTATTCTTCTTTAAAAAACGGTGCAACCGCAAAGGTTGTTGATGCAGAAGATTTCTATCATGTTGCAGCAGGAACAGTTAATACTGTTATCACCCCTGCACAATCCGGTGAACTTGAGGCTGGTGTATATACTCTCACCGGCGATTTCCGCCTCAGTGATGCCACATATGATGAGATTAAAAACATCGATACTACCGGCACAGCTATAACCGCTGAACTTTCGGCGACAATCGGAAATATTTCGTCAAGCTCCGCATCCGTAAATCCTATGGATTGGACTGCTGCATCGTTTACATTTGATCTTGTTTCCGGCGGTAATCTCAATGACCTCGAGCTAACACTTGATAGTGCACGTGCAATTGACTATAAGAATCTCAAGCTTACGTTTGTTCCTTATGAATATAACGAGGAGTGGGAAGGCAATAACGGAGAAGGGGTTCGATTCTATGATGACGACATAGAATCTTATTATAAGTTGGAATCGAAAGGCATAAACACCTCCGAAACCAATTATAATATCTCGCTTCTTCCTAATGCGGCAAATCAGTTTGCAGCAGGAAAATATGAAATCGCTTTCTCAATTCGCAATGATGCTGCCAATGCCGATGCGTCAAATACACTTGAGCTTAAACTCGGAAACGGTTACAGTTACGGTTATATTTCCAATACCGGTTCCAGAAAAGTCGGTACAGTTGAGGTAATGAATGTAACAAGTATAACCAAAAACGGTGCTTCATACACCGGTGGTTCCACCTCACACAGCATTACTGCCGATTGGACAGATTATGTAATCAGTGTAGATCTTAAGTATGGTGCATACAGCGGCTTCAGACCAAATGTCGAGGGCTTGATTTTCTACATAGCCGGAGAAAGACAGCCGGTTAATATCGCCAATATTTCCATTTCCAAAAACGGAACGGAAATTGATCTTTCCAATTATACTTTCAAAGGACATACGGGCTATGAGTCTTTCGGTGACTATCCCGGAAAATTTGAATATCTCCTGGGCAAGCATTCGACAACCGCAGGTTCCGGCATAGAAAAGCTTGTATATGTTGGATCCAATGATACTGTTTATAATGCAGGTACATATGTTTTAACCGGCGGCTTCCGTGCTTCGACTGCAACCACAATTTCTGCCGACATAAAGGGCATAACTGCATCGGCTGAAATTCCTGCAGGAAAACTTACCGATGTTGAGCTTATTTTTGAAATGCGTGAGCAGTTCACGATGAAAGATATCACAATAGACCTCGGCGGAACAGATATTGAGTTTACCTCGATTAACTTCACCGGCACCGAGCTTGATATCAGCAAAAACTGGGCAACCGACAACGGCAAGCAGGTTGTATATTTTAAGGAGCCTGAAGAATACATCCGTCTTTCTGCAGACCCCAACAATCTGCCTGACGCAGGATCGGCTTACTGCTATGATATAATCAAGCTTCCGGCAGGAACATATACGGTATCCTTTAAAGCACGTGTTGACAAATCTGCTGAAAGCACCTCCGGACTGAAGGTTGTACTCGGTGGACTCAATGCAATAACTTCCTCATGGTCAGTATATCGTAGTTCAGTATATAACGCAACCTATGCAGTGTTTGAATATGCAAAGGTTGACGGCAACAGTTATACTACTGAAGAATCAATTTCACTTGGAAGAGATTGGCGTAATTTTGATATCAAATTCACTTCGAAAAGAGAAATGAACTTTAAGTTTTTCCCTCTCGACAGTGATGTAGCAATCAACGTCAAGGATTTTGTTGTTCTCGATGCTGAAGGAAATCCTTTCGGCGAATATAGATTTAACACATCCGCCGACAGTGATTACGGTGTAAAGCCGGGTGTCAGCGCGAAAGTGCGTTCTCACTATACAACAGCTGGAACCGGAGCTTCCAAGCTCGTTTATATTGGAGAAGATAAGACATTTGCCCCCGGTCTTTATACTTTCACAACAACCCTCAAGTCTTCGGAAGAAAATGCATATATTACACTTGCCATAAAGGATAGCTCAATAGTGGCTTCTTCATCAATATCGGAACAATGGGATAATGTGACATTCGAGATTGATGCACGTGAAAGCTTCAAAATGAGCGATGTTATGTTCGAATTCTATGGCGACCTTTCTTTCACCGAATTTGAATTTAGCGGTGACGAGTATACATTTAACGATGAATGGCAGGGAGATAACGGCGTTAAGATGCCTTATATTGATGTTGGTTATGACTACATCAAGCTTTCCGCTGACCCCGACAACATGCCGCTTGATGTTGAACTCACCAATAACGGCGTTGTGATTGGTACGATGAGCGGTACTTATCATTACGATGTGGTTACATTGCCTGCCGGAGCATATACGGTTTCATTCAAGGCGCGCCTCGATAAATCAGCAGAGAAAGCTACTTCACTCAAGGTACTTCTCGGCGGACTTAACAATATAACATCTCAGTGGTCACTCTATCGCGGCGATGTCTACAATACAGCTTATGCGACTATTGATTACGCAAAAGTTAACGGAAATAATTATACCGACAGAGAATCGCTTGCACTTTCAACTGAATGGCAGCTGTTTGAAGTTAGCTTTACTTCTCACCGAGAGTTGAATTTTAAGCTTGTTCCGGTTGATAGAGATGTATCAATCAACGTAATGGACTTTACCGTTCTCGATGCAGACGGAAACTCTATTGACACGTGGAGATTTGATACATCCGCCGACACCGATTACGGCGCAAAACCCGGTATTTCCGAACGTATTTCGTCCTATTATACAACAAAGGCAAGCGGGGCAACTGCTATTACACCTATTGCAGAGAAAGATTGTGCCCCGGGGCTTTATAAAATTACCGGTAACTTCAATGCCCCCACTTCCGGAACTCTTACTGCAACCGTAAACGGCAAAACATACGCTGAAGTATCCATTAACGAATCGTGGAGGGCATCCGAGCTCATCCTCGATGTTCGCGAATATTTCAGCTTAGAGGATCTTAAACTCGAATTTGACAGTGAGTATCTTAACTTCTCCGAGGTCAAAATGACCGAGGAAGTTTACACGACTCTTGATGAGTTGGTAGGTAACAACGGTGCGCTTATTGTCAAGGTGGAAGTTGATGAACCCTATCAGCTTCTCATTTCCCATGCTACCGGAGATGCATCCGCGACAGGCGGTTACATCACCCAGTTCCAGTTGGCTTCATTACCGGCAGGAACATACAAGTTTACAGCTGATGTACGTAATACGAATACTGGCTCAAAAAATATAAATAACGGTTTCTTTGCCGGAATTAACGGCTGGTATTCATACAATTCGATATTTTTCCCGACGCAGGCTAATAAGTACACAACAGTTAAAGTAAATTCCGCAAGCATAAACGGCTCGCCGGTCGACGATCAGTTCCCGCTCCTTACAGATGCATGGCGAACATATGAGAGCGAATTTACAGTTACAGCCAATTCCAGATTCTATATCGCAATTTACCGTAATACCGGATCTGACTTTAACTCTGTTGACTTTAAGAATTTCTCGCTTGTAAATGTTAAAACAGGAGCGGAAATCGAATGTGCATTTAATCCAGTTGAATCTGGCGGTAAGGTAAAGGATATTATTTCACATTATACAACCAGGGGAAGCGGTGCAGAGTCAATATCGCCTGCTCCGGGTACGGCATCAGAATATGATCTCATTGCCGGTAAATATTATATTACCGGAAACTTCTGCGCAACCGAGGATTTTGCTGAACTTACAGCATATGCCGGTGATGCTAAGCTCCAAACGCTCAGCGGCAATACGGGAGTCAAATTAAAGGGCGACATATGGTCAAAGGTAACATTTGTGCTTGATACGGTGGTTGATATGAGCACAACAGATATTCGCCTTGCATTTGACGGTGATATCGATTTCACAGACAATATTCAAATCGAGCTTATTGAAAAATATTATGATATTAATGAAATCGATATGGGCACAGTAATAACGCTTCTTATGCTTAAAAAAGAAGTGAGTGATTCGTACGACCCAACTAATATGCTTTCCGGTTCAATTATCAGAAGCACTGCAGGTTGGAAATACGGTGAACAAACGCTCAAATTTGTTAAGTCTAATGATGGCAATTATCTTGCTGTACGCGACAGAGCAAGCAATGAAGATACAATTGCATATAATCCAGGATTGAACCTTAGGGCAGGCATGTATGTGCTTTCCTTCGAACTCCGTACAGCAAATCCCGGTGAAACCGATCAGGTGAGAATCCAGGTGGGCAATCTTGTTTCATCCAAGAATATAACAAATGCTTGGCGAAAGATCGACATTATGGTCAATGTCGAAAAAAAGACACCCTTTGTGCTCAGCTTCTTCGGCGGTCCTATGGCAACCTGCATTAAGGATTTTGATATCAGAAACATCCACATGATGAACACCGACGATATTCCCGGAGGCTTTAACCTCTTCCAAGGCGGTGATTTTGAAACCGAGGGTACATACGGCTTTACAGTCCCCGGTCCCGCAAAGCTTAATTGGATGAAAGAGGATGGCAACGGATTCCTGCGCGTTGTAGGACGAGACCTCAATTATACACGTGTCAGAAACACCCTCAGCTTTGAAGCACTCGAGGGCGCCCTCTATACTATCTCCTATGATATACGTGCTTCTTACGAAGGGGATGCATTTACAGCACGTGCGTACATAAACAATGCCGGACTTGTTGTTGAAGATCACTCGGAGGATGGCGAGAATGAGTATGAAATTACTCATGAATGGAAGCACGTGGTTTCAACTTACCTTGCAACTGGTAAGGGAACGATGGTGTTTGACCTGCTCGGCGGACAGAATCCCGATGAAGACTACAAGGACTTTGACATAGATAATATTGTTATCACAAAGAAAGGCGGAGCAACCGAGGATGATATGTATCCGGCAGGAACATTCGATGATAAGGGCTCTGCACTTGCGGGATGGTATGCCGGAGGCCTTGCAAAGTTCACTTGGAACGAAGAAAACGGCGACGGTTATGTCACCGTTTCCGACCGTCCATACAACTATGCCGGTGCAAACCTCAGAGTTGCCACTTTAACAGCCGGAACAACCTACAGAATTTCGTACGATGTTCGCGCAACACATGAGGGTGATGAACTTACAGTTCGCGCATATGTTTACAATTCTGTTCCGTTAACTGTTCCCGGAGGCGGCAGCAGTAACGGTAACGAGTTTGATATTACCCATGAGTGGAGACACGTTGAAAGCACCTTTACGGCGAAGGAAGACGGTGTTGTAGTATTCCTTATCAAGGGAGGACAGAATCCTGAGAAAGACTTTAAGGATTTTGATATCAACAACTTCACTATAGGTGTTGCACAGTAATACGTAAAAAGGTATTATATAAGGAGAAATGTCTATGAAAACAAATAGAATTATTACAGCACTGCTTGCGTTAGTGATGATAATTTCTATCGTACCGTCGCTTGGAACGAGTACGATTGCGGCCAGTGGGGATGATTGGACACCCCCACTGTCCATAGTAAACAACATGACCGCTGCCGACAAGAAAGCAAATAAGCTCCCCCTTTCCGCTTTTGATGAGGAGGACTGCCTTGTCAACTGGAACGCTCTCGGACAGCGTCTTATGTGGTGTGATGATGCTAACGGCGGTTACATCAAAGCCGGAGGAATTACAGTAAATTACACTGGCTTCAAGTATACTCCCGTCTTTGCTGTTACACCCGGTACATATAAATTTACCGGTTACTTCCGTACTGCTAACAAAGGCGAAATCGGATGTCTGCGTGTGAATTTTTATCAGTTTAACCCGGAAGATTCCAAAAAGACAGAGAACATGGGAACAGCATGGGTCTATATTGAAAATGACTGGACATATGTTGAATACTATGTAACCCTTACCGGTGAGCTTAGCCACATCCTCGTAAACGGTGGCGGTGCTCAGTGGTATATCCAGGATTATTGTATGGATCAGTTTACATTCTCAAAGGTTGATTCCATCCCCGAAGGTGCATTAACAGAATTCGGCACTCCAAACACCGATGAAGAAGCACGCGAATCAATGCAGTCCGATTGGAATGTTAAGCAATATGATCCCAAAGAAGAAGCAAAGTGGGATGTCAGCGGCGGTATTATCATAAACCGTGATGACTGTTTGCATATGTCTGCCGATGAATCTTTGACATATGACGATATTGTCAGATATGCAATGCAGTTTGAGGGAACTCATGTAACCGACTTTTTCATTAACGTAAACTCCAATGCAACC
>JAZQXA010000032.1:0-11335 GCA_045632605.1 Candidatus Flemingiibacterium sp. | reverse complement strand
ATTGAAACCATGCGTGCTACTAACGGATGCGGTCTTGCGCCTGTGCAGGTCGGAAAGCTCCGCCGTCTTGTTGTGGTTGAAGTTGAAGAAAATAAGCCGTATGTTATGATAAACCCCGAAATCATCAAGCGTGAGGGCAATCAGCAGGATGTTGAGGGATGTCTTTCAGTTCCGAATCAGTGGGGTATCACCGACCGTCCGATGACTGTTACTGTTCGCTACACGGGACTCGACGGCAAGGTTCATAAGGCTACCGGTTCGGAGCTTAAAGCGCGTGCATTCTGCCATGAGCTTGACCACCTTGACGGCATACTTTTCACCGACAATGTTATTCGTATGCTCGACCCCGATGAAGTGGAAGCATAAATAGAGGTTGTATCATGAAGTCGAAAATTTTATTTATGGGTACACCCGATTTTGCCAAGATACAGCTTGAAGCACTTATAGAAAACGGTGCGGATATTGTCGGCGTTGTTACTCAGCCGGATAAGCCAAAGGGGCGTAAAATGATAATGACTGCTCCCCCGGTAAAGGTTTGTGCCGAAGAGCACGGTATTACTGTTTATCAGCCGACAACACTTCGCGGTGAAGAATTTGCCGCCCTGCTTGACAGTCTTGCGCCCGAGCTTATAATCGTTGCCGCTTACGGAAAGATACTTCCCGAAAATGTTATTAATTATCCGAAGCTCGGATGTATCAACGTACACGGCTCACTTCTGCCGAAGTACCGCGGTGCGGCACCGATACAGCGTGCAATAATCGACGGTGAAGCCCAGACGGGCATTACGATAATGTATATGGATGTCGGACTTGACACGGGTGATATGCTCTCAAAGGTTACTGTCCCGATTGAAAAGGACGATAACTTTGAAACTATGCACGATAAGCTCGCCGAGGCAGGTGCAAAGCTGCTTATCGAAACGGTTGAATCGCTCGAAAACGGTACTGCCTCAAGAGAAAAGCAGGACGACAGTTTGTCAACCTATGCGGCGAAGATTGAAAATGCTGACTGCATACTTGATTTTTCGGAAAATGCACAGAGTGTATTCAACCGAATACGCGGACTTTCACCTTTTCCGCTTGCCGTGATATCGCATAACGGAAAAGCGCTTAAACTCATTCGCGCAGAGCTTGTCGATACTCAAAAGGCACATAACAATCCGGGCGAGGTTCTCGCTCTCGATGCGGCGAAAAACCGTATTGAAATCGCGTGCAGTGTCGGCTCTGTGGCCGTGACCAATCTTCTTCCCGAGGGAAAAAGCCGCATGGGTGCTGCTGATTATATTAACGGAAGAAAAATCGCGGTTGGAGATTTGCTTACAAAATACTCTAAATAGGAGAAATTGATATGTACTTCGGAATAGATATAACATATCTTATTCTTGTTTTGCCTGCGGTAATATTTGCATTTTGGGCCCAGGCTAATGTTCAGGGAACCTTTAAAAAATATGCAAAGGTTGCGTCAAAGCGCGGAATGACAGGCTTTGATGCGGCAAGGCAGATACTTGATTCAAACGGACTGCATCATGTTCGAATCGAGCGAGTGCAGGGCGACCTCACTGACCATTTTAATCCAAAAGACAATACAGTTTATCTTTCCGAGACAGTCCATTCATGTCAGAATGCTGCTGCGGTAGGAGTTGCCGCACATGAGGCAGGTCACGCTGTGCAGTATGCCGTCGGATATTCGCCGATGAAGCTTCGTGCGGCGATTATTCCGATAACCAATCTCGGCTCAAACCTCGCAATGCCGCTTGTGCTTCTCGGTATACTTCTTTCGTTTCCGACACTTGCATATGTAGGCGTTATCGCGTTTGGTGCGTCAACACTCTTTCAGCTTGTAACGCTTCCCGTTGAATTTAACGCAAGTTCGCGTGCGATGGCAGCACTCACTTCATCGGGACAGCTTGACAATGAGGAGCTTAAAAGTGCGCGAAAGGTACTCACTGCGGCGGCACTCACTTATGTCGCAGCACTTGCTGTTTCGCTTGCAAATCTCATCAGAATTTTCCTGCTTGTTAAACGCTCTGACAGAAGAAGATAATATGGAAAAAAAGAAATTTACCGCACGTGAAGCGGCTTATCGCTCGCTCTATCTTTGCGAACGTGATAAAAAATATTCCAGCCTCGAAATTGACGCCTCAATAAAGCGTTTTTCGCTCGAAGGAGCCGACAAGGGACTTTATACGGCGCTTGTTTACGGAGTTATCGAGCGCAAAATAACGCTTGATTATATTATAAGCAAGCTTTCGTCAAAGCCTACCAAATCGCTCGACTCCGAGGTGCTGACATTACTGCGGCTTGGGCTTTATCAGCTTATATGGCTCGACCGCATCCCCGACAGCGCGGCGGTCAACGAAACTGTCAATCTAGCAAAGAAAAATGCGCCGCGTGCCGCATCGTTTATAAATGCAGTGCTTCGCAATTTTCTGCGTACAATGGGAAAGGATAGCTTGCCATATCCCGATGAGGATAATACGGAAAACTATCTCTCCGTGCGCTATTCGTGCGGATGTGATGTTCTCGGAGTTCTTTCGGCGTCGCTGACTGATGTACGTCCGGTGCTTGCCGCATTTGAGCATCAGCCTGATGTTACGCTTCGTGTAAATACGCTTAAGATTTCGCGTGAGGAATTACTGACAAAGCTTACCGAAAAGGGTATTCAAGCTGAACTGACGGTATATTCACCGTTCGGTGTACGGCTTATAAGAAAAACTCTGCCAAAAGAAATTTCGGAACTTATTTCCGAGGGATTCGTCTATATACAGGACGAAGCCTCACAGATAGCGGTGCTTGCGGCATCTCCCAAGTCCGGGGATGTTCTCATAGACACCTGCGCCTGCCCGGGAGGTAAAAGCTTCACGGCGGCAGTACTTATGGAAAATAAAGGCCGTGTTTTGAGCTTCGACTTACACAAAAATAAGCTTTCGCTTGTTGAGTCCGGGGCGAAAAAGCTCGGTATTACGATAATAGAAACGGCGGAAAAAGACGGTTCAAAGCCGGATGAAACGCTTAAAGAAACGGCAGATACAGTAATTTGCGACGTACCGTGCTCCGGTCTTGGCGTAATTGCCAAGAAGCCGGAGATACGCTATAAATCCAAGTCAGAATTTTCGCGTCTGCCGGAGATACAGTATTCGATTCTCTCGAATGCAGCAACTTATGTAAAAAATGGCGGTGTACTTTGCTACTCGACCTGCACGCTTAACATGGCGGAAAACGAAGCTGTTGTTAAAAGGTTCCTTGCCGAAAATAATAATTTTACGGCAGAAGATTTTAGCGTGAGTACACTTGAAAGTACAGACGGAATGCTGACTCTCTATCCGAATGTACACGGAACCGACGGATTTTTCGTCGCAAAATTTCGTAAAAAATAAGGAAAAATTATGCTAACAGTAAACGGTAAAGCCGACCTTCTTTCGATGAATATACCAGAGCTGGAAGAATTTCTTTCTTCGCTCGGAGAACCGAAATACCGCGCTAAACAGGTGTTTTCCTGGATGCACCGCGGTGTCGGCATTGACGGCATGACTGATATTTCAAAAAAGCTCCGCGAAAAGCTGAATGAAACGGCGTTTGTTGATATTCCGACTGTCGAGCGAAAGCTTGTTTCAAAGCTCGACGGCACGGTAAAGTATCTTTTCGGACTCATTGACGGTAACGTAATCGAGAGTGTTTTTATGCGGTATAAGCATGGAAATACGATTTGTATATCGAGCGAAGTCGGATGTCCGATGGGCTGTAAATTCTGCGCTTCGACAATAGGTGGACTTGTCAGACGTCTGCGACCGTCGGAGCTGCTCGGTCAGGTTATTGCCGCAGAGCGTGATATGGGCGAGCGAATCTCCAATATCGTTATGATGGGAATCGGCGAGCCGCTTGACAATTTTGATAATACTATTAAATTTTTGAGTCTTGTCGGTGACCCTGCCGGGCTTAATATCGGTTCAAGACATATTTCACTTTCGACCTGCGGTCTTGTTGATAAGATAGACGAGCTTGCAAAGCATGATTTGCAGATAACCCTTTCAATATCCCTGCACGCGGCGGACGATGAAACCCGTTCGTCAATAATGCCGGTCAACAATAAATGGAATATTGAATCGCTTCTTGATTCCTGCCGGAGATATTTTGCGGCAACGGGACGGCGTATTTCGTTTGAATATACGCTCATATCGGGAAAAAACGATTCACCCGAATATGCAAAGCGGCTTGCACAGACACTGAAACACGGACTTTACCGCGGCTCAAAGCCGTTTCCGATACACGTTAATCTTATTCCGGTCAACGAGGTTGAGGAAAGCGGATTCTCCCGTTCGAGCAGTGATGCGGTGAAGAAATTTTGCGAGATACTTAATTCACTCGGCGTAAACGCAACTGTCAGACGTAAGCTCGGCGGCGATATCAACGCTTCGTGCGGACAGTTAAGACGTGCAAAGCTTAACGAGGATGCCGCGGGTGAGTGACGGTATTTGTTCAAGAAATTTTGAGATTTTATTCTTTTTGATGCCATATATGTGTAATATAATAAGATTTACCACCTTAACAGCCATTTTGGGAACCGCCCAAAAGAGAGGAATGATCGTATAAATGAATTTTTTCGGTAAAAGTGATGTCGGTATGACGCGTACGGAGAATCAGGACAGCTATGTTATACGTCCGATATGCAAAAATACAACGCTCTGTGTCGTATGTGACGGTATGGGAGGAGCGAAAAGCGGCAATGTTGCAAGTGAAAAAGCGATAGAATGCTTTGTCGAGAATGTGATAAAGTATGCGTCCACGAAAATCGGTCAGGACGGGGTACTTACACTGACAAGCGACGATGCCTGCATTATCCTCGATGATGCCGCACACGATGCAAACAAAACTGTATATGAGCTTGCGCATACCTCTCCCGATTATCAGGGTATGGGTACTACGCTTGTTGCTGCGCTTTTCTGCGACGACACGGTTTATGTAATAAACATCGGTGATAGCCGTCTTTATCTTATTTCAAACAATACGATCACTCAGATAACACACGATCATTCATACGTTCAGCACCTCATTGACAGCGGTACAGTAAGTGTTGAGGAAGCGAGAAACCATCCATTCCGCAACCGTATAACACGTGCAGTCGGAATTGCGCCCGAAACCGAATCGGACATTTTCTCGGTTGAACTGTCAAGCCTTGATGTTGCTTACTTATTACTTTGCTCGGACGGACTTTCCGGTATGCTTCTTCCCGAGGATATTTATGAGATGATATCTTCAGACCTCGACATTGATGTTGTTACAGACATAGAATCAGAACTCTGCGATAAAACCGACCGCCTTATTAAAGCAGCAAACGATGCCGGCGGAACGGACAATATAACCGCGGTACTTGTAAAATATATAAAGGAGCAGCGGTAACTATGGAACAGTTTGAAAAATATGTCGGACAGGTTTTCGACAAGAGATACAGAATAATAAAGGTTATCGGTATCGGCGGTATGGCTGTCGTTTTTGAGGCGACTGACTTACTCATGCGCCGTAATGTTGCCGTTAAAATGCTCAAGGATGAAATTAACAACGATGCCCAGGCAGTAAAGCGTTTTATCAATGAAAGTAAGGCTGTTGCCATGCTTTCACATCCGAATATCGTAAATATTTATGATGTTTCCGTAAAGGATTCGCTTAAATATATTGTAATGGAGCTTGTTGAGGGTATTACGCTTAAAAATTACATTCTAAAGAAAGGCAGACTCAGCCTTAATGAAATAATGAGCATTACCGAGCAAATACTTTTAGCTCTTGACCATGCTCATCAAAAAGGAATCGTTCACCGAGATATCAAGCCGCAGAACATCATGATGCTTAAAAACGGCTCGATTAAAGTGGCTGACTTCGGTATAGCAAAGCTCCCGAACGCTGAAACGGTTACCATGACCGATAAGGCTATAGGTACGGTATTCTACATCAGTCCCGAGCAGGCAAGCGGAAAGAAGATTGACAGAAGAAGCGATATTTATTCTCTCGGTGTCACCATGTATGAGATGGCAACGGGAAAGCTGCCGTTTGTTGCGGACAGTCCGGTTACGGTTGCCATAATGCAGGTTAAAAACCGTCCACGTCCGCCCCGCGAACTCAATGATTCACTTCCGCTCGGTCTTGAGCAGATAATACTCGGTGCAATGGAGAAGAATCCGGATAACCGTTTTCAGAGTGCGGCGCAGATGCTGCGTCATCTTGTTCAGGTTAAAAATAATCCGAGAACAGTATTTAAAATGCCCAAAACGGAAACAACCTCTACAACTTCAGCAGATGGCGGACAGACGATGCCGGATAATGTAAAAAAGCTGACAAGACCCAATCGGGCAAGTCGTTCGATGTTTCCTGTTATCGCCGGCGTTGCGAGCGCATTTCTTATTGTCTGCTGTATTAGCGCGGTTATTGTGCTTTCGAAGCTATTTGAAGTTACAACCACTGATACATCAAAGCAGATTGAGGTTCCGGAATTTATCGGTATGATATATAATGATGAATTTAAAGCAACGCTCGAATCTGAATATAACGTCGAGGTCAAATATGTTTACGATGCAAAATATGACCGGAACGTAATTATCGGACAAGACCCTCTGCCGACTTCAAAGCGAAAGATTAATCCTTCAAAAAATCAGAAATGTGACTTGACTCTCAAGGTTTGTTACGGTGCAAAGACCTGTGAGCTTCCCGATTATACCTATAAGAACGCAAACACTGCTGAAATTGAGATAAAATCTCTCGGACTTATACCGAATATCGTAAAGGAACAGCATGATATTATCAGTGCGGGATATGTTATCCGTACCGAGCCGGAGCCGGGAACAACGCTTGAGAGTGGTGCTTATGTTACACTTGTTGTGAGCAGCGGTCAGGAGATTGAATATACTGTAATTCCCGATTTCACTAATCTTACCGAAAGCGAGGTTATGGCAAAGCTCGCGGAAAACGGACTTACACTCGGTTATGTTTCCAAGGAGCATAACGACACTGTTGAGGCAGGACGAGTTATAAGTCAGAGCCGTGCAAAGGAACTTCGTGTCCCAAGCGGAACAAAGATTGACTTTGTTATGAGTCTTGGACCGATTTCGGCTGATACAACCTCGCCGGATGAAGAAGATACTTCAGACGAATCGGAATATAATATTCCGGATTTCGGCGAAGATACTGACGATCGTGCGGAGTGATTTTCCGAATGGAGCTTAAACTTAATGGTAAGATAATAAAGGGCGTCGGCGGTATATACGAAATCCGCATAAGCCGCACCGATGCCGATATGCTTCGCAAAGCCGGAATGAAGCTTGAAGCGGACACACTGCTTTGTAAGGCAAGAGGTGCTTTTCGTCACGCAAAGCTGACATTGCTTGTTGGCGACGATGTTACTATACGTGTTGATACTGAACTTGCGGCGGCAGCAGATGCCGATTCAAGAGTCGGACGTGAAAACCGTGATGAGGCACGCGGCGGCGTTATGATAGACGAAACGCTTACGAGAAAAAATGAGCTGATACGTCCGCCTATGGCTAATCTCGATATGATATTTGCCGTAATTGCGGCGGCGAAGCCCGACCCGGCGCTTTCAACTCTTGATAAGCTGATTACAATTGCTGAGTATATGAAAATCGAGCCGGTAATAATTATTACAAAAGCCGACCTCGATTATGCTGCGGCAGAGAAGTACGCTGAAATTTACAGAAAATGCGGATTTACGGTCTTTATTGAGGGAATCGGAATTGACGGCGGTGAGCTTGAAGCGTTCATACGCGAAAATGCGGATAAGGTTTCGGCATTTGCCGGTGCTTCCGGTGTCGGAAAGTCTACACTTATGAATCGGCTTTTCCCATCGCTCGGACTTGTTACCGGTGAGATAAGCGTTAAAACCGAGCGCGGACGTCATACGACACGTCACATTGAGCTTTATCCGCTTGCACACCAATTTGGCGAAACGGCGACCGGTTATATCGCGGACACTCCCGGATTCGGTATGCTCGATTTTGTGCAGTTCGATTTCTACACAAAGGACGATCTGCCGTATGTATTCCGTGAGTTTGAGCCGTATATCGGCTGCTGTAAATATACAAAATGTACGCACACAAAAGAAGACGGCTGTGCACTGCTTGAAGCTGTTAAGTCAGGTGAGATTCCGTCCGAGCGGCATAAGAGCTATCTTGAATTTTATGAGGTGCTTAAAAACAAGCACAAGTGGGACAAAAAATGAGTATTGACTGTTACATTTTCACAGGCGGTGAGGTGTTTGCCGATTCGCTTGACGAGCTTTCTCTTTCACCGAAAAACGGTGACCTTAAAATTGCCGCCGACAGCGGATATATGACTGCACGCAGATTCGGAATAAAACCGGATATACTACTCGGTGACCTCGATTCGCTTGAATGCTCAACGCTTTCGCAAGGTGAGCTTGATGAGATGGAAAAAATTATCGTTCCGCGTATAAAGGATGACACCGACACACAGCTTGCTGTTGACACCGCAATCGAACGCGGAGCAGGTAATATTTTTATAATCGGCGGACTTGGCGGACGGCTTGACCATACGCTTTCGAGCGTGTTTCTGCTCGAATATATTTCCGAGCACGGCGCAGGCTGCACCATGACAGACGGACGTAATGTTGTTCGTATGCTTGTTTCAAACGGTGAAAAGAGAACTGTGACGGTTGAGAAGGGATATAAATATTTGTCGCTTATTTCGTTGTCGGATGTGTGCAAAGAGGTTTCGGTGACTGGCGTTTTTTATCCGCTTAACTCTACCACGCTGACCAGAAAATATTCCTATGCCATCAGCAATGAGATTACAGCCGAACACGCCGTGATATCTCTCACAGACGGTGTTATGCTGATAATCGAGAGCCGCGATTAACAAACCTTAAAAATTTTGCATATGCTGAAATGAGCCGTAAAATACAGCCTATTAAATAGAACGGTCGAAGGGATATGCTATACTTATGAAAGTTGTTGTTATGAAATCTCCGAGGATTTTCGTTCCGCTTCTTCGGAGAATTTTCAAAATCGGAAAAAAGTGAATACAACTAAGGCGGAGGCTTTTTGCAAGCTTCCGCCGTGCTTTTTTATAAAAATCTCGCTAAATTGTCAGATGTGCTTTTTTCGAAGTCGAGTATTTCCTCGGCGAGCTTTCTTGCTTCACCGTCGGGATTATTTTGATTAAACTGCTTTTCTATATTGATTATTCCCATTGTAGCACCGTTTATCATCATTTCGGCAATATGCGAGGTTGTTGTGTCGAGCATGGTGTTGAATGCCATGCCGATTTTACTTCCTGCCTTTGCCATCATTCCGGGTTCTTCCGGCTTGAGTCCCCGTTCGGCAAGAAGATCTGCCGCACGGGAGGAGTATTCACGGTATTTTTCGAGCTCACGGGTCATTTCGGTACGCATTTCGGGATTTTGCGCCTTGTCCATGAGGTTTACTATCGAATCTCCGCCCATTGTTGTGTTTTTATAAATTTCCTGAAGTAAAACTTCGTTTTTATCCATGATACCACTTCCAATAAATAAAATACCGTGAGCATTTGCCCACGGTATTAGTGTTTCTCCGAGTGAAAAAAATATTTATGATTTCGAAAGATCGTCGAGGTCGTACGGCGTGTTCTGATAAACGAAGTAGTTGAGCCAGTTTGAAAAGAGCAGGTTTGCGTGTCCGCGCCATATGTTCGGAGGACGCTTTTGCGGATCATTGTTCGGGAAATAATTATGCGGAAGCTCAATTTCCAGCCCCTTGTCAACGTCGCGGAAATATTCCTTTGAAAGAGTATCGTAGTCGTATTCCGAGTGTCCCGTTACGAAAAGCATACGCGAATCCTTTGCGGCGATGATATACGGACCGGCGATGTCACTTCGTGCGATAAGCTCAAGCTCGCTCACCTTTGTTATTTCCGATTCGGCGATTCCGGTGTGGCGTGAGTGCGGAGCCTTGAATATTTCATCAAAACCGCGGACTATCGGATGATTCGGGCGAAGGGCATAATGATCGAAAACTCCGAACATTTTTTTATCAAGCGGATGCTTTTTTACTCCGTAGTGATAGTAAAGCCCGGCTTGTGCCGCCCAGCAGATGTGAAGCGTTGAAAAAACATGAGTTTTTGACCACTCCATGATATCGCAGAGCTCATCCCAGTATGTAACATCGTGGAAATCGAGATTTTCAACGGGAGCGCCGGTGATGATGAAACCGTCGAAGTTTTCATCTCTGATATCGTCAAAATTTTTATAGAAAGCCTTCATGTGCTCCTCGGATGTATGAGTTGAGCGGTGAGTTGCAGTCTGGAGTAGTGTGAACTCAATCTGCAGAGAACTGTTTGAGAGGAGTCTGATGAGCTGGGTTTCGGTCGTGATCTTTGTCGGCATCAGGTTGAGCACTGCAATTTTAAGAGGACGGATATCCTGATGCTCGGCGCGGAAATCGCTCATTACAAAAATATTTTCACGTTCAAGAACCTCCGCTGCAGGAAGTCCCTGGGGGATTTTAATGGGCATTTTATTCTCCTTAGTATGATATTATTTTGCCTTGGCGGAGCAAAGCAGAAAAATTAATTGTACTTATTATACCATAGATTTCGCGTCATTACAACAGTATATCGAAAATTTCTATGAAAATCAAAAAAACATTTGCATTTTCGCGAAAAAAATGTTATAATATAATTATATATATCTTAATGCTGTATTATGGAGGTAAGCGTCGGTGAAAAAAACGGGAACACTCGCTTTTTTGCGTTATATATCACTGCTGATTTTGCTGTTTGCATTTTTTGCTCCGGCTCTGTGTGCAGATGATGCTGTGAGCGAAGACACATATATCATTGCTGATTTTTCTGTGTCTGCCGACGGTTTTACTCCGCTTGAAAATGTTTACAGTGCCCGTCGGAGGAATCTTTCACTCGGCGGTGAGAACCGTTTTCTGCTTGAAGCAACTTCATACGGTGTTATGCCGGGCGATATGCGTTCGGTAACGGCAAAATTTTCAGAGCCGATTGATCTTTCAAAATACAGAAAAATAAAATATGACATCTTTGTGCCGCTTTATTCTGCTGATCCGAATGCAATTTACTATACTCGTCTGACTCTCAATACTTCAAGCGGAGAAAGTATAAAAAAACTCAGTCTTATTACCGGCGGTGAATGGAACACTGTTGAGGTTGACATCAGCGCATACATTGGTCGCTCGGATATTATTTCAGCCGAAATTGCGGCGACTGTTGATACAACGCTTGGCAAGAGAAATGCCTACAGCTTTTATATCGATGAGCTTCGTGCCGATGAAATAATCGACAAAGAGCTTTCCGAAAGATTTTTGTTTGA
>JAZQXA010000031.1:0-29964 GCA_045632605.1 Candidatus Flemingiibacterium sp. | reverse complement strand
TGCCGCGATGATACCGACAGCTTCACCGACATTAACCGGCTTCGAGGAAGCGAGGTCAGCGCCGTAGCAATGCGAGCAAACGCCGTGTTTAGCTTTACATTCGAGAATAGTTCTGATGAGTACCTTTTCGATGCCTGCCGCAACGATTTCGTCGGCAAGGTCGTCGGTAATCATGGTGTTATCGGGAACAATGACTGCACCGGTTTCGGGATTTATAACATCGCCGATTACGAAGCGTCCGATAAGACGGTCGCGCAGAGGCTCGATAACCTCGTTGCCGTCCATGATTTTTGACACCCAAATGCCTTTACGAGTGCCGCAGTCGTCCTCGCGGACGATAACGTCCTGCGAAACGTCAACCAGACGGCGTGTAAGGTAACCGGAGTCGGCAGTTTTAAGCGCGGTATCGGAAAGCGACTTACGCGCACCGCGTGCCGCAACGAAATATTCAAGGATGTTAAGACCTTCACGGAAGTTCGATTTAATCGGCATTTCCATAGTCTTACCGTTAGTTGCGAACATGAGTCCTCGCATACCTGCGAGCTGACGCATCTGGGTTAAGTTACCGCGGGCTCCCGAGTCACTCATCATCTTGATTGGGTTATAGCGGTCAAACTTCGCCTGAAGTGCTTCAACAACTTCGTTTGTGGTGCGCTCCCAAATCTTGATAACTGCGTTATAACGCTCTTCTTCGGAGAGGCGTCCTCTCTGGAAGTGCTTCATAACATCGAGTACCTGCTTTTCAGCATCGGCAACGAGAGTATATTTCTGTTCAGGAATGGTCATATCCGCAACCGAGATGGAGAGCGACGATCTTGTTGAATACTTGAAGCCCATCGCCTTGATGGAGTCAAGCACCTGTGCGGTGGTTGCCGGACCGTGTTTCTTTATGCAGCGGTCGATAATCTTACCGAGGTCCTTCTTCTTGGTCGGGAACGCGATTTCGAGATCGAGGAGCTTTGAGGGATCGCTTCTGTCAACAAATCCGAGGTCCTGAGGAATCTCACGGTTGAAGATAAGGCGACCGAGAGTTGCATCAATGATACCGGTATGCATAACACCGTCGATTTCACGGGAAACGCGAACCTTGATAGCAGCATGGATGCCGAGCTGATGGTTTTCATAAGCCATAACAGCCTCGTTGAAGTCGCGGAACACACGTCCCTCACCAGGTTCGCCTGCACGGTCGATGGTAAGGTAGTAAGAACCGAGAATCATGTCCTGCGACGGAACAGTTACAGAACGTCCGTCTGCGGGCTTTAAGAGGTTGTTTGCCGACAGCATGAGGAAGCGAGCTTCTGCCTGAGCCTCTGCTGAAAGCGGTACGTGAACAGGCATCTGGTCGCCGTCGAAGTCGGCGTTGAATGCGGTACAAACCAGCGGATGAAGCTTTATAGCACGTCCCTCGACGAGTATAGGTTCAAACGCCTGGATAGACAGTCTGTGAAGTGTAGGCGCACGGTTGAGAAGTACGGGATGCTCCTTGATAACATTTTCGAGTGCGTCCCAAACAACAACGTCAACCTTTTCAACCTTCTTCTTTGCGTCCTTAATGTTGGTTGCCTTCTGGGTTTCAACAAGACGCTTCATAACGAACGGCTTGAAGAGCTCGAGAGCCATTTCCTTCGGCAGACCGCACTGATAAATCTTGAGGTCGGGACCGACGACGATAACCGAACGTCCGGAATAGTCAACGCGCTTACCGAGCAGGTTCTGACGGAAACGTCCCTGCTTACCGCGAAGCATTTCGGAGAGCGATTTCAAAGGACGGTTGCTGGGGCCGGTAACCGGCTTGCCGCGGCGTCCGTTGTCGATAAGAGCGTCAACCGCTTCCTGAAGCATACGCTTTTCGTTGCGGATGATGATCTCGGGAGCGGAGAGCTCCATAAGTCTTTTAAGACGGTTATTTCTGTTAATAACACGGCGGTAGAGGTCGTTAAGGTCACTCGACGCAAAGCGTCCGCCGTCAAGCTGTACCATCGCACGGATATCCGGCGGAATTACCGGTACAACGTCAAGAATCATCCATTCGGGTTTGTTGCCGGACTTTCTGAAGGCTTCAACAACCTCAAGACGCTTGATTATGCGAATCTTTTTCTGACCGGTTGCGCCCTCAAGCTCTGCGTGAAGACTCTTTGAAAGCTCTTCAATGTCAAGCTGTGCCAAAAGCTCTTTTACAGCCTCTGCACCCATGCCAACCTTGAAAGCATCTCTGCCGTACTTTTCGACATTTTCCTGATATTCACGCTCGTTGAGCAACTGCATTTTCACAAGCTCGGTAACACCGGGATCGATAACGATATAGCTTGCAAAATAGAGTACCTTTTCGAGAAGTCTGGGAGTGATGTCAAGAAGAAGTCCCATTCTCGAGGGAATAGCGCGGAAATACCAGATGTGGGAAACGGGAGCTGCAAGCTCGATGTGACCCATTCTCTCGCGGCGAACCTTTTTGGTGGTTACTTCAACGCCGCACTTTTCGCAGACCTTGCCCTTGTGGCGAACGCGCTTATACTTTCCGCAAAGACATTCCCAGTCCTTTGTCGGACCGAAGATGCGCTCACAGAAAAGACCGTCGCGCTCTGCTTTAAGGGTTCTGTAGTTGATAGTCTCCGGCTTTTTAACTTCGCCGTAAGACCAGCTTCTTATCATTTCGGGAGAAGCAAGACCGATTTTGATTGAATCAAATACGTTTCGTTCCATCAATTATCTTCTCCTATCTTATTCATCGTCGCCGTCAAAGGCGTCATCGAAATCGGGCTCGAGCATATCGTCGTCCTCATCGAAGTAATCGTCGTCATCGTCGTCGAACTGTTCTTCGGTGAAGCCGTCGGGGATATCGTCACCCTCGAGAGTGGACTCACCGAGGTCGATATCGGAAACATAGTTCGGGATGAACTCTTCCTCTTCCTCGCCGAGAGTGGAAAGCTCAATGACATTGCCCTCGTGGTCGAGAACCTTAACGTCAAGAGCAAGCGACTGAAGCTCCTTAACAAGCACCTTGAACGCTTCGGGAACACCCGGTGTCGGGATATTCTGTCCCTTAACGATAGCTTCATAAGTTTTGACACGTCCGGTAACGTCGTCCGACTTAACGGTCAGGATTTCCTGAAGTGTATAAGCCGCACCGTATGCCTCGAGTGCCCAAACTTCCATCTCTCCGAAACGCTGTCCGCCGAACTGCGCTTTACCGCCGAGAGGCTGCTGTGTAACAAGTCCGTAAGGACCGGTTGAACGCGCATGAATCTTATCGTCAACGAGGTGATGGAGCTTGAGGTAATACATGATACCGACGGTTACGGGGTTGACAAACGGTTCACCCGTACGTCCATCATAGAGAATGGTTTTACCGTTTTCGTTCATACCCGCCATCTTGAGGCACTCTGCGATATCCTTCTCGTTTGCGCCGTCGAATACGGGGGTCATAATCTTCCAGCCGAGCTTCTTCGCGGCAATACCGAGATGAACCTCAAGCACCTGACCGATGTTCATTCGGGAAGGAACGCCCATCGGGTTGAGTACGATATCAAGAGGAGTTCCGTCAGGAAGGAACGGCATATCCTCAGGGGGAAGAATACGGGAAACGACACCCTTGTTACCGTGGCGTCCCGCCATCTTGTCACCGACGGAAATCTTACGCTTCTGAGCGATGTAAACGCGGACAACCTTGTTTACTCCGGGCGGAAGCTCGTCGGAATTTTCACGCGAGAATACCTTTACGTCGATAACGATACCGGACTCACCGTGAGGCAGTCTTAAAGAGGTATCGCGGACTTCGCGTGCCTTTTCGCCGAAAATTGCGCGGAGAAGTCTTTCTTCCGCAGTAAGCTCGGTTTCACCCTTGGGGGTAACCTTACCGACAAGGATATCACCGGCTCTTACCTCTGTACCCTTGCGGATAATACCGTCGGGAGTGAGGTCTTTGAGCGCGTCCTCGCCCACGTTGGGGATTTCTTTTGTAATCTCCTCTGGACCGAGCTTTGTATCACGCGCTTCGTGTGAATATTCTTCAATATGAATGGATGTGTAAATATCATCGCGGACAAGGCGCTCATTAAGGAGTACCGCGTCCTCGTAGTTGTATCCTTCCCAAGTCATGAAGCCGATAAGTGCGTTCTTACCGAGCGAGATTTCACCGTTGTCGGTCGCAGGACCGTCAGCGATAACCTGCTTTACTTCAACGCGCTCACCGAGATTTACGATGGGCTTCTGGTTTACACAGGTACCCTGGTTGGAGCGCTTGAACTTGATAAGATGATAAACATCCTTTGTGCCTGCATCAGTGCGGATAACGATTTCGTCAGCAGAAACTCTTTCAACATAACCTGCATTTCTTGCGCAGACAACAACGCCTGAGTCAACCGCAGCCTTGTACTCCATACCGGTAGCAACGATAGGTGCGTTTGAAACGAGAAGCGGAACTGCCTGCTTCTGCATGTTTGAACCCATGAGCGCACGCGAGTTGTCATCGTTTTCAAGGAACGGGATGCACGCTGTTGCAACCGAAACAACCATCTTCGGCGAAACGTCCATGAAGTCTGCTTCGTCAGCATTGAACTCGATGATTTCGTTTCTGCGGCGGCCGGAAATACGGGAGTTTACGAAACGTCCGTTTTCGTCAAGAGGCTCGTTTGCCTGAGCGATTGTATAGTTATCCTCAACATCTGCGGTCATATAAACAACTTCGTCAGTAACAATACCGGTAGTCTTATCAATTCTTCTGTAAGGAGCTTCGATAAAGCCGTAGTTGTTTATTTTTGCATAGGTGGAAAGGTAGGAAATAAGACCGATGTTAGGTCCTTCAGGGGTTTCGATAGGGCACATACGTCCATAGTGAGTATAGTGTACGTCACGAACCTCGAAGGAAGCTCTGTCACGCGAAAGACCGCCCGGGCCGAGAGCCGAAAGACGGCGCTTATGAGTAAGCTCGGCAAGAGGGTTATTCTGATCCATGAACTGCGAGCGCGGCGATGAGCCGAAGAACTCGCGAATCGCGGTGACAACGGGTCTGATATTGATAAGTGTGTTAGGAGTGAGAGTTTCAGCATCCTGGGTGGTCATGCGCTCTTTAACGGTCTTGTCCATACGGGAGAAGCCGATACGGAGCTGATTCTGCAGAAGCTCACCGACGGAACGCAGACGACGGTTACCGAGATGGTCGATATCGTCCTTGACACCAATATCGTGAGCAAGGCAGGTAAGATAGTTAATGGATGCGAAAATATCGTCTTTTGTGATGTGCTTGGGAGAAAGCTCTGCAATTCTTGCGGCAGCAATCTTCTTGAACTCGTCAACATCACCGTTTGCTTCTTCGAGCATTTCAATCATTGCCGAAAGCTTAACCTTTTCGGTAATGCCGATATCTTCGAGGTCACATCCGATGACATACTTCGGCTCGATCATGCCGTTTCCGAACACCTTGACCTCGGTTTCGCCGTCTTCGAGAAGGAGATATACCTCGTTTACGCCGGCGTGCTCGACAGCCATTGCCTTTTCTTCGTCGAGAAGCTCGTTTGCCTCATAGAGAAGCTCTCCGGTGATGGGGGAAACAACCGGGCGCGCGAGAGTATGTCCCATAATACGCTTGCCGAGAGCGAGCTTCTTGTCGTATTTATAACGTCCGACAGGAGCAAGGTCGTAGCGCTTGGGATCGAAGAAAAGATTATTGATAAGCAGCTGTGCGCTCTCAACGAGCGGAGGCTCCCCGGGACGCAGCTTCTTGTAAATTTCCTTGAGTGCTTCATCGCCCAGAGAGGTATGATTCTTGTCGGCTTCAGCCTGCATCATATCCTTTTCCATGGTTGCCATCAGTCTGGAATCCTCGCCGAAATACTTAACGATTTCGTCGTCGGATTCGATGCCGAGAGCACGGATGAGTACAGTTATCGGTATCTTGCGGTTTTTGTCTATGCGGACATAGAAAATGTCGTTGGCATCGGTTTCATATTCGAGCCATGCGCCGCGATACGGAATAACCGTGGAAGTATAGATAACCTTACCGGTTTTGTCGATAGAGGTTTCATAGTATATACCGGGGGATCTGACGATCTGCGAAACAATAACTCGCTCCGCACCGTTGATAATAAATGTACCGTTGTCGGTCATGAGGGGGAAATCGCCCATGAACACCGCAGATTCCTTTACCTCACCCGTAGCCTTGTTGGTAAGTCTTACGGTAACGCGGAGAGGTGCGGCAAAGTTCGTGTCACGGTCCTTGCACTCCTCCTCGGGATATTTGGGGTTGGGATCGATGGTGTAATCGATGAACTCAATAACGAGATTACCCGAATAGTCGGTGATCGGCGACACATCGTGCAATACCTCGCGAAGTCCCTCCTCGAGGAACCACTTATAAGATTTCTTCTGTACCTCGATAAGATTGGGCATTTCGAGAGTATCACCAATTTTGGCGAAGCTCATTCGTTCTGTCTTGCCAAGCATCGTGGGTTTAACCACCATAGAAATTATCACTCCATTTCAACAGTATTGACATCCTGGTCTTGGCACTTGTACTTTGATTTTCATTACAGACAACTATTGTCGATTTTTGTAATTTTAGACAAAAATTGCCCGTAACCACGCACTTTTTTTGGCATCGCCATAAATGTACGCATAGTCAAAGCGATTATAATGCAGTATATTATTATAGCACACACTTTACCCTTTGTCAAGGGGTAAATGAAATTTTTTCCGAAAAATATTTAATTAATTTTTCACGGTATATTAATGGATGAGCTATCTCATTTACGCAAATCCCCATTAACGAAAAAATGAACCGTTCCGGGGAACAGTTCATTAATCATATTATTCATCCCATTTGTACATTGTCAGCTCACCGTCGGGGCGAAGACCCTCGAAGGAGCGTTGACGCAGAACCTCATAAACGGCAATTGCAGCGGAGTTTGAGAGGTTGAGTGAACGGAGAGTGTCGCGCATGGGGATGCGGACACAGTTTTCGGGGTTACTGTATAAGAGAGATTCGGGAAGCCCTTTTGTTTCTTTGCCGAACATTAAAAATACTTTTTGGGGATAAGTGATGTCTGTGTATGTATATTTGGCCTTTGTTGAGAAGCAGTAGAATTTTGCATCGGGATTTTTTTCAAAAAAATCGTTTAGGTTGTCGTAATAAGTTATGTCGAGCTTGTCCCAGTAATCAAGGCCGGCACGTTTTAATTTGCGGTCATCAATTTCAAAGCCGAGCGGTCTGACGAGGTGTAGTGCCGCGCCGGTTGCCGCGCAGGTACGGGCGATATTTCCGGTGTTTTGAGGAATTTCCGGTTCGACGAGGACAATATTTATATCTTTTTCAGTGTTCATATTTCTCTCCGAATTAATTATTCGTTATAGGTTACAATATTATTATTAATGAAGATATAAGGTGATAATATGCGTTCTTTCAGAAGTAATAGGACTAATTTTCGCGATTTACGGATAGTATATATTTTTTTGATTGCATTTTTGCTGGTTGGTGTTTTGGCGGTGATTACCGTCACGCGTCAGGAAAAAGTAATTCAAGCAAAAGAGCTTGAAGCTTCATATGAATCGCTGACACTTTGCGCCGATGCTCTCGGTGAATGGATAGAATCAGATGACAGCACGTCAAAATATTCAGCGGCGATGCGCTTTGAAAATGCGGCGGTACGCTTACCTTACGAAGTGGAGGCGACACCGCTTCTTACGCTTGCCGAAAAAATGCGTGTCGGCGAATGCGATTCCCATACCGTATCGGCGCTGGAAGATACATTCAGACTGCTTTCCGCAATAAATTTTGCTGATTCCGAAGAAGCGAGGGAGATAATTTCCCTAACTCTTAACGGTGTCAGTGATGAGCTCGGACTTTTGCAAACGGAAACCGCGGCGCAATCAATACCCGATACTGAACCGGTACCGCCCGAGGTTGTGGAATACACACGCGGCGTCGTCAAACGGTCAATACGTTCGCTGTTCGGGAAAAACGCTCACACTCTTGAAGTGGTTCTTTCCGAAGCGGGGGATATGTGGCTTGCGGAAAATGACAATCTCCGCATGAGTTTTTCGGCAAGCGACGGCTCGATAGAGGAGTTCGTTTACATCCGTCTTGGAGATTATGCTGCCGAAAAGCTCACCCAAGATGAGCGAATAGAACGAGCAAAAAGCTTTTTCTCCGAGATGCGTCGGATTTCCCCCGATGTAAGCGCTGAAAGCGTTGGGCAAATGAGCGAATTTTTGCTTATAAAGCTCGAAGACGGAGAAGAGGCTTGGCAAGCATCTGTCGATGAATACGGCAGAATATGGACGCTCATCAAAGTAAAAAGGTGATGAAGAAGCCTTCATCACCGATATTACATATAAAAGAACGATTATGCACCAAGCTGGTTGAGCTTTACGGTGTAGCTGCTCTTCTTTCTTGCAGCGTTGTTCTTGTGGAGAAGACCCTGAGCTACTGCCTGGTCGATCTTCTTAACTGCTTCCTTGTATGTTTCAGCGGCTGCGGCCTTATCACCGGAAGCGAGTGCTGCTTCATACTTCTTCATAGAAGTCTTGAGCGCGCTCTTGAGCATTTTGTTCTGAAGAGTCTTTGCTTCGATAACCTTTACGCGCTTCTTTGCGGATTTAATGTTCGGCAAACTGTTCACCTCCTT
The DNA here is from genome assembly GCA_045632605.1 of Candidatus Flemingiibacterium sp. Lineage (GTDB taxonomy): Bacteria > Bacillota > Clostridia > Oscillospirales > CAG-272 > Flemingiibacterium. The sequence continues at coordinate 21,346 of JAZQXA010000031.1, read as the reverse complement.
CAAAATTCGTCTGCATTAGGCTTTGACTGTAACGGTTTTCGCCTGATGCAGCCGGGCCCACTGCTGTTAAAACAGCATTTCTCCGTATATGATACCACATTTTTTTCAAAATATCAAGAGTTTTTTTAAAATTTCTCAAAAAAATTATATTTTATTTCATTACACCCCCTGATATTCGTGGTTTTGCATAGATTTTGGGTGCGTCAATGATTTTGCTGTTTGCGCAATATTATTCAAAAAGCGACCGTAATTCCACTATACTTGGCACTTTTTTCTCTTAATAATCGCATCAGCCACACAAGCCGCCGCAAAAATTACGGCAGAACCGGCAGAAGTTATAACTCCGTATCTGATTGCCCAGGTGGAGTATTTCATTTCGATTTTGTGTTCGCCGGGCTCGAGCTCAACTGCGGTGAGTGAATCCAGCACCTCAATTGTTTCGACTTTTTTGCCGTCCACGTAGACGTTCCAGCCCTCATCATAGGGAATGGTGAGGAAGAAGAGCGACTTTTCTTCGGTTGCCGTTACAGTGCCGCTGAAGCTTGAATCGGTGAACGCTTCGATGTTATAGCCGTTTGCCTGAAGCTTTGGCATGATTTCGGTGAAGAGTGCTTCGTCGAGGTAATAGATGTAGTCCAAATCGTTTGCGATATAAACTCTGTCGTCTTTAAGCTCCATTGTGAGGACGGCATCTTCACCCTCAGTCAGTCTGCCGAGAGAAACAACACGGTAGGTTTCGTTGGTGTAAAACTCCGATATGTCTGCGCCGTTTAATTTGAGCTTGGTGTCACGGGGATAGTTACTGGGGAAATATACATAAACTTCGTAGCTGTTGACCGGAGTAAAGGTGTAAGTCAGCCTTGCATCGTGGGATTCGCTGACTTTTTTATAGTAGTAGTGTCCCGTAACGTGTGCGGTGTTGATGTTATCGGTTGTCGGTGTAAGGTCGCTGTACGGCTTGAATATTTCAACGGTTTCATCCTCGCCCAGCATCTTTGTGATGAGCTGATTCATTCGTGCGAACGGGGTTTCAACCGCAGGGAATTCGTAGGATTTTACATTGCTTGATACCATATAACCGATGCTGAGTGCATAATCGTTTTTATAAACAGCGGTTCCGTTTTCGGTGTCGGTATATATCGGCTTGCCCCAAAGCGGATTAAGCTCTTCATCATTGGGCGTGAGCAGGTATTTTATTCCGAGCAGACTGTCAGAAACGGGCGTGCCTCCGAGATATTTTGACCAGTGTGACTTTGAGGAATAACCCATCTGCTGTAAGAATTTTATCTGGTCGGCATTGAGAGTGGAGGTTGAGTTGGAAAGTCCCTTCATGTTAAGGGTGAAATTGTCGTTGGTTTTTCGGTGCTTGGTTTTTTCCGAACGGTAGAAGGATGTATCGTTTTCATTCATCCAATCTGCCGCAGGCTGCCATTTGTTTACGAAATCGAGATAGGAATTTCTCGAGCTGTAAATAACGTCCTTGTCGAGCGAAATTACATCCGAGAGTCCGCTGCAGAAAAGTTCAAGGAGCACAAATACGCAGAGCACGGTTGAAATTCCGCCCTCCATCCAGCGTTTATTGCATCCGGAGAGGAGAATCATATACGCTGCGAGGCAGGCAATTGTAAGCCAGATTGAAGTGAGGTCGGGCAGATTTTCATATTCGAGCTTCTGAAGAATAACCGTCAGCAGACCGAGTATACCGCCGACGCCGAGAACGGTACGTATGTCGATTTTTTCGATATGCTCAAAAACCTTATATGCCATAACGATTATAATGAAGCAGAACATGAAGCTGTAACGGTAGTTGAGCCAGTTCGGCTTCTGGAAGCCGTGCCAGATAAGGTCGATTGTTGTTGAGTTGAAGCTGAAGATAAAGAACGCCATGAGTGCACCGTATGCAATCTTCTTTCTGGGCGTGATTTCTTTAATAAGGAAGAATACCGGCAGGAGTATGAGCGTGAGCGTTCCCGAATAAACAAACGGCCAGCCGGCAGGACGCACGGTGTCATACGATGCCGGGAACATTTTCGAGATAAGGTCGAGGAAATCGAATTTTTGTGCGAAATCGAACTTCGGATTTGAGAATGTAGTCTTTCCGAACTGGAGCGAATAATAAGCCGGAAGAACGATTATTGCCGCAATTCCGACTGCAATGGCGGAAAAGAATGCAATACGTCCGAGCGATTTTATGAAATGCGCCCGTTCGCCGAGGGGGTTGCGCTCCTCGGGAGTGGATTTTAAATAATAGAAGAAGAAATAAGCGGCAACGGCGATGCACACCATATATCCGATATAATAATTTGAAAAGACCGAAACGGCAAGAGTCAGCACAAAGAGCTTGTACTTTCCGAACTTTATGAGTGATTCGATGCCGAGCATTATAAGAGGGAAGAAAAGTACACAGTCGAACCACATCGTATTATGCTGCATAACGACCGCATAAGAGGTCAGCGCATACATAACCGAGAAAATGACTTCGTTTACAGAATTTGTCGGATGTGATTTGTGCAGATAAACGCACATATTAAAGCCGGACAGACCGCATTTGAGGAGCAGGATGGTGTAAATAGCCTCGGTAATCATTCCCTCGGGGAAGAGCGCGACTATTATACTGAACGGGCTTGCGAGATAATAAGCGACGATTCCGAGAAATTCGCCGCCGAGCGCACGTTCAAATGAATAAATGATTCCCTGCTCGCCGCGGAGAATATCACGTATGGCTTCGAAATAGTAAATGTACTGACCGTTTAAATCGAGCACCAAAACGGAGTTTTCGCCGAACGGCCAAACCTCCATTGCCAGATATATAAGTGCCATAATAAAAACCGGCAGAATAAAGGCTAAACCGATGTGATGCATACCGTCAAAGGGGGCAGTGATCTTTTGCAGCCACTTGGGGTAGACACGCTTCGGTTTTATATCGAACGTCGGAGCGTTTGCAGCAGTAGCGGCAGGCACTTGTACTTCCTGTGTAACGGAATCTTGCGGTTGAATGTTGTTTTCTTCCATAACCGTAACCTTTCTATAAATTAATAAGTATTCGTCAGTCTGCGCTGCCGTCCTCATGAAGGACACGGCGGATGCTTTTTTCGAGCTTGATGCGCGGCAGGGTTAAATCCCGACCGCAGTTTTCGCAGACGATGCGGATGTCGCTTCCGACACGCATCACACGGAATTTTACACTTTTCGGTGAGCAGGGATGCGGTTTTTTCATTTCGAGTATATCACCGACAAAAATTTTCGGTATCGCAGGCATAACATCACCTCTGCAAAAAAATACATATACATAATAAGTATACCACAAAATGACGTGCTTGTACAGCCTTTTTTCGCAAAAAAACATATTTCTTTTTGTCCTTACATAAATTACCTGAAAGAAAAGTTGATTTTTTTTTAAAAACCTATTGACAAGTACGAATCACTGTGATATAATATTATCCGTCAAATAAATCCGTTGGGGATTTGTGTAATGGCAGCACGACAGACTCTGACTCTGTTTGTGGGGGTTCAAATCCCTCATCCCCAGCCAAAAAATCCGAAAGCTTTTGCTTTCATATTTTTCATTTGTGCCGAAAGGCACAACATCATTTGCGTAGTACACGCAGCATCATTTGAGCGTCAGCTCAACTTCATTGTCGACTTGTGCGGCACAAATGAATGATGTTACGCCTTTGGCGTAAATGAAATCACCTCGGTTAGTTTACCATACAAAATATTATGAACTAATAAAATAACCGACTTGAAAAAAATTCCGTTTTATGCTATAATGAACACATCTATCAAACCTATACATACGGAGGTTACAACTATGCTGCCAACAATGAAAATCGGAGATATTGAAATTACACGCCTTATCGTCGGAAGCAATCCGTTCACGGGTAAATCACATCTTGATGCTGACACCGACAGAGATATGAAAGAATATTTTACCGAGCAGAAGGCGTTTGAAATGTTAAAGCGCTGTGAGGATGCCGGAATTAATGCCGTACAGTCACGCGGTGCCATGCCTGTTATGGGACTTCTCGCCCGTTACCGTGAGGCAGGCGGCAAGCTCAATTGGCTCGCGCAGTCGGGAAAAAATCTCGATACGTTCGATGAGGAGCTTAATGAAATGATGAAATATTCCCCTGCCGGCGTATGTATACACGGTGAGCTTGCGGATGACCTTTATCTTGCAGGGCAGCTTGACAAATTAAAGCCGCTTCTCGAAAAGATAAAGCGTAAAAATGTGCCTGCCGGAATCTGCGCGCATTTTCCCGAGGTGCTTGCATTCGCCGAAGAAAACGGTCTGAAGCCCGATTATTATATGGCGTCGGTATACAATCTTTCGCAGCCTGACCGTTCAAATGACGTCAATCCGACCGGCGAACGCTTTGAGGAAAGCGATATTCCGAAAATGTATGAGGTTATTAGAAAGTTGTCTGCGCCGACCTTTGCGCTGAAAATTCTCGGTGCAGGAAGAAGATGCTCAAATCAGGATGAGGTTCGCCGTGCGTTTGTTGAGGCGTTCGAATCAATGAAGCCGGGGGACGGCGTTCTCGTCGGAATGTTCGACAAATATATCGACCAGCCGTCAATAAATGCCGCTCATGCCGAGTTTGCCATCCGTACGGCAGAAGCCGGGAAATAACCATGGCAAATCACAAAAAGGCATATCTTGAAATCACCAACTGCTGTAATTTAAGCTGTTCATTTTGTCCCGGAACAAGCCGCAAGCCGCAGTTGATGACCGAGGAAGAATTTACGACTCTTGCCGGAAAACTCACGGGATGGGCAGAGTTTTTGTACTATCACCTTATGGGTGAGCCGACTGCACATCCGTTGCTTCCGAGGTTTATGAGTATTGCACAGGATTTTGGGTTCAAATCCATCATAACGACGAACGGTACACTTCTCAAAAAACGTGCGGAGGAGATTATTGCGGCAAAGCCTTATAAAATAAATATTTCCCTGCACGCATTTGAAGCAAATCCGCCCGGGATGTCGTTTGAAGGATATCTCGATGGCTGTCTTGATTTTGCAAAAACTGCTGCCGGAGAGGGAATTATAACCGTTCTGCGCCTTTGGAATTTGGATGGCAGAGCAGATGGTGCACTTCACGAAAAGAACGGGCTTATTCTCGAAAAAATGCACACAAAATTCCCCGGTGAATGGCAGAAAACCCGTTCAGGCGAACGGCTTTGTGAACGTGTATTCCTCGAATGGGGTGAAAAGTTTGACTGGCCCGATCCGACTGGCGAAATTCTCGCTGATGACGGGTTCTGTTACGGTTTACGTGACCAGATAGGTGTTCTGTGTGACGGTACGGTCGTTCCTTGCTGTCTTGACCATAACGGAGATATTCCACTCGGAAATCTTTTTTGTGTGACACTTGATGAAATTTTATCATCTCCACGTGCAAAAGCAATATATGACGGCTTCACCGCTCACAAATGTACAGATGAGCTTTGCAAACGCTGTATGCGTGCCGGCTATTACCGCTAAACTGCCGATGCAGTTACGGCTCAGGTTAGATATTGTTACACGCAAAAATGCCGCTTCGGATGAAGCGGCATTTTCATGCTTTAAATTATTTCTTGTAAAGCGGACCGTATGTAGCGCAAGCTCTGTAGTCCTGACCTTCCTTATCCATACCGAATGCATTCCATGCAGCAGGACGGTAGATCTGCTCCTCGGGTACGTTATGCATACATACCGGAATACGGAGCATGGAGCACATTGTGATAAGGTCTGCACCAATGTGTCCGTAGGAGATAGCACCGTGGTTAGCTCCCCAGTTCATCATAACCTCATAAGCGGTCTTGAATGCAGAGCCTTCCTTGCCGTCGCAGCGAGGTGCGAACCATGTGCAAGGCCATGTCGGATTTGTACGCTCCATGAGCTTGTCGGAAACTTCGTCGGGAAGCTTAACCGACCAACCCTCGGCAATCTGAAGAACAGGACCGAGACCCTGAACGAGGTTAAGGCGGATCATTGTGCAAGGCATTTCCGCACGGGTTGTAAAGTGGCTCGAGAAGCCGCCTCCGCGGAAGTTATCCTGACCTGCTTCGCACCATACGGTTGCGTCGGTCATCTTCTTGATATCCTCATCGGTAACTTCCCACCATCTCTTCATGGTAGCGTTGCCGTTTTCGTCGGTGCATTCGCCGCAAGCATCAAGACATGCCGCACCGGAGTTGAGCAGGTGGATAATACCGTTGGATTCAGCAGCCTTGCCCTCAAGCTTATAGCCGGTTACACGCTCGGTAGCTTCACCGGACCAATATGTACGAACGTCTGCAAAAATCTGTGCGCGGTGTGTGAGCAGGCGCATCATCAGCATACCCATACCGTTGAGAATGTCGTTTTCGGTTGCGAGAGTGTACGGTTCACGTGCGCCCTCATAGTCGAATGTCGAGGAAAGAAGTGCTTCGGGATAGTCGCAGTTCGGCCAATGGTCTGTCCACTGACGCTGACCCTGGAAACCGCCGGCAATTGCGTTGTGTCCGACTCTTTCTTCGATGAACTCCTCGGGAAGATTCGGGTTTCCTGCCATGAGGTCCTTGATTATGCAGTACATCTTGACAGTGAATTCCCACTGCTTTTCCTTTTCTTCGGGAGTGAACTTGATACGGCGTTCTTCGCCGAGGAACTGAACGGACTCGGGATTGTCATCACGGCCCTCCTTGCAGTGTTCCTTTGTCCAAGCGAGTGCCTTCTGATATTCTTCTTCGTTATAGATGCCCTCTTCCATTCGGCGGAGGATTTCAACCTCGTCAACAGATTCAACACGCATACCGAAATAGGTTTCCATCATGTCCTGATCCATGATGGATCCTGCGATACCCATACACTGCGAACCGATCTGGAGATAGCTCTTTCCGCGCATGGTTGCAACAGCAACAGCCGCTCTTCCGAAACGGAGGAGCTTTTCCTTTACATCCTCGGGAATGTCGGAAACCATGTTGACATCCTGAACCTCATGTCCGTAGATGCCGAATGCGGGAAGACCCTTCTGTGCATGACCTGCAAGAACTGCTGCAAGGTAAACCGCACCGGGACGCTCGGTACCGTTAAAGCCCCAAACGCCCTTTATTGTCTGCGGATCCATATCCATAGTTTCGGAGCCGTAGCACCAGCAGGGAGTTACGGAAAGGGTGATGGAAACGCCCTCTCTCTTAAATTTGTCCGCACAAGCGGCAGTTTCGGGAACACGACCGATACAGGTGTGTGCCATAACTACCTTTACGGGTTCACCGTTAGAATAAAAAAGATTCTCTTCAAAGAGCTTCTTTGCTGCGTTAGCCATTGCCCAAACCTGGGGCTCAAGGCTCTCGCGGAGCTGCATCGGGCCGCGGCGGCCATCGACGATTGGGCGAATACCGATTACGGGATATTCACCGATGTATCTGTTTTTTGCCATGGTAATATACCTCCAAAAAAATATTTACAAGCTTGTCTGCCGCAGAAGCTGCGGAGTTTATTTCATTGCATATTATAATATATCATATCCAGAGAAAAAAATCAATGGTATTTTTATTAATTATATGAATATTTTCGTAATTTTTACTCCGGTAATTGTTGGCTTTGGCATAATTGGCTTACATCTATTGACTTTGCAGTGCCGGTTGCTATAAAATAATTGTTGAAAAGTATTACGGAGGGTCACGGTATGAATATTTTCAAAAGAAGGCCGCTTGCTCTTATGATAACCGTTTGCCTTGCCGCAAACGCCGCAAGTGCTATGCTTCATCCGGCGCTGAAGGTATTTTTTATTTTTACCTGCATTGGTCTGGTTCCAATTTTTCTCGCTGCCGTACGCCGGTTTGGCATAAAAGAAATATGCAATATATCCGCTCCGGCATTCATCGCAGCCGCCGCCGCACTGACGGTATGCAGTGTACTCCTCGGTCACGCTTACTATGACGTATACGTAGAAAAATACGACAAATACGACTCGAAAACCGTACGTGCCCAAATCGTTTCTGTTGAAAACAGCACGTCATACAGTGCACTTTATTGTGTCAGACTTCACTCCGCCGACGGAGAAACTTCCCGGGCAAAAGGTCTTGCATATTCCGAAACGGCAATCGGACTTTCACCCGGGGATTTCATCGAAACAAGGGCGGAATTCGTTCCGATTGCCGATTTTTACGGGGGCTTTGACAAGCCAAAGCTTGACTTTCTTTCGGAAGGATATGTATTCACCTGCAATATTGCCGATACGCCGAAAACTCTTGGAAAGATCAGGAGCATCGGTGTTCTGTTTACAAATCTGCGTGAGAACATATCCGCAAAAATGTCACTCTGTTTAAGTGACGATGCCGGTGCTCTTGCAAAAGCAATTTTCCTTGGTGACCGGAGTGGACTTGGTAAAATTCAACGCGACTTTAAGAATATCGGGGTTGTCCATTTGCTCGCCTTAAGCGGTCTGCATCTTGCCGTGCTCGACGGGATGGTTTCAAGCTTATTAAAAGCCTTCGGCGTACGTCCCAAGCCGCGGAATTTTATCACACTTTTGTTCATCATATTTTACACTGCACTTACGGGATTTCTGATGTCTGTAATGCGTGCGGCACTTATGCTGATAATATCGCGCATTGCCATGTTTATAAATGTCCGTGCCGACAGAGTGACAACTCTTTTTATCGCCTGTGGACTTATCGTTATGGCAGAGCCTGCCGCCGTGTTCGATGTCAGCCTGCAGATGTCGTTTGCCGCAACGCTCGGTATTCTGCTCATATCCGAGGAAACCGGAAAGCTTTTCGACAAGGTGCCGTACTATGACCCGCGAAGATATACACTGCGTTTCCGTTTACTGAAAGCACTCGAAATCATACCGATTTCCTTTGCCGCAGCAGTGGCGGTCCTTCCGCTTCAGTGGCTTTATTTCGGCGAAACCTCGCTCCTTTCTGTGCCGGCAACGGTTATAATGTCAATTTTCTGTGAGGGGCTATTGCTTTTTATTCCGATATATGTGATATTTTCTCTGACCGGACTGCATTTTCTCGGAATCGGATTCGGATGGTGTATCGAAATACTGACCAAAATCTGTACCGCTCTGGCAGAGCTGATTGCCTCGGTTGACTGTACGGTATCGCTCGGATATCCGTTCACTTTACCGATAATATCGGTTTGCTCCGTCATTATTGTTATCATGATGATAAAGAATGTTTCAAGCTGGCTTTATTCGCTGATTCCGATAGGGATATCGATTCTGATTTTCATTTCCGGAACAGCGGTTTATGAGTCACTTCACGAAAAAGATATAACGCTCGACTGTATTTCTGAAAACTACGGCGATGTTCTTGTTGCCGTTTCAAAGCGCAAGGCAATGCTCGTTGATATTTCGGAGGGATACAGTGAGCTTTTTTATAATTCGGAAAAATGTGTCAGGGCGAATTGCCTTACCGAAATTGATACATTTCTCTTTACGCATATTCACAGAAGGCACGTGAATTCTCTGCATAAGTTACTTAACAGATGTGTTGTAAGGCGTATACTTCTTCCGATGCCAACCAATGAATACGACAGGTATATCGCATTGGAAATTGCCGCTTTGGCCGGTGAATACGGTACAGAAACAATATTTTACGAGGCCGAGGAAGAAACCGAAATACACTTTGGCGATATTAAGTTAACGCTTCCGGTGAAAACAAATATCAAGCGTTCAAACCATCCGCTGATTACGGCTTTAATCGAATATAACGGCAGTGAAATCGCCTATATCGGAAAGAGCGTTTGGGAGGATGAAACGGCATGGCAGAGAGTTAATGGGGCCAAGTATATAATTTTCGGTGGGTGCGGACCGCAAATAAAATCTTTCCCGGATGAAAGCGTTAATCCGGAAACAAAGGTCATCTTTTTTGGCGCTGATTCGGTGTTTGCTGAACTCTCCCCGTGGCTTGACGGATTTTCCGGAATACTTATCAGGGGGGAACAGTCTAAAAACGGTCTGACTCCATGAAATAAAAATATGGTAAATTTTTAAAAATTCACACTATGTTTGTTGCATTTTGAGCATAATAGGTGTAAAATAATAAATAATGAAATAAAATCCCTATTAAAGGGAGAAAGCGAGCAGAAAACATGAGCCTTATCAAGAAGCAGATCGGCGACGGTATTAATCTTAATTATATCGAAACCGATAAATTCAAAACAGGATCACTGTCTGTTAATTTTATCGCACCGCTCGAGCGCGCGTCCGCGGCCAAAAATGCGCTTATACCGAATATTCTTATGCGCGGTTCGGTCAAATATCCGAACATGGCAGAGATAAACAAAAAGCTCGATTATCTCTATGCGTCAAGCCTTTGCGCACGCAACATTAAGCGCGGTGAAATGCAGATTTTTGGCATCAATGCCGGTATGATTGACTCCGTATATGCAATGAACGGTGAAAATCTTATAAGAGAAGTAACTGATGTGCTCGGTGATATCCTCTTTAATCCTGTGACGGATGGAGAGGCTTTCAGCAAAGCGTACACCGAGAGCGAAAAGAGTAATCTGATTGATGCAATTAACGCTAAAATCAACAATAAAACTTACTATGCCCGTCAGCGCTGTATTCAGGAAATGTGTAAAAATGAGCGATTCGGACTTGACGAAACCGGAACGGTTGAAGAGGTGAGGGATTGTACTGCCTCGAGCGTTTTCGCACAGTATAAAACCGCACTTGAAACATACCCTGTCGAAATCTTCTTCGTCGGAAAATGCGATGTTGATGCGCTTGCCTCACAGCTTGGCGAAATGTTCGCCAATATTAACCGCAAGCCGGTGGCAGTTGCGAAAACAGAAGTTATACGCTCGTGTGACACTCCCAAGAGCATTACGGAGGATATGCCCGTGAACCAGGGCAAGCTGACTATCGGCTTCCGTTCGGGAATCACTCTCACCGATGCGGATTATCCGGCGCTCATGATGTTCAACGAGGTTTTCGGCGGCGGTGTAACATCCAAGCTTTTCATGAATGTACGTGAAAAGATGAGTCTTTGCTACTACTGCGCAAGTGCGCCCGATGCAACAAAGGGACTGCTTACCGTTGCAAGCGGAATCGAGGTGGACAAGCGTGAAATTGCCGAAAAGGCAATATTCGACCAGTTAAAGGCAGTACAGAACGGTGAATTAACCGATGAGGAAATTGAAAGCGCAAGACTCGGACTTGTCAACAACTACCGTGAGCTTTCCGACAGCGCACGCGGACTTGAAACCTGGTATCTCGGAAGAGCTCTCGCGGGGCTTTGCGACACACCGGATGATGTTATTGAGGCGCTTTCAAGGGTTACACGTGAAGATATCGTTGCGGCGTCGAAAAAAGCATCGCTCGACACGGTATATTTCCTTAACGGCACACTGAAGGGGGGCAGTCAAAATGCTTAATGTGACAGAAAAAAAGAGTGAGTTTCTTAAAGAGAAATATTACACCTACAAGCATAAAAGCGGACTTGACGTTTACGTCTTTCCGAAAAAGCTGTCAACCTCATACGCTCTTTTTGCAACCCGATACGGCTCGATAGATTCAAAATTCAAGCTGGCAGGCGATAAGGATTTCACCGTGGTACCTGACGGAATTGCACATTATCTCGAGCATAAGCTCTTTGAAAACCCGAACGGCGAGGATACCTTCTCGCGTTATGCGAAATACGGCGCGAACGCCAACGCATATACTGGAAACACGATGACGGCATATCTTTTCTCGTGTACGTCGAACTTTAAGGAGTCACTCGAAATTCTGCTTGACTTTGTTTCGACTCCGTATTTCACTCCCGAAACGGTTGAAAAGGAGCAGGGCATTATTGCACAGGAAATTCGTATGTACGACGACCATCCGGCGCGCAGACTTTATCATATGTTGCTCGAAGCTCTTTATGAAAAGCACAATGTCCGCATTAACGTGGCAGGCACGGTCGAATCCATTTCGCATATAACGGCTGACATCCTTTATGAGTGCTACCGTGTATTCTATAATTTCTCAAATATGATGCTAATTGTGTGCGGCGACGTTAACATTGACGAAGTGAACGAGGTTTGCGACAAGGTGCTCAAGGAACAGGCACCGGCTGAAATAATCCGCGATTATCCCGAGGAAAAAGCTGAGGTTTATATGCCCCGTGCCGAATGTGAAATGCAGGTGTCAAAGCCGCTTTTTGCAATCGGAATCAAGGATGTTGATATTCCCGAATGCCCGATGGCACGCATGAAAAAGGCTGCAGGTATGGATATTCTCAACGATGTCCTTTTCGGAAAGGCGGGCGAATTTTATAACAAACTCTATGAGGAGGGACTCATTTCCGGCTCACTCGATGTCGATTACGGAATTTGTAAGAGCTATGCAAACAACTCTATTTTCGGAGAGGGCAGTGACCCTGACGAAGTGTTTGCACGTTTCAAAGTATGCGTTGAATCGGCAAAGAAAAACGGCTTGCCGAAAGAGGATTTTGAGCGCTCCAAGCGTGCTCTTTATGCGGCGATGATACGTTGGTTTGACAGCACCGAGGATATTGCAAACAACTTCTTGCAGTTTAAGCTCGATGACGGGGATCTTCTCGACTATGCCGATGCTATTGCCGGCGTTACCTATGAGGACGTTACCGGGCTGCTTAATTCATCATTCAAGGATGAATACTGTTCTCTCGCGATTGTGAATCCGCTGAAATCGGAGGGCAATAAATGATTAACGCATTATTGGCTGTGCCGAATAAAATCTCGTTCCCGGGCTTTGGAATCGGGGAATTCACCCTTGACCCGGTTGCATTTCGTATACCGTTCCCGTGGGCGGATGAGCCGCATCCCGTTATGTGGTACGGAATAATCATCACGCTTGCCATGATAGTCGGATTCTTTATTGCACTTCGTAAATCAAAATTTGAAAAGATTAAAACCGACGATGTTTTCGACCTTGCGATATATCTTATGATTTTTGCAATAGCCGGCGCAAGGCTCTATTATGTCTTGATGACACCGGAAAAGTATCGTTCATTTTATGACGTGATTGCGATATGGAACGGCGGACTCGCCATTTACGGCGGTATTATCGTCGGCGCGATAACGATAGCTGTTTATTCCAAAATCAAAAAAATTAAAACTGCAAAGATTCTTGACCTTGCTGTTCCCGGAGTTATAATCGGACAGGCCATCGGACGCTGGGGTAATTTCTTCAATGCCGAAGCACACGGCGTGGCAACAAAGCTTCCGTGGCGTATGGGCATTGCGCAGGGGTATTGGACAAACCGTGCCGCAGGGGAATATGCATTCGGAGCGATGAATTATTATCATCCGACATTCCTTTATGAATCGCTCTGGAACATTCTCGGCTTTGCACTTATCATGACTTTTTACAAAAAGAAAAAGTTTGACGGTCAGCCGACATTATGGTATCTTATCTGGTATGGATTCGGACGTTTCTTTATTGAGGGACTGCGTACAGACAGCCTTTATCTGCTCGAATCGGTATTAGGCAAGACCGTTCGTGTTTCCCAGCTCGTTGCGGCGATATGTGCTATTGGCGGCGTTATTTTACTCGCTGTTCTTTCGAAGAAAGCGAAGAATCGCGCTCTTAATGAGGGCGAATATGAGGAGATTTATTCACGGGGGCAGGAGGACATACCCGTTGGTGAGGATGCTGAGCCGTCTGCTGAAGATGCAGGGGATACAGCTTCGGAAACCGCTGAAACGGAAGATAGTTTAAGCTCTGAGGAATGATATTGGCATTCGAAGCGTAATCAATCGGTTTGTGAAGCGAAAGCGTAAAGTAAAGTTCTTTGCGGAGCTTTCTTTGGGAAAAGCAACTGTATTTTCCCATCAAAATAAATATAGTTAAAAAACACAAGGAGGATAAAACCAATGGCAAACATAATTGACGGAAAGAAGATCGCATCAGAGGTGCGCGAGGACATTGCAAAGGAATGTGCGGCGCTTAAGGCGCAGGGCGTTACTCCCGGACTTGCAGTGATTATTGTGGGTGAAGACCCGGCATCGAAGGTGTATGTAAAGAATAAGAAGAAAGGATGCGAGGAGGTTGGCTTCCATTCGGAGGTATATGAGCTTCCGGAAGAAACCACAGAGGAAGAATTGCTTGCACTTGTTCACAAGCTGAACGGTGACGACAAGATTCACGGAATACTTGTACAGCTTCCGCTTCCGAAGCATCTTAATGATGAGGTTATTATTCAGAATATTGACCCGAAGAAGGACGTGGATGCGTTCCATGAGGTTAATGTTGGTAAGATTATGATTGGCAACCACGATTTTCTGCCCTGCACACCGGCAGGCGTTATGGTACTGCTCGAAAAGAGCGGCATTGACGTTTGCGGAAAGGAATGTGTTGTTGTCGGCAGAAGCAATATTGTCGGCAAACCGCAGGCAATGCTGCTTTTACACGCAAACGGTACTGTCACCGTCTGCCACTCAAGAACAAAGGATCTTGCTGAGGTTACACGCCGTGCAGATATCCTCGTTGTTGCAATCGGCAAGGCTGATTTCATTACGGGCGATATGGTAAAGGACGGCGCGGTTGTAATTGACGTCGGAATGAACCGCCGCGCTGACGGAAAGCTTACCGGTGACGTTGATTTCGCTACAGTTGAGCCGAAAGCATCGTATATTACACCCGTTCCGGGCGGCGTTGGACCTATGACAATTACTATGCTTCTTTCCAACACTCTCACCGCTGCAAAGAAGTCTGTCAAATAATTCACAAAACACCCAAAAATTACTGTTCTTTTTCATGTTCGATGTGCAAAAATGACATTGACAAATCACGGGGATTGTGTTACAATATGTGTTGAGGATGTTAATTTTAACTCAAAAATGTGAACTTTGGTGTAAAGTTAACATTTTTCACGTAATACAACAACCGTTACAACGAAAGGAGGCACATCAGCATGAACCCCTCTCGCAGAACAGTTATAAGAGAATTACTCGCAGAAAAACCGTTTGTTGCACTCAAAGAGCTGGAGGCGATATTCCCCGATGTGTCGAGCATGACACTCCGACGCGATATCGAATACTTCGAAAAGCAGGGCGAGGCCATTAAGGTGCGCGGCGGTGCGCGCTCAATGAAATACATAACGACGACTATGGAAGATTCGTTCCATAAGCGACTCGGCGAAAACTTGAGCGCAAAAGAAAAAATTGCAAGATGCGCAATTGAGCTTATTGAAACGGGACGTTCAATGTTCCTCGATTCAGGTACAACTGTGCTGACTCTTGCATCCCTACTTCCTGACGAAAGACACACGATAATCACGACGGGCCCCAATGTTGCCCTCGAGCTTATCAAAAAGAAAAAGCCTATTGTAAATCTTGTCGGAGGTATGGTAAATCGCGACAATATTTCGATTCTCGGAAGCCAGGCTATGCGTTTTCTCGAGGATATCAATATTGACATCGCGTTTATAGTTCCGTCGGGATTTTCTCTCAAGAACGGTCTGACAAGCGGAAACTATTCCGAATGTGAGCTAAAACGTATGGTTATCGAAAAGGCACGCAAGGTTATTGTGCTCGTTGATACATCGAAGCTCGACCGAAGCTTACCGTTCACCGTGTGCGGTCTTGATAAGATACACACGATTATCGCAAACGATTATCTGCCGGATGACATCACAAAGGCCGCCGAGGCTGCCGGAGTTGAACTCATTATCGCGCAGTAATAATTAAAAAAATATATTTAATTATGAAAGGAAGATATTACACATGGCAACCGCAGTAATTATGCCCCGTCAGGGACAGAGCGTTGAAAGCTGCATCATCACCGAGTGGGCCAAGAAAAAGGGCGACACCGTGGCAGTTGGCGACGTACTCTTCTCCTACGAGACAGACAAGTCAAGCTTTGACGAAAAATCCGAGGTCGCAGGTACACTCCTTGAGGTATTCGCGGCTGAAGGCGACGATGTTCCCTGCCTTGAGGTCGTTTGTATCATTGGCGACGCAGGTGAGGACATTTCCGCACTTATTCCCAAGAAAGATGAAGCAGCTCCCGCAGCAGCACCTGCAGCAGAGGCGGCTCCTGCACCCGCAGCAGAGGCAGCTCCGGCTCCTGCAGCAACACCTGCAGCAGCTCCCGTTGCAACTGAAGCAGCAGGCGATATTCTCCGCATTTCCCCCAGAGCAAAGAAGCTCGCTCTCACAGCAGGCGCAGACCTCTCAAAGGTAGTTGCAACCGGCCCTATGGGCAGAATCATTGAACGCGACGTAAACGCACTTCTCGACGCAGGAAAAACAACAACCATCGAGGCTGTTGAGCGCTTCCTCGCAGGTGAAAGAGTTGTTGTTGAAGAAGCTCCCGAAGCAGAAGCACCTGCAGCAGCTCCTGTTAAGACCACCGGCGGCTACACCGACGTTAAGATCACCAACATCAGAAAGGTTATCGCGAAGTCGATGCACGCTTCTCTTTCCAACATGGCTCAGCTTACTCTCAACGCTTCTTTCGATGCAACATCGGTTATGGCGTTCAGAAAGAGCCTCAAGGCAAACGGCGAAGCTCTCGGCATGGCAAACATCACACTCAACGATATCGTTCTCTATGCTGTTGCAAAGACCCTGAAGAATCACAAGGATCTCAACGCTCACTGGCTCGACGACGTTATGCGCGTATTCGACAATGTTAACCTCGGTATTGCGGTTGACACCGAGCGCGGACTTATGGTTCCCACTCTTATGGCGGCTGAAACCATGTCCCTCAACGAGCTTTCTGCAAATGCAAAGAGCCTCATCAAGGAAACCCAGGGCGGTTCAATCTCTCCCGACAAGCTCTCCGGCGGTACATTTACTGTTACCAACCTCGGCTCGCTCGGCGTTGAGAGCTTCACTCCCGTTATCAATCCTCCGCAGGTTGCAATCCTCGGTGTCTGCACCATCACCCAGCGTATCAAGGCTGACGGAACAACATATCCCGCAATGGGACTCTCCCTCACCTTTGACCATCGCGCACTCGACGGTGCTCCCGCAGCTCGTTTCTTAAAGGATCTCTGCGCAAACCTCGAAAACTTCCAGCTTCTTCTTGCAAAGTAATTTAGGAGGGACGCAAAATGTACGAACTTATAATTCTCGGCGGCGGCCCGGCCGGTTACAATGCGGCTGAACGCGCATCGGCAGGCGGACTTTCCACCCTGCTCATCGAGGAAAGATCTCTCGGCGGCGTATGCCTTAACGAGGGATGCATCCCCACCAAAACACTTCTTTATTCCGCAAAGATCTTCGACTATGCAAAGCACAGCGAAGACTACGGCGTAAAGCTTCCTAACGCTTCCATCGACCATGCGGCTGTTGTTGCACGCAAGGACAAGGTTGTTAAAACTCTCGTCGGCGGCATCGGTGCAAAGATGAAGCACGGTGGCATCACCGTTGTTAACGGTCACGCCGAAATCAAGGGTCGCGACGGCGAAGCATTCAACGTTGCAGTTGGTGCTGAAACCTATCAGGCTCGCAGACTCCTCATCTGTACCGGTTCTTCGGCGGCTGTTCCTCCGATTCCCGGACTTCGTGAGGGTGTTACCTCCGGTTTTGTTAAGACAAACCGTGAAATCCTCGATATGACCACTGTTCCGAAGCAGCTTGCAGTAATCGGCGGCGGCGTTATCGGTATGGAAATGGCTTCTTACTTCAACTCCATCGGTTCAAAGGTAACCGTTATCGAAATGATGGATCACATCGGCGGACCTACTGATGGCGAAATCGCGGCTATTCTTCTCAAGAACTACAAGAAGAAGGGCGTTGAATTCATGCTCGGCGCAAAGGTTACCGGCGTTGGTACAAATTCCGTAACCTGCGAATATGAGGGCAAGACTGTTGAAGTTGCTGCTGACTGCGTACTCTGCGCTGTCGGACGCCGTGCTAACACTGTTGGCATCGGTCTTGAAAACATCGGCGTTCTCACAGAGCGCGGCGGTATCGTTACCAATGAGTGCGGACGCACCAACATCGGCGGCGTTTGGGCTGCAGGTGACGTAAACGGCAAGTCCATGCTCGCTCATACTGCTTACCGTGAGGGCGAGGCTGCAATCAACGATATGCTCGGCAAGAAGGATGCTGTTAACTATGACGCAATCCCTGCTGTTATCTACACCAATCCCGAGGTTGCATCCGTTGGTGAAACCAGCGAAACAATTAAGGCAAAGGGTATTGATGCACAGGTTGAATCGTTCACACTCCGTTACAGCGGACGTTATGTTGCTGAAAACGAGGGCGGCGACGGTATTGTTAAGATCATCATCGACAAGGCTCACCGCCGTGTACTCGGTGTACATATGATCGGTACATACGCATCCGAGATCATCTACGGTGCGGCAATGATGGTTGAAAAGCAGATGCGCGTTGAAGACGTAAGAAACTTTGTATTCCCGCATCCCACCGTTTGCGAAGTTATCCGCGAAGGTATGTTCGGTATGTAATTTTCGGTGCGCTAAAGCGACCGTAATATTAAAATAAAAATAAATTTAAGGAGATAAATATCATGCCAAAGAGTCAATATGTAGATCCCGGTAAGGCATTTGAAGCAGGTTATATCCATTTTGAAGATATTCCTGTTTGCCAGTACAAGAAAACCCTCGCTGAGGAAAAGAAGATTTACACCAAGGAAGATTTCATGCGCATTTACCGCGACATGGCTATCATTCGTGAGTTCGAAACCATGCTCAACGAAGTTAAGGTTAAGAGCGAATATAACGGTGTAACCTACAATAACCCCGGCCCTGCTCACCTTTCCATCGGTCAGGAGGCTTCCGCTGTCGGTGAAGCTTACTGCCTCGATATCAACGACTTCTCGTTCGGTTCTCACAGAAGCCATGGCGAAATTCTCGCAAAGGGTCTTTCTTCCATCCATAAGCTTGATGACACCGAGCTTTACGACATCATGAAGGAATTCCTCGACGGTACCGTTCTCAACGTTGTTGAAAAGCACATGAACGCTGGCGGCAACATCAAGGAGCTTGCTATCAACTTCCTTCTTTACGGCGCACTTGCAGAAGTATTTGCGCGTACCACCGGCTTTAACAAGGGTCTCGGCGGTTCCATGCATGCATTCTTCATTCCTTTCGGACTTATGCCTAACAACGCGATCGTAGGTGCATCCGCTCCTATCGCTCTCGGTGCGGCTCTTTATAAGAGATCCAACCACAAGCCCGGTATCGTTATCTCCAACTGCGGAGACGGCGCAACCGGTCGCGGCCCCGTTCTCGAGGCTCTTAACTTCGCTTCCATGGACCAGATCACCAAGCTCTGGGGTATGGAAGGCAAGTACAGTGCTGACGGTATGCCGATCCTCTTCAACGTATTCAACAACCACTACGGAATGGGCGGTCAGACTCGCGGTGAAACCATGGGTTATGACATGGTTGCTCGTCTTGGTGCCGGCTTCAATCCCCAGCAGATGCATGCAGAGCGCGTAAACGGTTACGATCCGCTCGCAGTTATCGACGCTGTTACCAGAAAGAAGGAACTCCTTCTCGCAGGTAAGGGTCCCGCACTTCTCGACGTTGTTACCTACCGTGTATCCGGTCACTCTCCTTCCGACTCCTCCACATACAGAACTGTTGAGGAAATCGAGGCTTGGAAGGCAGCAGATCCGATCGTTGCATTCAAGAACAAGCTCATCAAGGGCAAGATCGCGAAGGAAGAAGAATTCGCTGCAATGCACGAGCAGATCACAAACCGCATGACCGAGATCATGAAGCTCGCTATCAATGATGAGATCTCGCCCAGAATGGATCTCCAGAAGAATCCCGATGCTATCTCTTCCATCATGTTCTCCAACGAAAAGGTTAAGAGCATGGATCCCACACGTGAGGCTGATGTTCTCATGCCCAAGGAAGAGTGCCCCAGAGTTAAGGAAATCGCAGGCAAGGTTAGAACCGCAACCGACAAGGACGGCAAGCCTGTTTCCAAGATGAAGATGTACAACCTCACCGACGGTCTCTTTGAGCCGATCATCGACAAGTTCTACGACGATCCTACCCTCATCGCATACGGTGAAGACAACCGTGACTGGGGTGGAGCATTCGGCGTTTACAAGAAGATGACCGAGGCTATTCCTTATCACAGATTCTTCAACTCGCCTATTTCCGAGTCCGCAATCGTTGGCTCTGCTGTAGGTTACGCAATGTGCGGCGGCCGCGCTATCGTTGAGCTTATGTACGCTGACTTCATCGGCTGTGCAGGCGACGAAATCTTCAACCAGATGGCTAAGTGGCAGTCGATGTCCGCTGGTATCCTCAAGATGCCTATCGTACTCCGCGTTTCCGTCGGTTCCAAGTACGGCGCACAGCACTCTCAGGACTGGACAGCACTCTGTGCACACATCCCCGGCCTGAAGGTTATCTTCCCGAACACTCCTGCAGACGCAAAGGGACTTATGACTTCCGCTCTCGAAGGTACTGACCCTGTTATCTGCTTCGAGTCGCAGAGAATTTACGGTATCGGCGAGCAGTTCATGAAGGACGGCGTTCCGGAAGGTCACTACGAGATCACTCTCGGCGATCCCGACATCAAGCGCGAGGGTAAGGATGTTACCATTCTCACCATCGGTGCAACCCTTTACCGTGCAATGGACGCTGCAAAGACACTTCAGGAGAAGTACAACATTTCCGCAGAAGTTATCGACGCACGCACCATCGTTCCGTTCGATTACACCAAGGTTATCGAGTCTGTTAAGAAGACCGGTAAGATCGTTATCGTCGGTGATGCTGTTGAGCGTAACTCCGTAATGAAGGATATGGCTGCTAACGTGGCTGAATTCGCATTCGATTATCTCGATGCTCCGCCTGTAGCTCTCGGTTCCAGAAACTGGATCACTCCTTGCTACGAGCTTGATGCTGAGTTCTTCCCGCAGGCTGACGGTATCATCGATATCATTCATGAAAAGCTCATGCCCATTCCGGGTTACGTTGCAAAGACCAACTGCAGCGACGTTGAGCGCATGAACAGAAGCAAAGTAGGTCTTTAATCTATAAAATCTATGGGGTTGTCCTTGCGGCAATCCCTGACTTTTGTGAATGCTAATCGAAGCGTATAGGAGATACGCGGCTTTCTTGAAAGAAAGCCTGGCAAAGAACTTTACTATACGCATTCGCTCACAGCGGTTTCGCATAAGGCTTCGAGGATACGCTCTCGGTAGTCGGGGCCCGCCTCGCTCGCACTCCTCCGTGCTCCCTCGGTATCCCAACGACCGGGGCGGATAATCGCTTCTTTAACCATATTTTTGGCGTTTGCGGCAGGCAGTAACTTTATGTTTTAGGCTTCGATTGTCGTAGCTCCTCGCTACGCCTGCCGGATATATAGAATAGTGCCAAATCCGGCATAAAAACTAACTTTAAAACGGACGTATATTGAGAGGGTGACAGCTGACCCTTTTGCATTAACGAGCCGTTGG
>JAZQXA010000030.1:0-27208 GCA_045632605.1 Candidatus Flemingiibacterium sp. | reverse complement strand
CTTGATGTGCTTTTAAAGGAGGATGTAACCGTGGTATCTGTAAGTGATAATCTTTCGGAATTTCATGGACAGCTTGTTGACAGTGTAACCGATATGGGCGACGGCGAAGCCCTGCTCACCTTTGAATATGACCGTTTCGATGAATTCTGCTGTTCGCTTGACGGACTCGGATGGAAGCCGTTGAAGAATTGCAATGTTGGCGAAACTTCAGGAACTTTTTATGAGCGTGATGATGGCAATACGATTTATGTCTACAAGAATTCTCTTGTGCCGTTTGCCCGCGCAGTGCTCGGAGCTAAATTTGCCGATGATGATGAAGAACGCGAGGCTGTTTATTTCGAAACTCTCTTTCATCAGGTTTACAGCAATCCGAAAATTCCCGGAAGCAGTATGACTTATCTTATGCGTCTGAAGGACGGAAGATTTATCATTATCGACGGTGGTTTTAATATTGACGGTGAAGGGCTGATTTCGCTTATGGAGCAGCTTCACCCAAAAAAATCAGAGGACGTGCCGTTTACCGTTGCGGCGTGGATTATAACGCATCCGCACTGCGACCATATAAATCTTTTTAAGAATATACTTCCCGATGAAAAGGTTATGTCAAGGCTTTACATAAGACGGCTGATTGCAAACTGCCCGGCAACTGATGAGCTTATTGGTATTGATGATGATGTTGTCCACGACAACGATTATGTGAGAAGTGTAATTTTTGAAAAATTAGCGGCCGGCGGATGTGAAATTATCAAGCCGTATGCCGGAATGAATTTTAAAATCGGTGAGATTAAATTAAATATTTTCTACACGCAGGCAGAGTGGCACAGTACCTGTATGCAAACAATAAACGATGCCTCGGTGATGTTTTCGCTCGCAAGCAACAGCGGAAAGACCGTGATGATTCTCGGCGATGTAATGAACAATGCCGCTAAGTTTATTATGCGTATGTATTCGGAAGAATCGCTTCGATGTGATGCGGTTCAGATATCGCATCATGCGCTTGCCGGCCCGGTCATTGAATTTTACGAGTTAATGAAACCGAAGATTTGCTTCTGGCCACAGGATTTGAACGGGTACGGGTACAATTATACAGACGAACAGCCGTCAATTGCTAAATTCAATAGGGAATTGCGTGAAAGGGATGTTATTAACTGCATTGCCTGTTTTGGGCCTTCGCAGATTATGATTTGAGTAGATTATACAGAATTTTAAGCAACTTTTAGAATGATTAAATAAAACGGAGGAATGTTATGAAACAGGATATACTTATAGTAGGCGGCGGCGGACGTGAGCATACAATTGCTTGGGCACTCAAAAAATCCCCCGACTGCGGTAAAATATATATGGCACCCGGAAACGGCGGTACTGCCGAAATTGCGGAAAATCTCCCGATAAAGGCAACTGATGTTGACGGTGTTGTTGCGGCGGCAAAGGAAAAGGGCGTTGACCTTGTTTTTGTTGCTCCCGATGATCCGCTTATGCTCGGTATGGTTGACAGACTCGAAGCCGAGGGAATTCGTGCATTCGGCCCTCGCGCAAATGCGGCTATAATTGAGGGAAGCAAGGTATTCTCGAAAGAGCTGATGAAAAAGTACGGCATCCCGACTGCTGATTATGAGGTGTTTACTTCATCTGATGAAGCCATTGCGTACATAAAAGAGAAAAATTCATTCCCGACTGTTATCAAGGCAGAGGGACTTGCCCTCGGAAAGGGCGTTATTATTGCTGAAGACCTTGCTGCGGCTGAAGCAGGCGTTCACGAAATTATGGATGACAAGGTGTTCGGTGATGCCGGAAACCGCGTTGTTATCGAAGAATTTCTTACCGGTCCAGAGGTTTCGGTGCTTGCGTTCACTGACGGTAAGTCGATTCAGACGATGGTTTCTGCGCAGGACCACAAGCGCGCGCTTGACGGCGACAAGGGACTCAATACCGGCGGTATGGGAACATTCTCCCCCAGCCGTATCTATACTCCCGAAATTGCCGAGGTTTGTAAGGATACTATATTCATTCCGACAATTGAAGCTATGGCAACAGAGGGAAGAACATTCAAGGGCGTAATATACTTTGGACTCATGATTACCGCAAAAGGACCGAAGGTTATCGAATATAATGCCCGTTTCGGCGACCCGGAAACCCAGGTTGTGCTTCCCAGACTCAAGACAGATCTTCTTGCCATAATTAATGCAGTTATCGATGAAAAGCTTGATACAATTGAAATCGAATGGGAAAATAATGCCTGCGTCTGCGTTGTTGCGGCATCGGGCGGTTATCCGACGAAGTATGCAAAGGGTTATGAGATAAAAGGACTCGAAAAGCTCGCAGGACGTGACGATATTACGGTATTCCATGCAGGAACAGATATTAAGGACGGAAAGCTCGTCACCTCGGGCGGACGTGTTCTCGGTGTCACCGCAAAGGGCGAAAACCTCGACGCGGCAATTGCAAAGGCTTATGAGGCGATAAAGTCGGTTGAATTTACCGATATGCATTATCGCCGCGATATTGGTGTAAAATGAGTAAGGGGAGTCAAGACCTGCTCTCGCTGATAAACGAAAAGCTCCCGACTCTTTCAAAGGGACAGAAGCAGATTGCATCGTACATGCTTGAGCATTATGACAAGGCGGCTTATATGACTGCGGCGAAGCTCGGTTCGCTTGTTGGCGTTTCGGAATCAACTGTTGTCCGTTTTGCAAACGAGCTTGACTTTGACGGTTATCCGGAGCTTCAGCACTCGCTTCAGGAGCTTATCAGAACAAAGCTTACCACGCTTCAGCGAATTGAGATAACAAATGACCGTATCGGCGATGCAGATTTACTTGAAAAGGTGCTCATGTCCGATGTGGACAAAATTCGCCGTACACTCGACGAAATTGACCGTGATAGTTTTAATAATGCGGTTGATGCGCTCATCGGCGCGAAGATGATTTACATTATCGGTATGCGTTCATCGTCGTCTGTTGCGAGCTTTCTTTACCATTATCTGAATCTGATATTTCCGCACGTAAGACTTGTTCGCACGACAAGCGGCTCGGAAATTTTCGAACAGATTTTGCGCATATCAAAGGACGATGTTATAATCGGAATCAGCTTTCCGCGTTATTCGAAGCGTATTATAAATGCGCTCGAATTTGCGAAATCGCAGTCGGCGCACGTTATCGCTCTGACTGACAGTTCAGCTTCACCGATTGCGGCTCCGGCTGATGACCTTCTGCTGGCTAAAAGCGACATGGCATCCTTTGTCGATTCGCTTGTTGCTCCGCTTTCAATCGTCAATGCGCTCATTGTCGCTATCGGCAAAAAGAAGCAGACTGAGCTTTCGGAAACTTTTGAGCGTCTTGAAAATATTTGGGACGAATATGACGTTTATGAAAAATCCGAATCTGATATATTTGGAAAATAAAGATTTATGAAAAAAATTATTATAATAGGCGCAGGTGCCGCGGGAATGACCGCGGCTATCTTCGCAAAAGAGGCAGGAGCGGATGTTACGCTGATTGAGCGCAACGACCGACTTGGAAAGAAACTGCTTATTACCGGAAAAGGCCGCTGTAACGTAACAAACAACAGTGACATTAACACTCACATCGAAAACACTCCTACTAATCCGAGGTTTATGTATACGGCGCTTAATAATTTTACGCCTCAAGACGTGATGGCGTTTTTTGAGTCGCTCGGTGTTCCGCTTAAAACCGAACGTGGCGACCGTGTTTTTCCCGTGTCGGACAAGGCAGGGGATATCTGCGGTGCTATGAAACGGAAAATTAACCGGCTTGGAATTGAGGTTGTTACCGCGCGTGTTGACGGTATTTTTGCTGATAACGATGGTTTCTGCGTCAGCGCAGACGGCGAAAAGTATACTGCCGATGCGCTGATACTTGCGACAGGCGGTGTTTCGTATCCTCTTACCGGTTCGACCGGTGACGGATATAAATTTGCGAAATCGTTCGGGCATACTATTGTTGAGCCGAAGCCGTCGCTTGTTCCCGTTGAATGTGAGGAAAAGTGGCTCAAAGAAGCGATGGGACTTTCGCTCCGGAATGTCACGCTGACGGTTAAAGACGGCGAAAAAGAGGTCTTTTTTGAGCAGGGAGAAATGCTCCTGACACATTTCGGTGTTTCAGGGCCGCTTGTTTTGTCCGCTTCGAGCCATATGAAGGGACTCGGCGGAAAAAAGTTTGGTATGTTCATAGATTTGAAGCCGGCACTTGATTTTGAAACGCTCGATAAGCGATTGCAGAACGATTTTGCGAAGAACATTAACCGCGATTTTATAAATTCACTCGGTGAACTGCTTCCCTCAAAGTTGATACCGATTATTGTGCGGCTGTCGGGTATAGACGGACGCTGCAAATGTAATTCAATAACCAGAGAAGAGCGTCATAGACTTGTGTCGCTTCTCAAGGAGCTTCCGCTGACAGCAAAGAAATTCCGTCCGATTGACGAAGCGATTATTACATCCGGCGGTGTTAGTGTCAAGGAAATATCGCCTAAAACGATGGAGTCGAAGCTTGTACCCGGACTTTATTTCGCCGGAGAAATCATTGATGTTGACGCATATACGGGTGGATTTAATCTGCAGATTGCGTTTTCGACTGCCAAGTTGGCGGCGGAGTCTGCAGCCGCTGAATAGTAAATAACATTGTAGGAGATTAACATTATGGATAAAATTTCGATTGCGCTCGACGGCCCGAGCGGTGCCGGAAAAAGCTCGCTCGCAAAACAGATTGCAAAGCGGCTTGAAATCGTATATCTTGATACAGGTGCACTTTACCGCACGGTTGGACTTTTCGCGAAAAAAAACGGTGTCGACCCTCACAGTGAGGCAGAGGTGTCTAAGCTCTTGCCGGAGCTTGATATTGACGTTGTTATCGAAGACGGCGTACAGCAGGTATATCTGAACGGTGAGGCTGTAGGCGATGCGATACGCACGCCTGAAATGTCAATGTACGCATCTGCTGTTTCCGCGCTTCCCACAGTTCGCGATTTTCTTCTTGAAACACAGCGCGGATTTGCCCGCCGCTCGTCTGTAATAATGGACGGACGCGATATCGGAAGCGTTGTTCTTCCGGATGCCGACGTGAAAATTTATCTCACAGCAAGTGATGAAGTGCGTGCGATGCGTCGCACAAAGGAACTGCTTGCCAAAGGTCAAAATGTCACATTTGAAGAAGTTCTTTCCGATATGAAAAAGCGTGACCACGCCGATTCAACACGCGCTGTTGCGCCTGCAATAAAACCCAAAGATGCGATAACGCTCGATAACAGTGAGCTTGACGAAGAGGGAACGGTAATACGTGCTCTTGAGATTATTGAAGAAAAGACTTCATGGAAAGCGAGCAAATAAATGAACGCATATGTATGGATAAAAAAGAATCTTCAGGGACTGATACGGTGGTTCTTTCAGATTCATGTTCACGGAGAAGAAAATGAGCCCACGGTGGGCGGATATCTTGCCATTGCAAACCATATAAGTTATATTGATGTTCTTGTAATGGCTGTTGCCCTTAAAAGGCAGATACGCTTTATGGCGAAAAAAGAGGTATTCAAGGTTCCGGTTATCGGAAAGATTGTAAAGTCGGCAGGTGCATTTCCGGTTGACAGAAAGGGAAGCGCAGTTGCACCGATAAAGAAGTCGATTGCGCTTCTTGAATCAGGTGAGGTCGTCGGTATGTTTCCTCAGGGACACAGATTCAGAAAACGCAGATTTGATACAATGAAAGATGAATTTAAAGGCGGTGCGTCAATGGCGTGCTATCGTGCAGGTGTTCCCGTACTTCCGATGTTCATTGCAACGAAAAAAGACCGTGTGCTTCCTTTTCGAAGAATTGATATATATGTCGGCAAGCCAATCGAATACGCTGAATTTGGCTTTGAAAAGGGAGGAAGTGAGGAATATTCACGTGCCGCAGGTGTGATGTTCGACAGAATATGTGAGCTTATGCCCGAGGAGAGAAGAAGCAAATGAGTGTTACCGTTGCAAAGTTGGCAGGCTTCTGCTTTGGTGTGTCAAGAGCTGTTGATGTGGTTGAAAAAGCGATTAGCGACGGCGGAACGATATGCACGCTCGGACATCTGATTCACAATCCCGGTTTTATACGCGAGCTTGAGAAGCGTGGTGTGCGGATAATTGAAGCTGATGAAATTGAAGCGGTTGCGGCAGAGGCTAACGAACATAATCCTACAGTGATTTGCACCCGTGCTCACGGAATAACTGCCGGGCTTGATGAGCGGCTTCGTACAATTTCAGATGCGAATCCGTATTTTAAAGTGCACGACTGCACGTGTCCGTATGTCAAAAAAATCCATAGTATCGCACGTGATGAAACTAATGAGGGCACGGTTTTGTGTGTGCTCGGAGATGAAGCACATCCCGAAGTTCAGGGAATTGTCAGTTATGCGAGATGCGAATATATCATTTCGACTACTGCCGATGGACTTTGCGAGAAGCTTAAAATGGTCAATTTGACTAATAAATGCCCGGTTTTGGTAGCCCAAACCACCCAAAACCTATTAGAATGGAAAAAAACTATAAAAATTTTTCAAAAACTATATACAAACGCAAAAATTTATGATACAATATGTAGTGTAACAGAAAATAGGCAGGATGAAGTCTTGAAGCTATCCCGAAAAATGGATATGATGATTATTATTGGCGGCAAAGAGAGTTCCAACACGAATAAGCTCTATGACATCAGTAAGAAAAATTTACCCCTTTCCTTTTTGATTGAAGATGCTTCCTCCATTCCGCTCGAGTATGTTCAGCCCCATATGAAGGTGGGAATTGCCGCAGGAGCTTCAACTCCCGGCAAAATTATTCAGGAGGTTCAAAATATTATGAGCGAGAACATTGAAAAAACATTTGAAGAGATGCTTGATGAAAGCATCAAAACCATCAAGAACGGCGACCGTATCACAGGTGTGATCACACAGGTTTCCGAAAACGAAATCCAGGTTGAGATCCCCGGCGTAAAGTTCACCGGTTTCATTACATACGATGAAATCACCGATGATCCTGCCGTAAAGCTCTGTGAGCTCTACAAGGTTGGCGACGAGATCGACGCTAAGGTTCTTAAGGTTAATGACGCAGAGGGTACTGCAGCTCTCTCCAAGAAGAAGATTGATGTTGACAAGAACTGGCAGGTTGTTGTTGATGCTTCTGCAAACAATGCAGTTATTGATGCAAAGATTATCGACGTTGTTAAGGGCGGTATCATCGGTCTTTGCGACGGCGTACGCGTATTCATCCCCGCATCCCAGTCCGGTCTTCCCAAGGACGCTGACCTCACCACTCTCAAGGGTGAAGTTAAGCCGGTTAAGATCATCGACATCAACGAGCAGAGAAAGCGCGTTGTTGCTTCCATCCGCATCGTTGAAAGAGAAGCTAACAAGGCTAAGCGCGATGAATTCTGGGCACAGGTTGAAGAAGGTCAGCAGTACCGTGGTGAGGTTAAGAGCCTTATGAGCTACGGTGCATTCGTTGATCTCGGCGGTGTTGACGGTATGGTTCACTCCACAGAGCTTTCTTGGAGAAGAATCAAGCATCCCTCTGAGGTTGTAAATGTTGGCGACGTTATCGACGTTACCGTTAAGTCTGTTGATAAGGAAGCAAAGAGAATTTCTCTTACCTATAAAGCTCCCGATGAAGATCCCTGGAAGCTTTTCACTGACAAGTATGCTGAAGGCGATGTTGCAACTGTTAAGGTTGTTTCTCTCATGGATTTCGGTGCATTTGCAGAGGTTGTTCCCGGTGCTGACGGTCTTATCCACGTTTCGCAGATCAGCGTTGAAAAGATCAACAAGCCTGCTGACGTACTCAAGGTAGGCGACGAGGTTGAGGCTAAGATCACAAAGGTTGACCTCGAAAACCACAAGATCAGCCTTTCTATCAAGGCGCTTCTCATTCCTGAGGTTCCTGCTGAGGAAGCTGCAGTTGAAGAGGTTGCAGAGGCTGTTGAAGCTCCTGCAGAAGAAGCAGCTGCTGACGCTGAATAATTAAAAACGATAGAGCTTAATGCAATACCGATGCAAGTCAGGCTTTTGCATTAAGCTCTTGTCATATCAAGTTACAGAAAGGGCAGAGTTATGTCATTTGCAGTCGGATTTGTAAAATTAACTAACAAAATATTTCCTGCAGTTGTGCATCCCTTTAATCTTGCCAACGACAACAAAATGACCTATGCCGAATGGCAGTTTGAAAAGGGCGAAAGCACGATTTCCTGCTATAAGGGAATTTTCACGCCCGAGGAGATGTTCAAAGGTAAAGAAATACTCGACATGGGCTGCGGTGCCGCCGGAAAAAGTCTTTATTACGCATCTCTTGGTGCGGCTCGCGTTGTCGGCGTTGATATTGTTGAACGTTATGAGGCGGAGGCAACCGTACTTGCAGAAAAGCTCGGATTTTCGGATGTTTTCAAATTTGTAAGAGCTTCTGCAGATGCTCTGCCGTTTCCTGACGAAAGCTTCGATACGGTTATTATGAACGACTTCATGGAGCATATTTCAAAACCGGAAGCGGCACTCAAGGAAGCAATTCGTCTACTCAAAAAGGACGGACGGATTTTTATAAACTTTCCCCCGTACTATCATCCGACCGGTGCGCATCTTTCTGATACAATTCATATGCCATGGATTCATATGTTCCTTTCGGAAAAACAGCTTATCACCGCTTACAAGGCGCTTGTGAAGGGGCTTCCCGATGAAAAGGCACGTCTTGATTTGCGTATCACCACAGAGCCGGACGGCATGGAAAGACTCGGTTATATCAACAAAATGACTTTGAAGCGTTTTAAAAAAATTCTTAAAATGCTCGATATAATTCCGCTCCACTATCACGAAATACCGCTTCGTCCTTTTCTGAAGCCGCTTGCGAAGCTGCCTCTTACAAAGGAAATGTTCGTTAAAATGGCGGTTTGCGTTATAAGTAAATAAACACGTTATCCCCGACTCTTTATATAAGTGTCGGGGATTTTCTTTAAAAACGGGTATTCGCCTGCGTTCTACTGGTAAGCGCAGGCGAATACTATATTATGGAGGACGGAAAAGTTCTAATATATAATTTATATCTGACGATTCATATCAAGAAGGCACTGCTTGCAAACAAGTCTGCCCTTGAAGAGAATAACGTCGTCTGCATTACCGCAGAAAAGGCAGGCAGGAACGTATTTTTTAAGTATAATTTTATCGTCGTCAACGAAGATTTCGATTGAATCCTTGTTTTTGATGTCCATTTTATTACGAAGCTCAATCGGGAGCACGATTCTGCCGAGCTCGTCTATTCTGCGGACGATACCTGTAGATTTCATGTTGTTTTCTCCTTTATATGAAAACTTTGACTTATTTCATATGTTTTCTTTTTGAGGATATATGATACTTTATTTCCTCTATGTATATATATTACCATAAATCGGAAATAATGTCAATACATTTTTTGACAAAAACTTGTATAAATTTCCAGTTGGGAAATTGTATAAAATACCTAATATTTCAAGGAGTTACAAAATATGTTAGCATTGTCGTTTTCTGTAATATGTATTATTTCCTGTGTATGGGCGATTTTTTCGGGAAACAGTGCTGAAACAGCCGCTGCGCTTCTCGACGGTGCAGGCCGAGCTGTTGAAGTTACGCTTTCACTCATTGGTGTAATGAGCTTGTGGAGCGGTGTCATGAATGTTCTTAAAGAAGCCGGAGCCATTTCAAAGCTGTCCAAGCTAATGAATCCGATAATGCGCCTGATTTTTAAAGAACCGTGCGAAGAGGCAGTTGCCTGCCTTGCTGCTAATTTTCTCGGAATAGGGAACGCGGCAACACCTCTCGGAATTGCCGCGCTGAAAAAGATTCAAAACGGTGATACCACTGCAAATGATGACGGAATTATGCTGACGGTGCTATGCTGTGCGAGCTTTTCTGCTGTACCGACGACGGTGCTTGCCCTCAGGCGTGCGGCAGGGGGAGTAATGCTTTTTGAACTGCTTCCCGTAATTTGGCTTGTTGGAATAATCGGTACTGTGAGTGCTGTGGTTTGTGTAAAAATATTAGCTTTTTTTCTGCCGAAGAAACGAGGCTGCGATAATGCTTGAGAACATTGCGGCGGCAGTTGTCCCCTGTGTTATTACACTGGTAGGAATTATAATCCTAATATCAAAAAAACCGATGTTCGATATTTTTATCAGCGGAATAAAAAACGGCTTTAATGTTGCCGTCGGACTTTTTCCTACTTTGTGCGCGCTGTGCTGTGCGGCGGCAATGTTTTCGGCTTGCGGTGCTGCGGATGTACTTGCAAAGCTACTATCGAATATTGGTATTCCCGAGGGACTGACGGGATTTCTTGTCATGCGTCCGATTTCCGGTGCCGCTTCAACGGCGATGCTTGCTGATATTTTTTCTAATGAGGGTGCTGACAGTACGGCAGGAATTGCCGCTTCTGTGATGATGGCAACGTCTGATACGATAATTTATATTATCTCGGTTTATCATTCCGGGGCAGGCATAAAAAAATCCCGCTTTACACTTCTTGCGGCGGCGGTGACTATGCTTGTAACCACCGTTTTGGCAATTGCGATAAGCGGGATGATATTTAATTAAAAGGGTCGAGAACGAGATAATCTCCCATTATACGCTCGGCAAATTCGAGCATGTTCTGCGGTGAGGCGTATGAGCCGTAAAGTTTGCCTGTACCGTGATTTTTTGCAACGTCCGCAGGATAATCTTTCAGAAAATAAAGATGAGAATTAAAGTAGCTTGGACCGTAGAAAAATGCGGTTGGAATGAATTCAGGCGAGTCGATATAAATTTCGCCGTCGCTCATTGCAACGATATCAAAGGTGAAAAATCCGCCGACCATATTTGACCAATACTGCATCGCAGAAAGAAGATTGCCGAGCGAATATATGCAGAGTGTTTCTCCGCGGTCGGTTTCTATCCACTCTATCGGCTGAAGCACATGAGGGTGATGACCGAGTATGACATCTGTGCCGTTATCGGCGAGGAGCTTGGCAACACGTTTTTGTTCGGCATTTGGCGTTGTTTGGTTTTCATCTCCCCAATGTACGGATGCTATAACGAGGTCGGCGGCATCTTTTGCGAGCTTGCACTGACGTATGATATCATCATCGTTAATATATGGCACGACAAGTTCTGAAGAAAGAGGAAGCCTTAAACCGTTGGTTTCATATGTGTATGAGAGAAAGGCGATTTTAACTCCCTCACGCTCGATAATACGGATATTGTCATAATCTTCACGGTTACGGTAGCCGCCTATCATTAAAATACCGCTCATATCTTCCGATTGCCAGAAATCTATTGTTGCTTCAAGTCCGCTTGCCCCCTTGTCGCACATATGGTTGTTTGCCATTCCTACGATATCGAAGCCGATTTCAAGCAAATCGTATCCTAGCTCCTGCGGCGAGTTGAAATGGGGATATCCAGACAGCGGAACATCTCCGCCGCACATTAAGGTTTCCTGATTTATAAAAGCGAGGTCGAAGCTCGCGATATAATCGGCAACGTCGTCATACATCGGTTTGAAATTGTAAGCACGTGTTTCGGGGGTGGCACGGTTTCTTGCATCCATGTAAATGCAGGGATGAATTACGTTATCGCCTGCGGCAAGGAATGAAATTCTTGCAGTTTCAGTCGGCTCGTTTATAGGTTCTTCGGGAATTGCGGTGACGTCGGTTTTTAAAATAATGTCGGCGAAAGCCTCGGTGTCGGATTCATGGGGTTCGGTTGGGGTTCTGTTTTTATCGCAAGAGGTTAATAGAAGTGCTGAAACTACAGCAATCAGTAATAATTTTTTTATCATGGTGTACCTCGCGGCATTTGTGTAATACTTAAATATAGTATACCACATAATAAAAAATATGTAAACAGATTTTTGCAAAAGCATTGTATTTTTTGTTGAGCTGTGATATAATGAAACGTAGGACTTCAAAAAATGCAGATTTATCTGTGGAGGTTGAGTTACAGACATGGCTAACAACAAAAAAGCAACGGTTTTTATTTTGCTCGGACAGTCAAATGCTGTTGGGCACGGAATACCTATGCGTGATGAGGATAAAATTAAAGTACCGCTCAAAAATGTTTTCGGACTTAAGAGAGAATATAATCAAAGCTTTGATATTGAAAGTCTGACCTGGGACGAATATGCGAGCGGCAGTATGAATCTTGCAGAAACACAGGACGACACATATTCTGTGGCAAACTGTCTGGCGAAGCTTTGGCAGGGGGAATTTGACTCGGGAAATGAGCACGGCTTGCCGGAGCTTTATATAGTTCAAATTGCAATCGGAGCTCAGGGAGTTACCGGTGGATATATGTGGCATCCTGATTATCCAAAGACTCTTGTTCCGGGTAAGCTCGGAACGGTTGATATTTCGCTTTATTCTTTTACCTGTCATATCCTTTTTCTTGTAAAGAAAAGCTTATCCGAACGTGGCGTGGATACAGAATCGGTACTTATTCATTGGCGCGGCGGAGAAAATGATTCTACCGCTTCACATGAAGATTTGGAAAAGAATCTTAAAAATATATATACAAAGCTCTTTAACGGATTTTATGCGTCAATTGGCGAAAGAGTGCCAACGATTCTTCACAGAATAGTATGTCATGACAGATGTATGGATTTAGACCCGTCCGGAGAACAACTTAAGAAGATGCATTATATCAACCGTACATTTGATGAGCTTGCCGCAGAAAACGGCAATATATCCGTTTTTGATGTACGCTTGGCACCGCAGTATAAAGCTGATATCAGAGGAAACGGGATTTTTATTGACGATGTTGTGCATTTTACGCCGGAGGTCAACAACTGGGTCGCAGAGCAAATTTTAAGATATTGTAAAGAGAAGGACGTTTAAGAAGATGAAGCATTTTTTCGTAATAAATCCTGCCGCCGGAAAGGGAGTTGAATCGTCGCAGATTATCGGCAGTATAAAAGAGGCTTGCAGTGCGGCGGATGTTCAATACGAGATATATTTAACAACGGCACGTGGAGATGGAAAAAGTTTTGTCAGAAAGAAAATTGCTGAAAAGCCTTCGTCAGAAATATGGCGTTTTTATGCCTGCGGCGGTGACGGAACGCTTTCAGAGGTAGTCAATGGTGCAATTAATACTGATTCAAAGCAGAATCCGGGCCCTATACCGGGTGTAGAGGTTGGATGTATACCGATTGGAACCGGAAACGATTTTGTCAGAAACTTTACTTCTCAGGAGTGTTTTCGCGATGTAAAGAAGCAAATTTGCGCCGAAGCAATTGAAATTGACGGCTATTCATGCGGAGATGGAAAATACGGCATTAACATGATAAATATTGGATTTGACTGTGATGTTGCCGCAAAAGCATCTGAATATAAAACGCGGAAAATTTTACCCAAGAGTCTTGCGTACATTGCCGGAGTTGTTGTGATGCTTCGAAAGAATCTCGGTCGTGTGATTCATGTAACACGTGATGACGGAAGTGAAATCACAAAAGAATTTCAGCTTGTCAGTGCTGCAAACGGCGGATGGTGCGGCGGCGGATTTAATTCTGCTCCGAAATGTTCGCTCAACGACGGACTTCTTGATATAAGTCTTATTGACAAGGTGACACGAAGAGATTTTATTAAACTTGTGGGTTCATATAAAGCAGGAAAGCATCTCGAAACAAAGCTCGGACAGAGGATTGTTGAATACAAGCAAAGCAGGGCGGTTACATTTGAGTTTACCGAACCGACGAATGTTTGTATCGACGGTGAGATATTGAAGACGGAAAAGCTTGAAATTTCCGTTATGCCGCGTGCGCTTGCATTTGCTGTTCCGAAAGGATGTAAATACGGTAAATTATTATAATGAGAAAGGCAGGAGAACAAACATCTCCTGCCTTTGTTATTAATTAAACTTTTCTGCCGAGTCCGAGCTCTTTCATAATAAGCCGATACATTACAGTATATCCCTCATCATTCGGATGCAGTCCGTCAGCAAGCAACGAGTCAACACCTATACCCTTTATCTCACAGTACTCAAGGAATAAGGAATAAAGACTTATAAATGGCACCTTATTCTCAAAAGTAGATTTTAGATAAAGATCATTTATATCATTCATATGGATAATACGCCAGTATTTCCAATCGGTGAGGTCATCCTCCTCGTTTTTAGCAGAAGCGGGGATGTTAGCAACGATGATTACATCCTTGCCTGATTTTTTTAACAGAGTGAGCAGCTTTGTTATAGAGCAGTAGACACGCTCAAGCATCTCACGTCTTGTCGGCTTTGGACCTTCGTCAAAAAATTGATGACGGTTGTTGGTTCCAATAGTGCATATGATAATATCGTCTTCAGCATCTGTAAGCTTGTCAAAATTATTTATTATAAAATCAATTTGAGTACCCGTGCAGGCATTGTTGATTACCTCGCAGTTGAATTGAGATTCCATATGTTCTTTAAATAGATTTGCCCAGCAAAAACCGTTCTTATTGCGAGAAAATCCTTCGATAAAGGATTCGCCGTTCTGCTCGAATCCGGTTCCGCCAACACCATGAGTAATTGAATCTCCGAGGAGTTTTATTCTGATTGTTTTGTCCGAAAGAATAACCTTACTTATAATTTCCGCAGCTGCATTATTCATTGTTCTTCACCTTTAAAATTAATTAATAATAAATCAATTATAGCAGGTATAAGCCTTTATGTCAATCAGAGTTATCTCAAATACAGTATAACAAACATCACTTTGTTATATTAAGAAATGTTGTAACCAACACAGCAAGCCTTGAAAAAAGAATGATTTTGTGGTATAATTGACAAAACAAGATATACTGCTCAATATATGAGGTTGTTTATGGATAATAAAAATTCCAACAGTAAAATATTAAAAATTTCGCAAACCGTTTCAAAGGAATTACTTGACGGAGTATACGGGATTTCAGGCGAACGCTTCATCTCGGTGAGAGAACTTGCCAAAATAAAAAATATATCGCTTGTTACAGCGCAAAGAATAGTGGATATACTTCGCAATAAAAGATTTCTTTATCTTTATAATCGATTGTATTATATCACCACCGGAAGAATGTCAGATGATTCCGCATTATTTAGGGCACTTGACAAGCAAACAAAGCTTTCTAAAGCGTTACCGATTATCGGTGTACATTTTCCGAAAATAAATAATGAGTTTTTTTCTACACTTCTCAAAGAAGTTGTGGCGTTTATAAGAGAGGCAGGATATATGCCGGCGGTAATGTTCAGCGACGGTAAGCTTGAGCTTGAAAAAGAAATTCTTAATCAATTTATAAGTATCGGCGCAAAGGGTATAATCACCTGTCCTAACGATGATATATCGTTAAAAGATATTTACAATATATATCCGCTTCCGGTTGTTTATCTTGCAAAAAGAAGTTCGTTTTACGATAATAATTATGTGGCAGTAGATGATAATACCTCAGCCGGTCATGTTGCAAAGCATTTTGTTGACATGGGTTATGAAAACTTCATGTATGTCGGATTCGAAAAAAATGTTGACAGAGATTACAGAATGGATTCTTTCCGGCGTGAGCTCGAAAAGCTCGGTCGAACAATTCCAAAAGAAAATATAATTCTGCTTAAAGGAACAGATAAATTTGCAGTTCCGGGCTTTGTTGCGAGCACTATTTCAAACTCTAAAAAGCCGCTCGGTATTTTCTGCTATCATGACCTGATTGCAATAGAACTTTTATTGGCCTGCAAAAAACAAAACTTAAAAGTTCCCGAGGATGTTGGCGTTGTCGGTTTTGATAACCTTGATATTTCTGCAAAGCATAATCCAACGCTGTCAACGGTCGGATACCGTTTCGATACGATGGCAAGCTCGGCAGTGAAAATGCTCACCGAGATAATCAGCGAAAAGGATAATATACCTAAACCGCCGACATTAGTACGTTATGCGCTTCATATACGCGAAAGCTCGAGAAAAAAAGTATAACAGATTCCGTACTGTTATACTAAAAATGAATGAAACTACCTTGCCCGGATTTTTCAAATATGCTATAATCAAAACATGAAAATGAAAGGTGGTATATAATTATGTCAATAAAACATACTGGTATAAGCTACTATGGCTGGAATTATGTTGAACACGCAGCGTGCGATTTTGCTGAGATGAAGGAGCACGGATGTGATACGGTAATTCTTGCCATTACAGAATTCGATATGGATTTCTGGTTCCCGAATCTTAATAATATCGTAAAGGAAGCTCACAAAATAGGACTTCGAGTTCTTGCAGACCTCTGGGGTATTGGAAAATTCTTCGGAGGCGAGCAGGTAAGCCTTTTCCTGCAAAACAATATCAATCACCGCCAGGTATCTGCGCTGACCGGCGAATCGCTCCCTGCTGCTTGCTTCACAAGCAACGCATTCAGAGATTATTTCAACAAGCTCTGTGTGAAGATTGCACGCGATACAGAGGTTGACGGATTCTTCTGGGACGAGCCGCATT
This sequence comes from Candidatus Flemingiibacterium sp., assembly GCA_045632605.1. Taxonomy (GTDB): domain Bacteria; phylum Bacillota; class Clostridia; order Oscillospirales; family CAG-272; genus Flemingiibacterium. The sequence goes on along the minus strand of JAZQXA010000030.1, from coordinate 10,770 downwards.
ATGCGCTTCCTAACGCAGTACTGACCGGTGCCGGCAATGACTGGACCTGCCGTTGCCCGGAATGTATGAAAAAGTTCGCTGATTACTACGGATATGAGATGCCGAGAATCATCAACGATGATGTCAAGGAGTTCCGTTGGAAAGAGGCTCTGTTTACTCTTGCCGATGCATCAAGACGCATTAAAGAGGTCAATCCTAATCTTGAAGTAACCTGCTGTGTTCATGCGACACTCGACAATTATTATCTTCCCGAATACCGTGGATATGACCGTTGGGATGATGTTGCATCCTGCCCGTACTTCGATGTATTTTCGACTACTATCATCGACTGGGATAGCCCCGACAGTTTCCTTCGTGATATCGCAGAGCGTACTGTCAATATGGCAAAGAAATACGGCAAGCAGTCTGAGCGCTGGATTCACGGCTATTATACACGTGTCGATGATTATTCCAGAATCGACGAGGTTGTTGATATGTATGAAAGCCTTGGCGTTGACCGCCTTTCCGCGTGGACATACCGTGGAGGCTACGGTACAACTCTCGCGGCAAAGGATCCGCTCATTCTTTGGGATAACATCGGCAGAAACTATAAAAGAGTATTAAAGAAATGATTACTGATACATATTATGGCAATATAATTGACATATTGTCGAAAATCAAAGATACGCAAAAAGACAAAATTATGGAGGCGGCATTTGCCGCCTCTGAAACTCTGAAGAGTGGCGGAATTATCTACGTTTTCGGCTGCGGTCATTCACATCTGATTGCCCTCGACAGCTTTTACCGTGCGGGAGGACTTGCCAATGTTTGCCCCATTCTTGACACCGATCTCATGCTGCATAACGGTGCGGCAAAAAGCAGTCATATGGAAAGGATGTCAGGTCTTGCCCCTGAAATTATAAAACGATATTGCCTTACTAAAAAAGATATACTGATAGTAATATCGACCTCCGGCAAAAACGGAGTACCCGTTGAAGCGGCAAAATATGCAAAGGCAAATGGAATCAAAACAGTTTCCATCGTTTCCTCTGCATACTTTAATGATAAGCCTGTCGTCGATAAGCTTCTTTATGAATGTACTGATATTTTCATCGACAACTGTGTACCTCACGGCGATGCTGTTATCGAAATAGATGGCGTTGATACAAAAATGGGAAGCGTATCCACCTGTGCAAGCTCGTTTATACTGCAGTCTGTGATTTTGGAAGCATCCAAAATTTGTGCAGAGGCGGGAGCTAAGCTGCCTGTATACTCAAGCGGAAATGTTGAGGGCGGAAAAGAGAAAAATGCAAAAATTATTGACGAGTTTCTGCCTAAAATAAAACACCTGTAATCAACGAGGTATTATTATGCCTAAAATTTCTGTTATCGGAATATGCGGACAGTCTGTATTCATGACTGTGGACCACTTTCACGAAAAGGGAGAAACGCTGTCTGCCGACGGTATTTTCGAAGAAATCGGGGGAAAAGGTATAAATCAAGCTGTTGCCGCGGCTAAAATGGGAGGTACAGTTTCGTTTCTTGGTGCAGTCGGCGACGACAGTTATGCCGGTGAATGCAGGAGGGTTATCAGTAACCTCGGCATAAAACCGTGCCTGATTGAAAAGAAGGGCAAAAGTACACCTCTTGCCTTTATCCTGACCGACAAAAACGGCGAAAACCGTGTCACCGTTCATAAATCAGCGGAGCTTACTCCCGGGGATGTTGAAGCCTTCCGTTCGGAAATTGCATCATCGGACATTCTTCTTTTGCAGAATGAAGTCCCCGAGGATGTGAACAGAATGGCAATCGACATAGCTGAAAAAAACAGTGTGAAGGTTATATTAAATCCTGCTCCGGCAAGACATATTGATGATGAAACAGCATCAAAAATATTTCTTGTCATTCCAAACGAGCAGGAATCGGAATTTATAAATGACGAAAAATTTGGAAACTGTATCGTAACTCTTGGCGGTGATGGATGCCTTATAAACGGAAAAATAAAAATTCCGGCAAGAAGTGTTATTCCTGTCGACACTACCGGTGCCGGTGATACATTCTGCGGTGTGTTGGCAGTCTGTATTGCAGACGGAATGGAAATCGAAAAAGCCGCCAGATACGCAGTATGCGCCTCAAGCATAAGCGTTACCAAAAAACACGTGATTGACTCGATCCCCACCGGGGATGATGTGGAAAGGATAATGAACAATGAATGATTTCGGATATTTTGAATACTTACTTGAAAACTTCAAAAAGGTTAACGAAACGCAGGAAGAAAACATAAAAAAAGCGGCATCGCTGATGGCTGATGCGATTGAAAATGATAGACTTATTAATGTTTACGGCGGAGGCGGTCACACAACTTTGCCCGTTGGTGAAATGTTTTTCAGAGCCGGAGGACTTTCATGCATCAATCCTATAATGGAAACCGGACTTTCGGTGTTCAATCAGGCGCTCAAATATCTTGAGCTTGAGAGAACCGTTAATTTTGGCTCGTCTATAGTAAAATACTATGACCTTAAAAAAGACGATGTTCTCATCATCTTCCATAACATAGGCATTAATCCGGCAACGATCGATGCCGCTATGGAGGCAAAGAAAAACGGCGTTAAAATAATAGCAGTTTCAAGCTCTGCATGGCAGAACGAAATGCCGGAGGATCATTTTATCCGTCATCCCAACAAGACTAATCTCTTCGATTATGCAGATGTCTGTATCGATGACTTTAATCCCGTTGGTGATGCAGTTGTTACTGTTCCTGGACTTGATACCCCTATCGCTCCTGTTTCCAATATTATTGATTTTTACATTGCACATCTTTTAGAAATAGAAACAGTTAAACAGTGTATCGACCGAGGTATAACTCCACCAGTATGGTCGAGCGCGAATACTCCCGGAGGCGACGAGAAAAATGCGGCGTATCTTGAAAAATATAAGCCGCGCATCAAGATGCTTTAAGTTAAGAACTGTTTTTATGTAGTGAGGTTATAATATGAATTTCGAATTAATCAAAGCTCATGTCTGGTCGGCGGTAAATGACAGTTCGGGCAACTGGAGCATCCGCGGCGGCAATGTTATTATCGACGGTATCTCGTATAAGCCCACACCGTGGCGTGATGACAGAAATCTCAACTCGCTTCATTATCTTTCGGTTGAAAGCGCATCCGTTGCCGGACTTTGCAGCTATAAGGCGACGAGAATTGAGCCGAAAACTGCTGATATTGATGAACTTATTTACTGCGAGCTTGACATTTGCCGCTGGCTCACCGACGATGAGATTGCGAGTGTTTATGCACTCTCAAATTCCGGTAAAACAATGTCGCTTATGCTTAAAACCAAGAAGGGCATACTTTGTGCGATTGACATTGCGACAACCTTATCTGAGGAAACCTCCCCTATTATCAAGCATGAAATCACCGGCACAGAGGGTATGATTTCTGACCGATGCATAAATGAGCATATCCCGTCAAAGGATATTTATGTTTTCGAGGACAGCAAAAAGGATCCGACGACCTATATTGACATCGATTTGTATGTTACGGGGCTTTCTCCGGAGGAAACATATACAGCGGAGAATATAATCAAGCTGATTGAAAGCCGTGAGCTTCGCGAAGCGGCACTGAAAAACATGGAAAAACTTTTGAAGTGCACAGAAGCCATTAAACAATCCATAGAAATAGGCGATGTCGTCAGATTGGAGGAAAAAGCATGAAACCCGTAAAAATAGCAGTACTTTCGTCAATCAGCGTTCACGCGCCGAATTATGTTACTTCGCTTCCGGTTCATTCGTGTTATGACTGGTTAGCAATGTCTGCAACTAAGGACGACATGGCAAAGCTTTATCAGGGCAGTGTCAGACCTCCGGAATACGTTAAAATTTACGAAACTGATGAGGAGATGCTGAGAGCGCATCCTGAAATTGAGGCAGTTGTTCTTGCGGGCTCGAATGAGCAGACATACAGCGAGTTTGTTCTTTGTGCCAAGTATGGTATAAAGAATATTCTTATGATGAAAATTCCGACGTTTTTCATGGACGAATATGATGAAATGCAGAGGCTTGTCCGTGAAAATGATATGATAGTTCAGATTGAACTCGAAATGCGTTACAAGCAGGTTATAAGACAGCTCAAAGAGCTTTGCGATTCCGGCGTAATCGGAAAACTGCTTTCGATACAGATTAACAATACAACCGTGTGCCTGCCGCCCGAATTTATGCCGTGGGTAACTGACCCCAAGCAAAGCTATGGAAAGAAGATTCCGCTTCGTGACGGAGAAACACGTTGTCGCGGCGGTGCTTTGACCGACCATCCTCATCCGTTTGATTTAGCGAGATTTTTTACTGATTCGGAATTTGAGTCTGTTTATGCTGATGTTTGTCCGACAATACGTCCGAATCTCAGCGTTGAAGACGGTGTGTTCGTTCTTGGAAAGATGAAGAACGGCGTTATCGTAAGTATTGACCCATCGTACTCGCGCCACGAAAACAAGCTGCCGCCTATCCATCCGGTCGGCCCCGGATGGGAAGGATATCCGAAGCGTGTCGAGGTGGATGTGGTTTTAAACGGAGAAAAGGGAAGTATTGTTGCGGATTGTTTCCATCTTGGTGTGTTCTATGTTGGTCTGCCGTATAATACATATGCTTTCCACTATTCTGCAGGTATTGCGCATTATTATCCGTCGCTTGACGAATTTGCGAACTCGGTGCGCAATCATACAACACCTCGTGTAAATCTCGATTCACACAGAAATACAATAGAAGCTATCGTAGCCGGTTATGAAAGTATAAGACTTGGACATCCCGTAAAGCTACAGTAAATGTTTAAGGAGCGGTATTTATGAAACACGTAGAAATAAAGCCGTATAACGGGGAACCTACGATATTCGTAGACGGAGAGCCTATATCTGTGATGTCTTTCACGGCATCGGATTACGCAGATGACGAATATCTTAAAAATCTCGGTAAATCGGGCATAAAGATTTTTTATGTTATGGCAAATACCGATTGGCTTCGTCCGGGTGGTGATATCACAGATGAGAATGGTAACACTGTCCATAAGCCGAGTGGATTTGAACGGTTTGAAATTGACGTAAAAAATATCCTCAAAAACATTCCGGATGCATATATTTTCGTTCGGATCATTATGCATCCTCCGACAGATTGGGTTGAAAATCACCCGGATGACATCGTTCGTTACAGCGATGGCGGAATCATTCCGGTTACACAGTATTGGGGAATGGTATCAGAAGGTGACACTGACACCTATATCGGACATTATTCGCTGGCGTCTGAAAACTGGCAGAGGGATGCTTCAAAGGCACTTGAGGATTTTTGTGAGCGAGCAGATAAAAGCTCCATTGCCGATAGTATAATCGGTTACTTCTTCTGTGCCGGCGGTACTTGCGAGTGGTATTATTTCAATACTTCAATAATTGATTTTGAAAATAACCGTGTTGCGGACTATTCTCCGGCATTTAAAAATGTCTATTCAAAATATCTCCGCGAGAAGTATGTAACAGAGGAGAATCTGAAAAAGTCGTGGCGCATGGAAAATGCAAGCTTTGACGATCCCATAATCCCCTCTCTGGAAGACAGACAGCATATCGACACAGAAAAAACTTTTCTCGTTGAAGCCAGAGAGAATGGCGTTGTTACCCCTCATGTGTATGAAAATGATGCTCCGTGTTTCGGTCTGTTTCTTAATACTGACAAATATCAGCACGTTGCCGATTTTTATGACGCGTGGCATTCATGTGCTGCCGACAGCATCATCTGCTTCGGCAAGGTTATAAAGGAACGCTACAAAGAGCGCGGAATGCTGACCGGTGCCTTTTTCGCTGCTTGGGCTTGTACTGATTTTTACAATTCTCCGACAAGCGGCGGAACATCGAGAGTGCTTAACTCAGATGCTATCGACTATCTTGCAACGCCGCCAACATATGCTAACAGAGAGCCGGGCGGTTTCACCCCCCAGCGTGCGATGCACGATTCTTTCAGAATAAGAAATAAAATTTTCATTTCGGAAGAAGATACGCGAACCCATATCGGCAAGCCGGATTTTTGGCATTTTACTCACAGACTGTTTTCCGAGCGGGATTCTATTGTAACGCTGAAGCGAGATTTTGCGAGAAATATCTGCGAGGGCACGTTTGCATGGTGGTTTGATCTTGATAACAGAGGGCACGGCTGGTATCAGGATAAGGCTTTTTATAACCTTTTTGATATTCAGCAAAAAATCGGCAAGCTTTCGGCAAAAAATCATAGGGGTAAATCCTCGGAAATTGCGGCAATCTACAGCACAGACAGCTTACACTGTGTGGCAAGATATACAAACCGCGTTATGCTTGATTATTACCGTAGTTCAGAGCTTTACCGAATCGGAACGGGACTTGATTTTTATTTGTCCGAGGACATGGATAAAGAAAATATGCCCGACTATAAGGTTTATCTGATGATAAATCTGTTCTCGGTTTCGGACAAGGAAAGAGCGGCTATCATAAGCAAAGCCGCTAAAAACGGAGCAATGATAATCTGGCTTTATGCTCCGGGAATCATCAATCCCGACAGTGAAAAGCGTGTTTCTACTGATAACATCGAGAAGCTGACAGGCATTCACACTGTAATGGAAGAGGAGATATGCATTCCCGAATTTAAAATTTCCCGTCCGGTTCACAATGCAGTAAGATATGCTGATATTGATAGATTTTACGGTTATCTGGACCGAAATACAAGAAGCAATGTCGGAATTGAGCCGCTGTATGAACCGAATTTAGCGTATTCATATTTATATATTGACGATGAAGACGCTGAGATTCTCGGACGCTACTGCTTCAACGGCAAAGGTGCACTCGCAATGAAAAAGGATCCAAACGGTATAACACACGTTTACTGTGCGGCAAAAATTCTCAGAAGTGAGCTTTTGACCTCTCTTGCCGAATATGCAGGCTGTCATATATACAACAGCCAGGACGACTGCGTATATGCAAATAACAATTTTGTCACAGTTCATGCTGCATATACCGGAAAACATACAGTTCGCTTTAAGGAAGTATGCAATCCCTTTGAAGTTTACGAAAAGAAGTATTATGCGAAAAATGTAAGCGAAATAGAGGTTGAGATGGAATTTGGTGACACTCTTATGTTCTCGGTTAACGATAAGCTCTCGGATGAGATTTCACAGCTTGATTGACATGGAGAGTATTATGCCAAGCAGAATTATAACCGATATTTCTGACTATATATTCGTTTGTGATGAACCTGAAAAGGTTGATGCAATTTTTATCCCCGGAGGCTTGCATCCCAAACAGCCCGAATATTCCGCGGAGCTTTACCGTATGGGATATGCAAAATGGCTTCTACCAGCCGGCGGAGTGAGTGTTAAACTTGAAAAGTGGCCGGGGGTTGAGGCTAAAGCGGATATCTATGACAAGAATTACAAATCTGACTGTGAATTTTTCACGGACGTTCTTTTGAAAAACGGTGTACCGACAGAAGCAATTATCGGAGAAGATAAGTCGGGTCATACTCGCGATAATGCTTTCTTTTCGAGAAAAATTGCTGACGAACGGGGAATTGAGATAAAAACTGCGCTTATCATCTGTAAGGCATTTCACGCAAGGCGGTGTCTTATGCTTTATCAGATGGCGTTCCCAGGTGTTCAGATAAAGGTTTGTCCGGTTCATTGCCGGAATATAACAAAAGATAACTGGTACAAGACCGAACAAGGCATTGACCTTGTTCTCGGTGAACTTGCACGGTGCGGAAATCAGTTTGTCGGGGATATGAAATCTTATCTGTCAGCAGAGCAGACGGAATAGTTTTGCCATTTAACAAAAACGGAACTTTAAATTAAGAGAACAGGAAAAACGGTCATTACGGGTATTACGCTTGTGATGACCGTTTTTTATTCAGTGTTCAATGCGGCTTCCGGTATAATAATGCGCAAGTATTTCGCGGTATGTTTTTCCCGACTGTGCCATTTCCTCTGCACCTGACTGACTCATGCCGACTCCGTGTCCGTAGCCTTTGCCGTAAAAATAAAGTCTGCCGTTCATTATCCAAGCTCTGAAATCGGTTGATTTCAGCGAAAATAGCCGTCTGACATCAGTTGCTTTCAGTGCTATGTTTCCGATGGTTAATTCACAGCAGCGGCCTGATTTGTTTCGGGTTACTCGAACTGTCGTTTTTTTATTATAGTGATATCCGTTTGATGCCAGTATCTTTTCAACTTCACCGAGAGGGAAGGATACGGTGTAAGTCTGTACATTCTCAGGCGTAGTTACAGAACATAGATATGGAAGTTGGGTTAACCATACCTCGCCGCTGTTTTCTGTATAAGAGTCCGAGCTTGCGTGCCAAACGGCAAGCAGAGGATTGCCGTTATACGTGAGTATTTCATCTTTTGTTGACATTGCGGCACGACGGGCTGAGGCAAAAGCTTCATTTGCATAATTCTCTCCGAATCGTTGCGCGAGCTGTGTTTCTGTGATATATCCGCAGCAGTGGAGGATATCTGTACATACGTCTGCGCCGCTTTTGTGTGGGTGAGAGCCGGTTTCAAGACAGTAATAAAGATATGTCCTTGCGGCGACAGCTTGGGCTTTCAATGCTTCTTCATGGTATGTATACGGAACTTCGTTTGCTATTACTCGTGCAACATATTCTTCAACCGTAACTGCACTTACGGTTCCGTTTACTTCAACGGTGACTGTTGGTGCAATTGGTAACAGCGGTTCTGCAGGCGATGATGCAATTGCAAGTGATAATGCAAGTGAAACTGCGGATATATTCATATTTACCCCCGTGATATAGCTAAAAACTGGTGGAATTTGAGCTTAAAATGCAATATATTATATAAATTCTTGCATATTTTGAAAAAACTATTGCTTTTTCTTTCAATATATGGTATAATAATCAATATATAATTTCCAAGCGGAGGAATTCCCATGCAGCAAGCATTTAATAATTTGTTTATGCGCAATACGCCTCTTTCCGAAAACAGCGAGCTTTTTGATTCGCTTTTGGCTGGAAGCAGAGAACATTACTCAATTCCGGCGTCTGCGTTTACTAACTATAATGTCAAGCGCGGTCTGCGTAACCCCGACGGTACGGGTGTTATGGCGGGTATAACCAAGATTGGTAATGCGCACGGTTATATTATAAATGAAGGCGATAAGATTTCGATTCACGGTGAGCTTTATTACCGTGGATATAATGTCGCTGACCTCATTCGCGGTTACACCGAGGAGGGAAGATACGGCTTCGAGGAAACGGCATATCTGTTATTTTTCGGTGACCTGCCGAGCAAAAAGCAGCTTTCTGACTTTGATACACTCCTCGATTCTTACCGTTTTCTGCCGCCGAGATTCACCGATGATGTTATCATGCGTGCGCCTACACCGTCGCTGATGAATAAGATTGCAACATCGGTTCTTGCGCTTTACGCTTACGACGAAAATCCCGACGAAACAAGCCTTGAAAATATGCTTCGTCAGTCGATGCAGCTTCTTGCACGTCTTCCGATTATTGCCGCGCAGACTTATGCGTTCAACCGCAGCTATTTCCACGGCGAGAGCCTTAACATTCATAATCCGCAGAATAATTTGTCCACCGCGCAGAACTTCCTGCGTATTATGCGTCCCGACTGTAGCTACACCGAGGCGGAAGCAAAGCTGCTTGACCTTTGCCTTGTACTTCACGCAGAGCACGGCGGCGGTAACAACTCTGCATTTACTTGCCGCGTTGTTTCCTCGTCCGGTACAGACAGCTATTCGGCTATTGCATCTGCGATAGGCTCGCTTAAAGGCCCGAAGCACGGTGGTGCGAACATCAAGGTTTGTCAGATGTTCGATGCAATCAAATCAGGTGTCGGAAACTGGGAGGACGATGACGAGGTCACGTCGTTCCTTGAAAAGATTATCAGAGGTGAGGAAGGCGACCATTCCGGACTCATTTACGGTATGGGACACGCAATTTACACCTTGTCCGACCCCCGTGCGGTCATGCTTAAAAAGTATGCAAAAGAGCTTGCAAAGGGAACAGAATACGAGCGTGAATTTGCGCTTCTCGAATCGGTTGAACGTCTGTCGCCGGACGTATATTCGCGTTACAAGAATCTTGATAAGAATATATGCGCGAATGTTGACCTTTATTCGGGACTTGTCTACCGTATGCTCGGAATACCCGAAGAACTTTATACACCGCTTTTCGCTATAGCGAGAATTGCAGGTTGGTGTGCTCACCGAATCGAAGAGGTTGCAACCGGAAAGAAGATTATCCGTCCTGCATATAAGGCGATTGCAAAGCCGAGAGAATATGCTCCTCTTATCGTAAGAGGCGGAAACTGATATGAATATAAAAGAGAACGTGAATAAAAGCGTTCTCTTTTCGCTTTAGTAAGTTATAAAAAATGACCTCACGGCTGCGAAAGATGCATAAAAAACGGCGAAATCGAGCGATTTTAAGAGCAAATGCATATATAAATTAAAATTTTGAGATTTTTTTCGAAAAAGGTATTGACAAGTATTAACTTGTATGATATAATATTGCACGTTGAGAAATGTCCGTATATCTGCGACTAACCCACGCATGGCGGATTAAACCTCATTAAATAGTAAATATTTTTTGAAAGGAAACCTAATTATGTCCACATACATGGCTAAAAAGGAAACCCTCGAGCGCAAGTGGTATGTAATCGATGCAGCAGGCAAGCCCCTTGGCAAGACCGCTGTTCTCGCAGCTACTATCCTCAGAGGTAAGCACAGACCTGAATACACTCCTAATGTTGACTGCGG